>JBJMMH010000235.1:0-6278 GCA_045804885.1 Chloroflexota bacterium | reverse complement strand
CCAAGCTGCCGCAGACCTGACCTCGCATGCGAGCACTGCTCCAGCGCGCGACCGGGGCGCGAGTCCGGGTCGACGGCTTGGTCGTCGGCGAAGTCGGGCCGGGACTCGTCGTCCTCCTCGGCGTTGGACCGGCCGACTCGGAGGCCGTCGCCGAGTCGCTCGCGCGTCGCGTAAGCGAGCTGCGCATCTTCGATGACGACGCGGGGCGCACTAACCTGTCGCTGACCGACGTCCGCGGCGCCGCCCTCGTCGTGTCGCAGTTCACCCTGTATGCCGATACGCGGCGGGGCCGGCGGCCCGGGTTCACCGGCGGAGCGGCCCCCGCCCTCGCGGAGCGCCTCTACCTCCGGTTCGCGGCTGCGCTTCGCGAGCTGGGTGTCGAGGTCGCGACAGGGCAATTCGGGGCGGTGATGCAGGTCGAGCTGGTGAACGACGGGCCGTTCACGATCTGGCTCGACACAGACGACCGCTGACGGTACGGGAAACGAAGAACCGGTCGCTCACCTGCGACCGGTTCGGGGTTGCGCTGGACCTCTGAGGGCTACTTCGCCGACTTGAGCGCCGTCCGCCGGCAGCGCGTGCACGCCAGCACCTTCACCGCCGTCCCGTTCTGAAACGTCGTGAACGGTTGGAGATTCGGCTGGTAGCGGCGATGGGCACGGACGCGGTTCATCCCCGATGACTGCGGGTTGAAGCCGCCCATCGACACCTTGCCGCAGATCGCGCAGGAGCGGGCCATGAGGATCCTCTGAACGTGATTCAAGAAGAAGGCCCGGCCGGTTCGGCACGAGCGGGGCGGTATGATAGCACCCGTTTCGCGGGACCCACCACACACCAGCCGAGAGCGAGCGCCGGAGGTGCACACCCGCGTGCCGAGCAACCCCACAGCCGGTCGATCCCTCGTGACGCGACGCGCGGTCGTCGATGTCGTGCGGGCCGCGACGCTCGGGTCGTACGGCGTCACGGGCTTTGCCGGTGGCCGGCTGGGGTCGATCCAGGAGCGGCTTGGGCTCGGCCAGCCAGGGATCAACGTCGCGTTCAGTGAAGCGAGTCGGAACGCCGAGACGAGACCCGAGCTGACGATCGACCTCCACCTGACCGTCGCGTACGGCCTGCCGATCGCCGAGGTCGCGCGCCAGGTCGATTCCGCCGTGCGTTACTCACTGCGCAACGCACTCGGGAGAGACGTCACACGCCTCACGATTCACGTCGCCGGCCTGAGCTACCAGCCCGGCGACCTGCCAGCGACTCCCCAGCACGACCCGAACGCCCTGACCCAGGACGACCTCGCCGCGAGCGGAACGGACGTCGCCTGATGCGAACTCACGCCTGATGACTCGCAAGGCGTGCGACGGGGCGGGCCTCCTGGGTGCCTTCCGGGCCGCTGTCGCGAATATCGAGGCGCACGTCGACGAGATCAACGAGCTCAATGTCTACCCGGTCCCGGACGGCGACACGGGCTCGAACATGTTCGCGACGGTCAAGGCGGCGCTCGACGACGCGGACGCGGTCGACGACGTCACCGCCGAGCGGATCGCGGGCGCGATCAGCTTCGGCGCGCTCATGGGCGCACGCGGCAACTCCGGCGTGATCACCAGCCAGATCTTCCGGGGCATGGCCGAGGGCCTCGGCGGCAAGAAGCGCTTCAACGGCCTCGACCTCGCGAACGCGCTCCAGCAGGGCGCGAAGACAGCCTACGGAGCGGTCGCGAAGCCCGTCGAGGGCACGATCCTGACCGTCATCCGGGAGGCCTCCGAAGCGGCCGTCGCGACGGCCGAACAATCCAACGACATCGAGACCGTCCTCGCGGCGACCGTCGACGCCGCCGAGAAGGCCGTCGCGAAGACGCCCTCACTCCTGCCGATCCTGCGCGAGGCCGGCGTCGTCGACTCTGGCGGGCAGGGGCTGTTCCGGCTGTTCCAGGGTGCGCTGCACCACCTGAAGGGCCTCGCGCCCGTCAAGGTAGTGTCCCGCCCGGCGCGGCCGTCGGCCGCAGCCGGTTCGACGCTCGCCGCTCGGATCGACGAGGGCTTCGGCTACGAGACGATGTTCCTGCTCCAGGCGCACCCCGGGAAGCCCCTCGACGTCGACGCGATCCGCGACCACCTCGAGTCGATCGGCGAGTCCGTCCTCGTCGCGGGTGATGCCCGGGCGCTCAAGGTCCACGTCCACAACGAACGGCCCGACCAGGTCATCGGCTACGCCCTGGGACTCGGTGCGCTGAGCAGGATCAGCCTCGAGAACCTCGACAGCCAGGCCCGCGACCTCCAGGAGGCGAGGGCGACCGAGTTCACCGGAGTCGTCGCCGGGGAGACACATTCGACGAACGGGAGCTCGGAGGGGGACTCGGTCAAGCCGGGCCCGGCGATCGTGGCCGTCGTCGCCGGGGATGGCCTCGCGAGGGTGTTCGAAGAGTTCGGCGTGGACCAGATCCTGAACGGCGGCCAGACCAACAACCCCTCGACCGGCGAGCTGTTGCGCGTGGCCCGGCTCGCCCGCGCCCGCGAGGTCCTGCTGTTGCCGAACAACCCCAATGTCCGCCTCGCCGCGGAGCAGGCCGCGAAGGTCTGCGAGGACAAGCGGCTCGTCGTCGTCCCCACGCGCAACGCCGCCGAGGGCATCGCCGCCCTGTTCGCCCTCGACCCGACCCTCGATGCCGCCGGTAATGCGGGCCCGATGACGACGGCCAGCCGGAGCATCCAGTCGGTCCAGGTCACGCAGGCCGTCCGAAACGCCACGATCGGCGGCAGGAAGGTCAAGCAGGGCCAGACGATCGCGCTGGATCCGGACGACGGACTCGTGGCCGTCAACGGCGACCGGAACAAGGCGGTTCTCGCCGCGATTGCGGCGTTCGAACCCGGCTACGAGCTGATCACGCTTTACTACGGCGCCGACGCGACGCTGGCCGAGGCCGAGGCGATGTCGAAGCGGATCCACGACGTTGCCCCGGCCGCTGAGGTCGAGGTGGTCCACGGCGGCCAGCCGCACTACCGCTACCTGATCTCCGCCGAGTAGGAGGTGGCGGGACCGAAGGCGCGCGTCGCGTCGAAGGCGACCTCGTCGAAGCCTGTCCCGGTCGACCCGGCCGACCTGCTCGAGACGCCGATAGGGGATTCGGGGATCGCGGCGGCGGGCGCCGTGAAGCGGGCGGGGAGGCGGCTCGGGTTCTTCACCGTTCGCGACCTGCTGTTCCACCTTCCCCGGCGCTACGACGACCTGCGCGAGATGCGCCGACTCGGCGACCTCGTCTGGGTCGAGGACGGCACGGTCGTATCGGCTCGCGTCCGGATCGCCGACATCCGGGTCGAGGCGTCGTTCCGGCGGCGCGTCCAGCGGACGGTCGCCGTCCTCGAGGACGAGACCGGGACGATCGACGCCACGTGGTTCGGGCGGCGCTTCATCGAGCGGCGGCTGCACGCCGGCGAGCGGGTGATCGTGAGCGGCAGGCTCAAGCACTTCGGCCGGAAGCTGACCCTCGACAACCCCGATTTCCAGGCCGAAGGCCAGGACGATGAGCTGCTCCATGTCGGTCGGATCGTGCCGGTCTACCGACTCACCGCCGGGCTGACGGCAAACCGGCTCCGGATCGCGATGCGCGACCTGCTCGACCGGGCCGGCAAGGAGTACCCCGAGTACCTGCCCGGCGACGTGCTCAGCGGCGAGAAGCTCGCGGCGATCGGCGAGTCGCTCGAGCAAGCCCACTTTCCGGCGTCGTTCGAGGGACGCGATGCGGCGCTCCAGCGGCTCGCGTTCGACGAGCTGCTGGCGCTCCAACTGGGCATGGTGGCACGGCGTCGGCAGCGGGGGAGAGACGCGGCGCGGCCGATCCCCCTCGACGATGCGGCGGACACCGACCTGCGGGCGGCGCTCGAGGGATCCCTCGGGCGCAAGCTCGACCGAGTCGTCTCGCTCACGACAGACCAGGACGCGGCGATCCGCGACATCCGCTCGGACCTGGCCCGGCCGACCCCGATGCTCCGGCTGCTGCAGGGCGACGTCGGGTCGGGCAAGACGGCAGTCGCGGCGTATGCCCTCGCGGCGGCGGCCCGGGCCGGACTCCAGGCCGCGCTGCTCGCTCCGACCGACCTCCTCGCCCGACAGCACCATCGGACGCTCGCGTCGCTGCTCGAGGACGCCGCGATCCCGGTCGAGCTGCTGACCGGCTCGATGACGGCCGCCGCCGCCCGCCACACCCTCGATCTCATCACGTCCGGCCAGGCGCCGGTCGTGGTCGGGACGCACGCCCTGATCCAGGAGCGGGTTTCGTTCGCGGGACTCGGCGTCGTCGTCATCGACGAGCAGCACCGGTTCGGCGTCGAGCAGCGCGGCCGCCTGGAGGAGAAGGCCGGCGGCGGCCGCGCACCGCACGTCCTGCTGATGACCGCCACGCCGATCCCGCGGACGCTCGGCCAGGTTCTCTACGCCGACCTCGACGTGTCCGACCTGCGGACGCCGCCCGAGGGCCGGATCCCCATCCGGACCGGCATCCGGCGGCCCGACGAGCTCGAGGGCACGTGGCAGAAGGTTCGGGCCGAGGCGGCGCTCGGGCACCGGACGTTCGTCGTCGTGCCGCTGATCGAGGAGGCCGAGGCCCCCGAGGACGGGTCGCCACCGGCCGGTGGCGGGTTCTTCGACGCGTCGGCGCCTGCGGCCGAGGCGGAAGCGGTTCGTCTCAGCGAGCTGCTCGCGCCGTTGCGCGTGGGGCTGGTCCACGGCCGGCTGAAGGCGGTCGACCGCGACGCGGAGATGGCGAGGTTCCGCGACGGCGAGCTCGACGTGCTCGTCGGGACGACGGTCGTCGAGGTCGGCGTCGACGTGCCCGAGGCGACGATGATGGTCGTCGAAGGCGCCGACCGATTCGGCCTTGCCCAGCTCCACCAGCTGCGAGGCCGCGTGGGACGCGGCACCGCGGAGTCGTTCTGCGTTCTCGTCTCGGACTCGGGCGACGAGACGGCACAGGCGCGCCTAAAGGCGGTCGCCGAGCTCCGCGACGGCTTCGAGCTCGCCGAGAAGGACTTCGAGATCCGACGCGAGGGTGACGTGCTGGGCCTCGCCCAGAGCGGGCTGCCACGGCTCCGCGTCGCGTCGCTCCAGGACAAGGCCCACGTCGCACTCGCGAAGCGGGCTCGCGATCGCGCCGAGGCGCTGCTCGACGGCCGCGGTGAGCTGCCCGCTTCGACCGACGCGCTACGGCGTGAGCTTGCCAAGGGCTGGCTGCAGCGCGTCTGGGTCGGCGAGCCCGAGAGCGGCGCGTAGTGTCAGGAACGAGTGGCTGACGCCGGCCGCGTGATCGCCGGATCTGCCAAGGGGATCCGGCTCCGCGCTCCCGGCCGTGGCACCCGACCGTTGAGCGACCGCGTCAAGCAGACGCTGTTCGCGATCCTCGACCCGGACCTCGAGGGGGCGGCATTCCTCGACCTGTTCGCCGGAAGTGGCGCCGCCGGCATCGAGGCTCTCTCGCGCGGCGCCGCATCGGCGACGTTCGTCGAGAAGGATCAGGGCGCCGCCGCCATCATCGAGGCAAACCTGAAGGCGACGGCGTTGGCCTCACCGGCGGCCTCGATCGTCCGCTGGGACGTCGTCCGATGGCTCGGCGAGGCCCACGCCGGGGACCGATTTGACGTCGTCCTCGTCGACCCGCCGTATGCCGCGAGCGAGCTCCTCGGCCGCATCCTCGAGATCCTCGGCGGAGCAACGGCACCACTCAGTCCGGGTGCGAGAGTCATCGCCAAGCACTTCTGGCGCGACCGACCGCCCGAGCGGGTCGGTATGCTGGCCGCCGAACGAGACCGCCGGTTCGGCGAGACGGCACTGACCTTCTATCGACGCCAGGAGCGCGAATGAGCACAGCGGTCTACCCCGGCTCCTTCGACCCGATCACGAACGGCCACGTCGATGTCATCCGTCGCGCCGCCGCGGCCTTCGACCGGATCGTGGTCGGCGTCCTCGCGAACCCCAGGAAGCAGCCACTCCTGCCAGTCGACGACCGCGTCGAGATCATCCGCGGCGCGCTTCGCGAGGTCGGCTCCGCGGCCGACCGGATCGACGTCCAGTCGTTCGACGGCCTCACGGTCGAGTTCTGCCATGCGGTCGGGGCGGGCTTCATCGTCCGCGGACTGCGGGCGATCAGCGACTTCGAGTCGGAGATGCAGCTCGCCCACAACAACCGGAAGCTCGCCGGCGACGTCGACACCGTCTTCTTCATGACGGCCGTCGAGCACGGCTACGTCTCGTCGAGCCTTGTCAAGGAGATCGCCTCGTTCCACGGCGACGTCTCG
>JBJMMH010000234.1:0-5245 GCA_045804885.1 Chloroflexota bacterium | reverse complement strand
CCGAGCTCATGGCAGACGTCTATCCCGACGTGGAACTCACGCGCCCAGTCGAGGGTCGCGACACGCTGCTGTCGATCGACTACGCCCGCCAGGTGCTCGGCTATGAGCCGAAACACTCCTGGCTGGACGAGGCGTCGCCCGAGACGAGTTGACGCGCGCGCTCATGACTCGCCGACGGGCGGCGACTTCCTTGTCACCGCCGTGGAGCCTGGTATCGGCGTGGGATCGTCAGCGACTTCCTGAACATCGTCCCGAGCCCTGCGAGGGAAGTCGCCCGCGCACTGGCGTCGGGGCGACCGACGCAGCTGGATAAGACGTCCCCTCGGCGGTATTCAGGAAGTCGCGAGCGAGTGCCGCGGGCCGCCGCTCGACCGACGAAACGGCCAGAGGTCTAGGCCGTTACCGGTGTGCTCTCCACCATCGGTTTCACGACGTTGATCAGCGTTTCCATGGTCTCGGCGTCGTACGGCGCCGGCAGCTCCGCGATGAATGTGTCGAAGCCGACCTTCCGGTAGCTCAGCATCGTGTCGGCGATCTGCTCCGGGGTTCCGATCCAGACGGACGAGTCGCCCTCCATTCGGGACGTCGGCGTCCGGTTGTGCTTGAGCAGGTCCAGCCAGACCCGATCGGCCTCCTCCTGGGTCGACCGGATCGTCGGCTTGAATCCGAGCGTCCGCTCGATCTCGGCGCTGTCCCGCCCGACCTCGGCGCAATGAGCCCGCAGGATCTCGTCCTTGCGCGCGACCGTCTCGGGTGTCCCGAAGACGTTCCACATGTCCGCGTAGCGCGCGACGATCCGGAGGGTCTTCTTCTCGCCGCCGCCGCCGATCATGATCGGGAGGTGGGCCTGGACGGGTGCTGGCACGACTCGCAGGCGATCGAACGCATACCGACCATCTGACGGGCTCGTGACCTCGCCGCCGTCGAGCAGCGTCCGGATCGCCGCCACAGCCTCCGCCAGCCAGTCCAGGCGCTGCCCGAAGCCCTCGCCGAAGTCGATGCCGAAGGCCGTGTGCTCCGCCTCGAACCACGCTCCGCCGAGGCCGAGGATCGCCCGGCCAGCGCTGATCCGGTCGATCGTCGTCAGGGACTTCGCTGCCAGCCCAGGGTTACGAAAGGTATTCGCGCCCACGAAGAGCCCGAGCCGGATTCGCGACGTCGCCTGAGCGAGCCCCGCGAGCGCCGTGTAGCCCTCGAGGATCGGCTGGTGTGGGTCGCCAAAGATTGCGTAGACGTGGTCCCACGTCCAGAGGTGCTCGTACCCAAGGTCCTCCGCGCGCCTGCCGGCCGAGAGGAACGCCGGCCAGTCGGTCGCCTGGCTCCACAGGTTGATTCCGAGCTTCAGCTCGCCCACTCGACCTCCTCCCACCGTTCGCCGGCGCTCGTGACTACCTCTGGGAACGAAATCGCGCAAACGAATGCACACACTCGATTGCGCAAGTGGTAGTGTAGCCGTCGCTCCGGGCAGCGGCACTGTGTCGAAGGCGCCGCGAACGGCCCGGTCGGTCCGTGAAGAGGAGGAGCATGGGATGAGGAACCGTCTCCGGTTGCCCGCCCTCGCGTTCACTGGGGTGCTGCTGGTCGCTGCCTGCGGCGGAGGTGCCTCACCGAGCGCGTCAAGCCCCGCAGCCGCGTCCGCGCCGCCAGCGGCAAGTCAGCCGGCGGCATCCGGTGGGGCGTCGGCACCGGCATCGAGCGCCGCGGGGGCCGTCCCCGAGCAGGGTGTCGACGACGGCACGAAGATCACCATGTGGAGCCGTGCCGCGACAGAGACACGCGTCCAGTCGCAGGTCGACGAGTACAACAAGACCCACAAGAACCAGGTCGAGCTGCGCCTCGTCCCGACCGACGAGTACGTTGGGGTCGTGGGCAACGCGGCGACGGCCAACCAGCTGCCCGACTTGTTCTCGGCCGACGTCGTGTTCATGCCGAACTGGACGTCGCAGGGCCTGTTTGCAGACCTCACCGACAAGATCAGCGGGCTGCCCGGCATCGACAACGTCGGCAAGGCGCACATCGACGCGTCCACATGGGAGGGCAAGAAGTACGGCCTGCCGTTCATCATCGACCTGTCGGTGTGGATGTACAACAAGGACCTCTTCAAGCAAGCCGGGCTCGACCCGGAAAAGGCACCGGCCAACTTGAAGGAGTTCGCTGACGCTGCGCGGGCCGTGCAGAAGCTCGGAATCGACGGCACCTACGGGACGTACTTCGGTGGGAACTGCGGCGGGTGCAACGTGTTCACCTGGTGGCCGATCATCTGGGCCGGTGGCGGCGACGTCATGAACGCCGACGGCACCGCGGCCACCCTCAACAGCGCCGACGCCAAGGAGATCTACAAGACCTTCAACGCGCTCTGGAAAGAGGGCGTGATCAACCCCGAATCCCAGCAGGAAACCGGTCCGACCTGGACCCAGCCATTCCCCGCGGGCAAGGTTGGCATCATGCCGATGCCAGCCAGCCTCCAGGAGAGCGAGGGCATGCCGCTCGACAACCTCGGCGTGACCGCGATCGCCGGCGTCAACGGCGGTGAGTCCACATTCGTCGGTGGCGACAGCATCGGGATCTCCAAGGACGCCAAGAACCCCGATGCGGCCTGGAACTTCATCACCTGGATGCTGGGCGACCACAACCAGGTCGAGGTCGTGGCGAAGGGCGGCAACGTCGTTGCCCGGACCGATCTCGCTGACAACAAGTACAGCTCAGCCGATCCTCGGCTGGTCCTTTTCAACACGATTGCCGGCAAGGGCAAGACGCCGCTCGCCGTCAACTTCAACGCGGCGTTCAACGACCCCCAGAGCCCGTGGATCCAGCTGTTCAGGGCGGCCGTCTTCGACAACGCCGACGACGCGAAGATCGACCAGCTCAACGACGGCATCACATCGGTCCTGGCGGGCAACTAGCCGGTCGCCATTCAGGCCAAACGCAGTCGACACGGTGCGGGCCCCTCCTCGGGCCTGCACCCGTGTCACCATCTGCCGAGTGACCGAGGACCACTCACAGCCATGAGTGTCACATCGCGCCTTGCCGCCCGAGGGCGGACCCGGACCAGCGCCTGGGGTCGCCGACGCAGCCTCGCGGGCATGGCGTATGCGCTGCCGACGCTCGTATTCGTGCTCGTCTTCTTCGTGTGGCCGCTGCTGCTGGTGGGCCAGATGTCGGCGAGCGACTGGAAGCTCCTCACCGGGGACAAGGGGATCAACTTCCCGACCAACTACGGAGCGCTCAACAACAACCCGCTGTTCTGGCCTGCCGTCGAGTTCACGATCCGCTACACGGTCATCGTGACCACCCTGCTCATCGGCCTGGGCCTCGGGCTTGCCCTGGTGGTCCAGGAGTCGAGCCGCTGGATCGGGATGCTGCGGACCGTGTCCCTGATTCCGCTGGCGGTCGGCCTCGCGGCGGCGTCACTGCTGTTCTGGGGCTTCTACTCAGACAGCATCGGGCCGGTGAACCCGATCCTCGAGGGGATTGGGCTGATCGACAACCCGATCCTGTTCTTCGCGACGCACACGGCCGCCTTCCTCTCGACGGTCTTCATGATCGTCTGGAAGTTCGTCGGGCTGTACATGCTCATCCTGCTGGTCGGCCTTCAGGCGATCCCCACCGAGCTGTACGAGGCGGCGTCCATCGACGGCGGCGGCCGGATGCAGCTGTTTCGGCACATCACGTTGCCGCTGCTGCGTCCATCGCTGGCCCTGGCGCTGATCCTGTGCGTGACCGGGTCGCTGCTGGCGTTCGACCACTTCTACTTGCTGACCAAGGGCGGTCCGGACAACTCGACCGTCACGATCGTGCAACTCATCTACCAGCAGGCCTTCGTGCGCCAGAACCTGGGCAATGCGGCCGCCCTGTCGCTGGTCCTCCTCGCGGCGCTCTTCCTCCTGAACCTCATCTGGTTCCGCCTGCTCCGGCGCGGGACGGCAGCGGCGTGAGCGACCGATGAAGCAGCCATCGATGTTCGCCCGGACGCCGTTCTACGTGCTGACCGGCGGGCTGGCAATCATCTTCCTGTTCCCGCTCGTCTGGGCCACGATCTCGTCGTTCAGCGCGCAAGCCGGCTCGGCGCAGGCATTCGGTTATGGGTTCGGCAACTACGAGCGGCTCTTCAACTTTCAGGCCGGGCTGCCGACCTACTTCAGGAACAGTGTCGTCATCGCAGGGCTGACGGTCCTCTTCACGGTGGTCGTCTCGACGCTGGGGGGCTACGCGTTCGCCCGGTTCGACTTCCCCGGCAAGAACATCCTGTTCCTGCTGACGCTGGCGATCCTGATGGTCCCGTACGCCACCCTGCTGATCCCGCTGTTCGTCCTGCTGCGCCGGCTCGATCTCGACAACACGCTGCTGGGACTGAGCCTCGTCCTGGCCGTCTATCAGCTGCCGTTCGCGACCTTCATGATGCGGATCTCGTTCGAGGCCGTGCCGCGCGAAATCGAAGAGTCGGCGCTGGTCGACGGCGCCGGCACGTTCGATGTGTTGCGCCTGATCCTGCTTCCTGCGGTCATTCCCGGCCTGATCACCGTCGCGCTCTTCGCGTTCCTCGCCGCGTGGAATGACTTCTTCGCACCGCTGATTCTGATCAGCGATCCGAAGCAGTCCCCGCTGCCTCTGGCGATCGCGGTCCTCCGACAGCAGACGATGGGTGTGATCGACTATGGCGCGACGGAGGCGGGGGTCGTCGTGATGGCCCTCCCGTGCATCGTCATCTTCGTCCTGCTGCAGCGGTACTACATGCGCGGCTTCATGTCCGGGGCGGTGAAGGGATGAGCGACGCCCTGCGGGAGCTCGAGGCGTGGTTCGTCACCGGGAGCCAGCACCTGTACGGCGAGGCCGTCCTCGAGAAGGTCGACGAGAACGCTCGCCACATCGCCCGCTGCCTGGACGAGGCTGCGGCGGTCCCCATCCGGATCGTCCCGAAGCCGGTCGTCACGACGCCGGAGGCCATTGCCGAGGTGCTCCGCGACGCCGATTCCTCGCCGACGTGCGTCGGCGTCGTCGCCTGGATGCACACGTTCTCGCCGGCAAAGATGTGGATCGGTGGGCTGACCGACCTGCGCAAGCCGCTCGTCCACCTCCACACCCAGTACAACCGCGACCTGCCCTGGTCCGACATCGACATGGACTTCATGAACCTGAACCAGGCCGCCCACGGCGACCGCGAGTTCGCGTTCATCCAGACCCGGCTGCGGCGCGGCCGGAAGACGATCGTCGGCCACTGGGAGGATCCCCACGTTCTGTCCCGCCT
>JBJMMH010000233.1:0-30329 GCA_045804885.1 Chloroflexota bacterium | reverse complement strand
CAGCTCCTCTTCGTGGGCCGAGCCGAGATCGCCGATGAACTGCCCGCGTGGGTCGCAGAAGTAGCTCTGGCCGTAGAAGTCGTCGTCGCCCAGATCCTTCTCGATCCCGACCCGGTTGATCGTCCCCACGAAGTAGCCGTTGGCGACCGCGTGAGAAACCTGCTCGATCCGCCACAGGTACTCGCTGAGACCGCGCGACGTGGCGCTCGGGATGAAGACCATCTCGGCCCCGTTGAGCCCGAGTGCCCGGGCTCCTTCGGGGAAGTGCCGGTCGTAGCAGATGTAGACGCCGACCTTGCCGACGGCCGTCTCGAAGACCGGGTAGCCGAGGTTGCCCGGGCGGAAGTAGAACTTCTCCCAGAAGCCCTTCACGTGCGGGATGTGGGTCTTGCGGTACTTGCCCAGGTACGAGCCGTCCGCGTCGATCACCGCCGCGGGGTTGTAGTAGATGCCGGAGGCTTTCTCGTCCTCCACGTACATCGGCACCACGAGGACCATGCCGGTCTGCTTCGCGAGGTCCTGCATCCGCTTCGTGGTCGGACCGTCCGGGATGAGCTCCGTGTACGAGTAGTACTGCGGGTCCTGGACCTGGCAGAAGTATGGGCCGTAGAACAGCTCCTGGAAGAGCATCACCTGGGCGCCCTGCTTCGACGCCTCGTGGGCCGCCTGCTCGTGCTTCTGGATCATCGATTCCTTGTCGCCGGTCCAGGTCGCCTGCAGGAGCGCCCCTCGGACGGTTCGCGGCATCGCTCGTTCGCCCTCCACGTCGTATTCGAAGCGTCAGCGTGAGAGAGGCGAGGGTACACCGCTCCGGAATCGAACGACCCGGGTGTGGGGGACACCCGGGTCGCTCGGCCGGAATGCGAAGGCTGCTAGCGGTTCATCCGGGTGTGGAGGAACGCGGTGAACGGTGCCGTCAGGGCGTACAGGCGGTGGATCCGGACGCCGCGGGTGAGCGCACTGATCGCGTAGCCGTTGCCGAGGTAGATGCCGGCATGGCTGCCACTGCCCCAGATGACGATGTCGCCCGGCTGGCCACCGGTCCGGCTCGCCCGGCCGAGGCTCCGGAAGTGGTAGTACAGCGATCGCGCCGAGCGGTATCGGCCGGAGCCGACGACGGCATAGTCGCCGGCCGCCTTGTACGAGTACAAGACGAGCCCCGAGCAGTCGAAGGCCGACGGGCCCATCGCACCGTAGCGGTAGGGATCGCCGAGCTGGGCCTTCGCGATGCGGATGATCTGCGCCGCCTCGCTGCCGGGGACGAGGCTGGCGGCGGCGGCGGGCGATGCCGGCGCCGAGCCGATGAGGATGGAGGCGGCCATGACGACCGGGATGAACGCTTTTGCGCCCAGCTTGAAAACGAGCACGTAGCTCCCTTCTTCCAACACGTCGCGGTGAGCGCGACGGCGACGGACGGCTCGCACCGCACGCGGACGACGGGAACAGGCGGGGGAGCGACCGCTGTCGCGGCCAAGGCCGCAACGGGCGACGAGTCGCCGGAAGGAGCGCCTTGATGGCGCGAGACGCGAACTGGGAACCGCGTGAGGGGCGAGCTCTTCGGTTTTTCGGGTTCCAGCTGCGTCTGGGGCTTGCCTGCGGCCGGAACCGTAGCCGAGGAGTGCCGCCCGCGCTATCCGTCGATCTCCGTATTTCTGGCGCACACTGCGCGGCGATGGACGCCTCGACGCCATCGGGGGGTTCCCCGCTCGTGATCGTGAACCCGGAGGCCTCGCGGCTGGCGGACCCGCGCCGTCGCGCCCGGATCGTCGAGGCGGTCCTTGCCGCGGTGGAAGCTCGGACGGGGCGCGCGCCCGTCGTCCACGACACGACCGCGGATGCGGCGGCGGACGCGGTTGACGCGGCGAGCGACGCGCCGCTGATCGCCGTCATCGGTGGTGACGGGACGATCCGCGAGGCGGCGACGGCGCTCGCCGGTCGGTCCGTGCCGCTCGCGATCGTGCCGGCCGGGACAGGCAATGCGTTCGCAGCGGCGCTCGGGATCCCGCGCCGCACGGAGCCCGCGATCCGGCTCATCGCGACCGGCCGTCCCGGTCCGGTCGACCTTGGAATGGCGACGTGGGGCCCGCCGGCCCTCGATGCCGGTGGCGGCGGCGGCGGCCCGGCCGGATCGAAGGCCTTCGTCGTCGCCTGCGGCCTCGGCTTCGACGCCAGGGTGATGGCCGGCGCGTCGGGTGAGCTGAAGCGCCGCCTCGGGTTCCTCGCGTACGTGGTCGTCGCAGCACGCGAGGCCGCGCGCATCCGGCCCGTGACGTTCCGGATCGAGGCCGACGGCGAGGTCCACGATGTCCGCGGTCTAGTCGTCCTCGTCGCGAACTCCGGTCAGCTCATCCCGGGTGTCGTCGGGCCGCGGCACCCGATCGATCCGACCGACGGCCTCCTCGATGTCATCGTCGTCACGGCGACCGGCGTCCCGGACGGCCTGCTCGGCGCCGCCGAGTCTCTCCTCGCCGGAGGCGCGCCGCCTCACCATCGGCCGCGTTCGATGCGGCTCCAGGCGCGGTGTGTCCGAGTGACCTCGGACCCGCCAGAGCCCGTCGAGGTCGACGGCGACGCCCATGAGGCGGGCTGGCTCGAGGCCCGGGCGCTACCGGCCGCCGTCACGATCCTGCGACCGTGACCGGCGCACGGTTTGCTAGAGTCGGCGACGGATGACCGATCAACCAGTCCAGGGGGGTTCGCGCCGACGCCCGCTCGGCGTGTTCGTCGTCGCGGCAGTGGAGATCGTCCGGGCCGCGCTGATCTTCACCCAGACATTCGCCCTGTCGCTGTTCCCGAACGCCGACGTGCTTCGGATCGCGGCGCAGGTTCCGGAGGCTCCGCCGGGCGGAGTCGCGTTCGCGCTCACTCGTGGCGTCGCGATCGGGATGGCTCTCGCCAGCATCCTCGCCGCGGTCGGCCTCCTGAGCGGTCGCCGCTGGGGGTGGGTCGGTGCGATCATCCTGTCAGGCCTGTCGCTGGCGTTCTCGATCGGGGCCTGGTGGGACGGCCACGCGGGCTATCTCTCGATGCTGATCAACATCATCGCGGTCTTCTACCTCAACCAGCGCGACGTCCGAGCCGTCTTCGAGTCGCCCGACGCGGCGGCTCCCGACGAGGTCCGGCCGTGACGACCGCGATGGCACCGCCGGCCGAGACGGCGCCGGGGACGCAACCCACGACGGATCTCGAGCTCCTCCGCCGCCACGAGCCGATCCTCCGCTTCACCCAGGGCGAGCTGTTCCTGCCGATGCCGACCGAGGGCTACGTCGGCTCCTGCGACCTGCTGTCGGGTCCGACCATCCGAGAGGCGCAGATCGTCGCCCCGGCCGGGAGCCTGACGCTCGAGGGCCTCGGCGCCGTGGGCGACCCGCCGCCCGGCCACCTGCAGTTCCTGCGGTTCGTCCCGCGGGCGATGAACGCCGTGGAGCTCGCCCGGTGGCGGAACCGCCGCGACCGGCCGCGGTTCTCCGCGCCTGGTCGCCTCGCCCGCGTCGGGCTGCCCGCCCGGCTCGTCGACGCCGGCCTCGTCACGTCGCTCCTGCTGCGGGGTCGCGTGCCCGGCGGGACGGCGGCAGCCGCCCAGGTTCGCTACGCCGCGATCCGCGAGGGCGACCCGCGGGTCTCGTACCACGCCCGCGTCGTCCGAACGGAGGGCTGGGTCGTCCTCCACTACCTGTTCTTCTACGCGATGAATGACTGGCGCTCGACGTTCGACGGCGCCAACGACCACGAAGCCGACTGGGAGCAGTGCTTCATCGTCCTCGAGCAGCTTCCGGACGGATCCACGAGCCCGGCCTGGTTCTGTGCTGCCGCCCATGACGAGAAGGGCGACGACCTGCGGCGGCGCTGGGACGACCCGCGGCTCGAGACGCTCGACGGCCATCCGATCGTCTACCCGGGGGCCGGCTCGCACGCGACGTACCTCGAGCGCGGCGAGTACATCATGCGGCTGCCCTTCCCGGGCGAGAGGAACCTGCGCGGCCCGCTCAACCTCCTCCGCCGCGTCTGGCGCGACACCCTCGGGCAGCCCGACCCCGGCGACCTGGCCGGCAAGGTCGGGCGGGCATTGAGCGTCCCGTTCGTGGACTACGCCCGCGGCGACGGCACGATCGTGGGTCCGGGCGGCGACGTCGAGTGGACGCCGATCGTCGTCTCGGACGAGGATCCGTGGGTCGACGGCTATCGCGGGCTGTGGGGCCTCGACACCGGCGACCGATTCGCCGGCGAGCGGGCACCGGCCGGCCCGAAGTACACCCGGACCGGCACGGTCCGCCAGTCGTGGGCGGATCCTCTTGGCTTCTCGGGCCTTGTCAAGGTCCCGCCGCCGTCGCAGGCCCAGGCGGTCCTCGCGGCGCGCGTCGGCGAGTTGGAGCGCGAACGGGAGGCCGTCCGCGCGGAGGCGGAGTCGATCGCCGCGGCATTACCCGGTCTGGCCGAGGAGGTCGCCGGCCTGCGGGGCGCGGCGGGGCTCGAACATTACGCCGAGACGCGGGCCGCGACGCTCCGGCTCGAGGAGGCGAAGCTCGGGACGCTCCGGGCGCGGGACGTCGAACTGGGACGGGTCGTCGCCGCCGGGCGCGACCGTTTGCGCGGCATCGAGGCCGGCATCCTCGACGACCCGCGCGGCCACCTCCACCACGCCTCGCAGCCGGAGCAGCCGTCGAGCGTCCGCCGTCGCGCGTTCGGCGAGGCGTGGGCGGCGCTCAGCGTCGGCTTGCTGATTGTCCTGCTCGCGGTGGTGATCTGGCTGCGGATCCTGCCGCCCGCGGTGGCGTTCCCCGTCGTCCTCGGCGGCTATCTCGCGATCGAGGCGTTCTTCGATCGCTCGATCGGCGTGCTGCTGCTGCGGATCACAATGTTCCTCGCGATCGTCGCGGCGGTCATCCTCGCCGTGACCTACATCCGGGAGATCGTCCTCCTGGGGCTGCTCGCCCTCGGGCTCCTGCTGATCCTCGACAACCTCGGCGAGCTGCGGCGGCGCTCCGGCTGATCGTTTCGGGCCCCGGCCCGGCGCGCCCGCTCGCTGCGCTGCAACGGGACTGGCAGATCACGAACTCGTTCGCGGCCATCGGCGCGCTCGCTGGTGCGGACGATGACGCGATGGACGCTCAGCCACGGGTGATCGCGCGAAGGAGCCGCCTCCCGACGGCCGTTGCAATGGGATCCCTCGGCGGTTTCGGTGCCGTGCTGATGCTCGTGCGCCACGGTCGAACGAAGGCGTTCGACGCCGCGATGACGCTGCGGATCCAGGCGGCCCGTCATCCGGTGATCGAGACGGCGATGCGGGTCGCGTCGTGGCCGGGCTTCCCGCCGCAAAGCCGGCTGATCCCGCCCGCCGTCATCGGGTCGCTGGCCGCCACCGGCCTCCGCGCCGAGGCGATGGCAGAGACCGCGGCCTGGGGGACCGCCGCCCTCTCAACGGCGGTCAAGGCCTTCATGGACCGGCCACGGCCGGTCGCGGGCACCGATATCCGTGTCGTGGCGGCCCCGCTCGGCGGGTCGAGCTTCCCGAGCGGCCACGTCCTCACGTACGTTGGCGTCTACGGGTTCCTGGCCTTCCTCGCGGCGACGCTCCTGCGGCCGGCAGCGCTGCGCCGTCTATCTGTCGCGACGCTGCTCGGCCTGATCGCGTTCGTCGGCCCGAGCCGGATCCAGCAGGGTCATCACTGGCCGACCGACGTCACCGCGTCGTATCTCCTCGGAACGGCGTACCTCGTCGGAGTCATCGGGCTGTATCGACGTCTCCGCGGGCCGCGACCCGGGTGACGAACATGGACGGAGACCTGGCCGCGGGCCGACGCGCCGGGCCCGTCGAGGCGGCGTCGCCTCGATCCGATCCGAGAGGCAGGCATCGGGCGCCCGGCCTGATGATCGGTGAGCGTCCTATCCGTGTCGTCTTCAATCCGCGGGCCGGTCGTCGGCTGCCGTTCGTCGGCCGCGACGTCTCCCCTCGGGAGGTCGAAGCGGCGCTCGCGGCGTCCGGGATTCGGGCCGACATCGTCGAGAGCCGGTCGATCGGTCACGCGCGAGCGACCGCGGCTGAGGCCGTCCGCGACGGCGAACCGGTCCTGATCGCGGCCGGCGGCGACGGGACCGTCGGCGCGGTCGCGTCCGAGCTCGCCCGCAGCCAGACCGTGCTCGGGATCCTGCCCACGGGGTCGGTGATGAACATCGCGAGGATGCTGGGGATTCCGCGGGACATCCGGGCCGCTGCGCAGGTGATCAAAACCGGTGCGTGCCGGAGCCTCGACGTGGGCGTCGCCGGCGACCGGCCGTTCTTCGAGGCGGTGTCGGTCGGGATCGTCGGAGCGGTCTTCCGCGAATTGGACCGGTTCCAGGAGGGCGACCGCTGGGCCCTGCTCCGCGCGGTCGAGGCCGGCGTTCGCTACCGCCGTTCGGGGATGCGAATGACGCTCGACGGCCGGATCGTAGAGACGAGGGCACTGCTCGTGACGGTGGCCAACGGGCCGTATGCCGGGGCCGCCATGACCGTCGCGCCGGACGCCCGGCCGGGTGACGGGCGACTCGATGTCCGGATCTTCGAGGGCCACACGAAGGCGAGCCTCCTGGCCCACTTCCTCGCGATCGCGGGCGGCCGGCGAGCGCCGGAACGAGGCGTCCGGCGATTCCGAGCGTCGGTCGTCGAGGTGGAAGCGTCGCGGCCCCTGCCCGTTCGAGCGGACGCCGAGGACCTCGGCACCACGCCCGTTCGGCTGGAGGTCTTGCCGGCCGTGGTCCAGGTGCTGGCGCCGGCGCGCGTGGACGGCGCGTCTCCAGACGCGTCGGGGTGACGCGAACCGATCAGCGGTCCTGACCTGCCTCGCGCACCTGGTCGTCGCCGGCCGACCCCGCCTCCCGATGGCCCTCCGGCGTCGCATCGTCTTCGATCGCGTCCTCGCCACGGCTCGCGTAGGCGGCGATCCGCTCGTCGTCGGGTCCGACTCCGCCGGGAATCGTCTCGGCCTGGCGTTCCTTCATGCGGCCGACGTAGGCGCCCGGGTCGTCCGGCTTCGCCAGGGGATCCGCGGTCGGGTCGCGCTGCTCCGTACCGTTGTCGTTCCGCTCAGCCATCGTCGTCCTCCTGCTCCTCACCCTCTCGCGACCGCCTGCCCGAGGCGACCGGAGACCCGGCATCGTCCGGCGGATCGGCGGTTTCGCCGACGGCCCCGGCCGCCGACCCGATCAGCCCGCCAGCCAGCGTCCCGAGGGGGCCCGCGACCGCGGTGCCGGCGATGGCTCCTGCCGCCGCGCCTTCCTCGGCGCCGGCCTCGGGGTCGTCGGCGTCCGCATCGCCGATCGCCTCCGCCGGGATCCGGTTGTGCGACGTCGGTACGGGGCCCTGCCAGTCCGGTGGGCCGCCGTCCCGCCGCCTCTCGGTCACGACCTCCTCCGCTGGTCGCCGCGGTCGCCCTGGCCCTTGGGCACGACCGTCGTCGAGGACCGCCGGCGATCCGACGAGAGGGACCGGCCGGTGTCGACGACCTTCGCGAAGCGGCCGCGCTCGTCGCGCCGGACGTATCGCTTGTCGGTGCCGGTGTCGATGAGTTCGCGCTTCTGAGGCATCGGGGCGCTCCTTCCGTCCGGGCACCGTAGGTCGTCGCGCGCAGCGTGCGGGCGAACCGCGGCGTGACTCGTCTTGCACGGCTCTTGCATCGGGGCCGGTGTGATGTAATGGCGCCCCATCCAGACGATCAGCGGCGAGCCGCGCGGCCGCCACGAGGTGGATCATGGGGATCAGCACTTCGCCGGGCCAGATGACGAGCGAAGAGGTCGTCCGGCTCTCGCGGGAGCACACGTTCTTCTCGTGGTCGGCGCAGGGCGCGATCGACCCGATCGCGATCGACCGTGCGGAAGGCGTCTACCTCTACACCCCCGAAGGCGACCGGATCCTCGACTTCAACAGCCAGCTGATGTCGGTCAACATCGGCCACGGCGACCGGCGCGTGATCGACGCGATCACGGAACAGGCGTCGAAGCTGCAGTACGTGCAGCCGGCGTTCGCGACGGAGCCGCGGGCCCGCCTCGGGGCGAAGCTCGCCGAGATCCTGCCCGGCGACCTCGACAAGGTGTTCCTGACCCTCGGCGGCGCCGAGGCGATCGAGAACGCGATCAAGCTCGCCCGAGCGTTCTCGGGCCGACACAAGATCCTCGCCCGCTACCGGGCCTATCACGGGGCAACGCTCGGGGCGATGACGCTGACCGGCGACCCGCGGCGTTGGGCGAACGAGCCGGCATTGAGCGGGGTCATCCGTTATCCGGACACGCACCGCTGGGGCGAGAAGGAGCCGCGGCCGGCGGCCGAGGCGCTCGAGGGCCTCGAGGACGTGATCCGCTACGAGGGCGCGCACACGATCGCGGCGGTCTTCCTCGAAACCATCGTCGGCACGAACGGCATCCTGATCCCGCCCGACGGCTACATCCAGGGCGTCCGCGAGATCTGCGACCGGCACGGAATCCTCATGGTGGCCGACGAGGTGATGGCCGGCTTCGGGCGGACCGGCCGCTGGTTTGCGGTCGACCACTGGGACACCGTCCCGGACCTGATGACGATGGCGAAGGGCCTGACCAGCTCGTATCTGCCGCTCGGCGCGGTCGCGATGAACCGCAGGATCGCGGACTTCTTCGACGATCACTTCTACTACGGCGGCCTGACCTACTCGTCGCACGCTGTCAGCTGCGCCGCAGCGCTCGCGAACATCTCCGTCTACGAGGAGGACGGCCTGCTCGAGAACGCGCGCCGGCTGGGCGAGGTCATGCGCCGCCACCACGAGGACCTCTACGCACGCCACCCCTCGGTCGGCGCCGTACGCAACCTCGGGCTGTTCGGGATCCTCGACCTCGTCCGCTCCCGCGAGCCGTTCACGCCTCTCACCCCCTTCAACGGGACGAGCGACGAGATGAAGGCGATCGGCCGGTTCTTCCGCGAGAACCGGCTCTATACGATGATCGCCAACAACTCGATCCACACGAACCCGCCTCTGTGCATCACGGAGGAGCAGCTCGCCGAGGGCTTCGACATCATCGACCGGGCCCTGGAGATCTCCGACCAGGCGGTGAGGGACTAGCCGATGGCGACCGCGGTCGCCGCCGCGGACCGCGTTCCTCGTCGCCGAGAGCCCGTCATTGGCACGAGCCGGCGCCGCCAGGCGCTCTCATTCGCGCTCTTCCTGTTCGCGATCCTCGCGGTGTGGGAAGGCCTGAAGTTCCTCGGCGGGACACCGTGGCGAACGCCGGGAGCGCTGCCCGGCAGCCCGATCCTGTGGAACCCGCCGTTCCGCTGGCCGTTCGCCAACGACCTGACGCTGCCCCACCTCTGGAACATCCTCTACGCGTTCGTCCAGCCCTGGCAGCCCGGCGTCGACAAGACGACGCTCGCCCAGAAGCTCGTCGAGGCCGCCCTGTTCACGTGGCGCTCGGCGGCGATCGGGTTCGTGTTCGGCACGATCCTCGGCCTGATCCTCGCCACGATCTTCGTCCACTCGCGCCTGCTCGAGCGGGCGCTCGTCCCGTACGTCATCGCGAGCCAGACCGTGCCGATCATCGCGCTCGCGCCGATGATCGTCTTCGCCGTCGGCCAGAACGTCGTCTCTGTGGTCATCATCGCCACCTACCTGACGTTCTTCCCGGTGACGATCGCGATGATCCGGGGACTGCGCTCGTTCGATCCGCGGGCGATGGAGCTGATGCGGTCATACGCCGCGTCACGGTCGGAGATCTACTGGAAGCTCCGTCTGCCGGCGTCGCTGCCGTATCTCTTCACCGCCCTGAAGATCTCGGCGACGGCGGGCATCGTCGGCGCGATCATCGGTGAGGGCCCTGGCGGCTTGGCCGAGGGACTGGGCCGGCTGATCATCACGTTCAACCAGTACTACATCACCGGGCCCGAGAAGCTCTGGGCCGCGATCGGCGGGACGGCCATGCTCGGCATCGTGTTCTTCCTTCTGATCGTCGGCGTCGAATGGCTCGTCCTCCGGAATCGCCGCAAGCCCGAGCTCGCCTGAGCAGCCAATCCGCACGGGAGCCCGCCTGCATGACCGACCAGCCCGTCGTCCACCTCGCCGGTGTCGACAAGGTCTTCTCCCGCGGCGACCAGCAGGTCACGACCGCGCTCGAGGGGATCGACCTCGACGTCGGCCGCGGCGAGTTCGTGTCGCTTATCGGGCCGTCGGGGTGCGGCAAGTCGACTCTGCTCCGGATCATCGGCGACCTCACGTCGCCGACCCGCGGCGAGGTCGTCGTCAACGGCAAGCCGGCCGAGCGCGCGCGGCGCGACCGCGACTACGGGATGGTCTTCCAGGCGCCGGTCCTGTTCGAATGGCGGACGGTCGAGGACAACGTCAAGCTGCCGCTCGAGATCATCGGCAGGCCCGCCGAGGAACGAACGCGGCGGGCGACGGAGCTGCTGCGGCTCGTCGAGTTGGGTGACTTCCTGGGCCACTACCCGTGGCAGCTCTCGGGCGGGATGCAGCAACGCGTCGCGATCGCCCGGGCGCTCGCACTGAAGCCGGCGCTCCTGCTGATGGACGAGCCGTTCGGGGCGCTCGACGAGATGACCCGCGAGCGGATGAACTCGGAGGTCCTCAGCATCTGGGCCGAGACGGGCACGACGGTCGTGTTCGTCACCCACTCGATCCCGGAGGCGGTGTTCCTCTCGTCGCGGGTCGTCGTCATGAGCGCCCGGCCCGGCCGGATCACGAACCTGATCGACATCGACCTGCCGCGACCGCGCAACGAGGACACCCGCGAGACCCGACGCTACTTCGAGCTCGTGACGGAGGTTCGGGAGGCGCTCCGGCACCGCGTCGACGACGACGACCCGGCGGTCGCTTCGGCGGATCGGACCATGGCAGAGGGCGCCGTCGGGTGAGTGCGCCGGCGTCCGACGTCGCGGCCCGTCGGGCGGGCGGCGCAGGAGCGCCCGCGTCGACGGGCTCCGCTCCGGCGCCGTCCGCGAGCGCGCGATCTCGGCGCTGGCTCCGGACCCTGCGCTACTACCTGCCGGCCCTCGCCGTGTTCCTCCTCGGCATCGTCCTCTGGGAGCTGGTCGTTGGGGCGCTGAACCTTCAGGCGTTCATCCTGCCCAGGCCGAGCGCGATCGTGGCGGCGCTCCAGGCGAACTGGGGCGGCGGCCGGTTCGCGATGCTGCCCTCGGCCCAGGCGACGCTGATCGAGGCATTCGGCGGGCTGGTGATCGGCACGGTGGCTGGGGTCGCCGTGGCGTTCGTGACCGCGCGGTGGGTCAGCGCCCGGGCCGCCCTCCTGCCGCTCGCGATCGCGGCGGGGGCGATCCCGATCATCGCGATCGCGCCGCTGATGAACAACTGGTTCGGGGTCCTGAGCCCGCTGTCCAAGATGATGATGGCCGCGGTCCTGGTGTTCTTCCCCGTGATGGTCAACGTGACCCGCGGCCTCGTCCAGGTCGAGCCGGCCTCGCTCGAGCTGATGCGGTCGTACGCGGCGAGTGAGGGCACGGTCTTGCGCAAGGTCCGGATCCCGAATGCGCTGCCGTTCTTCTTCACGGCCCTCAAGCTCGGCGCGACGCTGAGCCTCATCGGGGCGATCGTCGGCGAGTACTTCGGCGGCGCGTCGCTCGTCCTCGGCCGAATCATCGTCCAGAGCGCGAGCGCGCTGCGGTTCGACGTCACGTGGGCGGCGATCCTCCTCGGCGCCGCGACGGGGATCGCGTTCTACCTCGCGATCTCCGCGATCGAGCGGCTCGTGATTCCGTGGCACGCCTCGGTCCGCGTCGCGGATTCGTAGCGGTCACCGGCGAACCGGCCGGTTCGCGGACGCGGTATCGTTCCGCAGGTCCCGGCGCCGAATCCGCCCGGGACGGAGGAGGCCCCGCGAGGGGATCAAGGAGTGCGCGTGATGAGAGTGAGATCGTTCCTCGCCCTGGTCGCGGTGATGGCTCTCGTGCTGACCGCCTGTACGAGCGGCGCGAGCCCGTCACCGTCCGCGGCGTCGCCGGCCGCTTCGGCACCGGCCGCATCCACACCGGCTCAATCGGCGGCAGCATCGGCGCCCGCGTCGCAGTCGTCCGCGGAGGCCGCCACGGTCCGGCTGCAGCTGCAGTGGGTGCCGCAGGCCCAGTTCGCGGGCTATTTCGCGGCCGACCAGCAGGGCTACTACACCGACGAGAACCTGACGGTCCAGTTCGTGCCCGGCGGGCCCGACGTGATCCCGCAGGCGGTCGGCTCGCAGCCCGACGGGCCGGAATTCACGATCTCCTGGGTGCCCAAGGTCCTCGAAGCCCGTGAGGGCGGTTCCGACCTCGTCGACATCGCCCAGATCTTCCAGCGCTCGGGCACGCTGTCAGTGTCGTGGAAGGACTCGGGGATCGACGACCCGTGCAAGTTCGCCGGCAAGAAGGTCGGCGTCTGGGACTTCGGCAACGAGTTCGAGGTCACGGCCGGCGCGCTCACCTGCGGCGTGACGCCGGGCCTCGAGAACAACGGCGATCCGTCGAAGCAGTTCCAGAAGGTCATCCAGCCATTCGACATGACGCTGCTGCTGTCACGCCAGATCGACGTGGCCGAGGCCATGATCTACAACGAGTACGCCCAGGTCCTCGAGGCCCAGAATCAGGAGACCGGCCAGCTCTACAAGCCTGAAGACCTGAACATCATCAACTGGAACGACGATCCCTATCGGACCGCGATGCTCCAGGACGCGATCTTCGCCCGCAAGGCGTGGCTGTCCCAGGGCAGCAACCGTGACGTCGCGGTCCGGTTCGTGCGGGCCTCGCTGAAGGGCTGGATCTACTGCCGCGACCACCCCGATGACTGCGTGAAGTACACGACGGACGCCGGCAGCCAGCTCGGCGCCGGGCACCAGGCCTGGATGATGAACGAGGTCAACGGCCTGATCTGGCCGTCGCCGGTCGGCGTCGGCGTCGTCGACCCGGTCTTCTACGGCCAGACGGTCCGCGTCGCGAAGAACGCCGGCGTCATCAAGCAGGATCCGACGCCAGACGCGTACGACGCGAACATCGCGAAGGAGGCGCTCGAGAGCCTCGGCGACCTCGACACCAAGGGCGAGAAGTTCCAGAAGGCCAACGTCGAGGTGACGCCCGGCGGCAACTGACCTTCACCTCGAACAGCGCGAGACGGGCCGGCCCAGAAGGGCCGGCTCGTCCGATTCCGCGGACGCAGGTCCCGGCGGGAGCCGACGATCGTTCGGGTTGCACCGGCCCCTAGACTGGATGGAACGTCCTCACTTCGCCGAGGACGGCTTCCGGTCGGATGCCCCAGCGTCGGCCGCGTGCACGTCCGCACCTCCGGCATCCACGGCCACCGCCCACAGCCCCGCTTGCGCCGATCACGGCGCCGGCTGGGTCGCCGCTAGGAGCCACGGTCCGATGATCCACTCCCGAGCCCGTCGCTTCCTCGCCGCGCTGCCGCTCGTACTCCTCCTGCTCGGGTTCGGCGCACCACTCGCGACCCGCGCCGCCGACCCCTACTACGCTCACACGTACTTCTACAGCGCGTACGAGCGCCAGATCGACAGCCGGACGTGCGTCGCCGCGTCGACCGCGATGATGATGAACATCCTCAGCGGCGGCGATCTCAATCTGAACCAGATGACGATCCTCCGGTATGCCCAGAAGCGCGACGCCCTCAACGACGCCGTCCAGCGCGGAAGCGACCCGCTGGGCTGGGCGGTCGCAGCGACACACTTCTCGGAGATCACCCGCCGCCCGACGACGTACCGTTGGGAGGCGTACGACACGAAGACCGCGGCGCTGAAGCGGGCGGCCACCCAGATCGCGCGGTACGGCAAGGCCGTCGGGCTCCTCGTCCAGCACGGCGCCCACGCCGTCGTGATGACCGGCTTCAAGTCGAGCCGGAGCCCGCTCGCCGGCTCGTTCACGATCTACGGCATCTACTACAGCGACCCGCTCGGAAAGCGCAGCCTGTACGTCACCCCGGCCAGCGCGCCGTTGAATTCGTACCTCCAGCTCGACGCGACGCGGACGTACGACCGGGCGTGGTACGGCAAGTACATCGTGATCGTCCCGAGGAACTGAACGCCCGCGCGACCAACGGGACTAGCGCTCGAGCGGCAACACCGCCACGTTGAGCCAGCGGTCGCCCGTCGCGCGCCGCAGCACGAATGTCTGCGCGAACGGCAAACTCTCGCGGTCGACGAGCGCGCCGGCGGCGTCGTAGGTCTCGCGCGTCTCCGTGCCCGTCGACTCGAGGCCGAGGCTCAACCCGGTCTGGACACCGAACGGCACGATCAGCCTGACGTTCACGTCGTCGAACGCGTAGTGCGACACGACCGTGCGATCCGACGTGGCGGGGGCGAGCCGCGCCTGCATCTCCTTCAGGCGATCGCCGTGGTCGACGGCGGTGAGGACGGCGGGATCGCCCCGGACCAGCGCCTGATTCTCGAGCTCAAGGTTCTCGGCGAGCGTCAGCAGGACGTCGCGGGCGCCGTCGCCCGCGATCTCGTGGTTCCAGTCGGCGACGTCCTGCTCGACCGTGATGGGTGGGAACGTCGAGGGGTCGATCGCGTGGGGCACTCGTTCGAGCGCGTCCGAGCCGGCTGAACCCGCTGCACCGACGGGCAGCCTGGCCGGTGACCCGGCGACGACGATCCCGGCGCCGAGGACGAGGACCGCGACGCCGATGAGCCCGACACGGAGGACCCCCCGTACGACGCTCACGCCTGCGTCGCCGCGCACGACCCGTCCGGCGAACCCGGCGAGGTCGTCACCGGCCGACTTTGGCTCCGGGACGAACCGATCGACGATCGGGCGTGCCGCGCAGACGGCCACGAGGCCCGACAGCAGCGCGACCTTCGTCCCGAACTCGTCGGTCATCGGCGCGATCAGCAGCGTGCTCGCCGCCGCGACGAGCAGCCCGAACGCGACCCGCCCGACCGCGCCGCCGGGCACAGTCTTGGGGTCGGTGATCATGAAGAACAGGAAGATCATGACCTCCGGCGACGTCACGACGACGCGCCAGAAGTCGGCGCCGCAGACTGGTGCGAACGCCCAGTTCGCAGTCATGCAGTGGCCCGAGGCTGCCAGCAGACCGACCCCGACGGTCAGCGCGATCCAGAACGTGGCCGCGAGACCCAGGAGGCGCAGCCGGCGCGTGATGAGCAGTCCGCCGCCGACGATCACGGCGTAGGCGATCGCGAGCCAGACCGAGAGCGGTCCCCACCAGAAGTCGAGGGGCTCGACGCGCGAGCTGCCGAGGACGATGAACGCGACGACGAGCCCGATGTTCGACGGGTTGAAGACGTGCGATCCGCGGTACTTGATGACGTACTTCGTGAGCAGCGAGAACGCGCCGACCCCCGCGAAGACCCACCAGGCGTCGGTGTTCCAGGGCTGGTCGGGCGGCGTTCCGACGACCCTCAGGATCAGCGCCACGCCGCTGCCCGTGAGCATCGCGCTGGCGGGCCAGACGAACGCTCGCGCCGATCGGAACGTCAGGGCGACCTCGATGACCGCCGTCGTCACGATCGCAGCGAGGATCTGGGGGACGCTGACCCGGAAGTGGAGTCCGACCTGGCCCAGGACGTGGACGGTGATGATGACGGCGGCGACGTGGAGCCGGGGGTCGCGGATGCTCGGCAGGATCAGCGGGTACGGCGTCCCGCGCCACGTGAGCGTCCGCGGCGGGGTCGCCGCGCGGGCGGGAGCCGTCACGCGTTCCCGGTGCCGAACTGGCGGTCGCCGGCGTCACCCAGGCCGGGCATGATGTAGCCCTTCTCGTTCAGCTGCCGGTCGAGCGCCGCGCAGTGGATCTCGACGTCCGGGTGGGCCGACGTCACCGCCTCGACGCCCTCCGGGGCCGCGATCAAGTTCAGCATCTTGATCCGGACAGGCTTCACGGCACCCCACCGCTTCAGGACCTCGATGGCCGCCGTCGCCGACCCGCCCGTGGCGAGCATCGGGTCGAGGATCAGGCACAGATCGACGGACGCGGAGTCGGGCAGCTTGTTGTAGTACTCGACGGGCCGGAGCGTGCGCTCGTCGCGGAAGAGCCCCAGGTGCCAGACCTGGGCAGTCGGCATCAACTCGAGCATCGCGTCGACCATGCCGAGCCCGGCCCGCAGGATCGGGACGAGGCCGATCCGCTCGCCCAGCTCGGCCGCCTCCATCTCCTCGATCGGCGTCCGGATCTTCAGCGGCCTGACCCGCGCGTCCGCGAGCGCCTCGTAGCCGAGCAGCCAGGACAGCTCGCGGACGACCTCGCGGAACTTCTTGGGCTCGGTCGCCTCGTCGCGGAGGATCGCGAGCTTGTGGAGGACGGCCGGGTGCTGCGAGACGTGCAGGGTCGGCGGCAGGGCCACGGAACGTCCTCCGGCGTGTCGGTGGCCGCGATCCTCGTCGCGCGGCGCTCGCGGCATCGTACCTCCGGCGTCCCCGAGCCGGCGGCATCGAGCGAACGGCGCGACGCCGCTTCTGCCGCCACGTTCGAGACGGCCCGCGCGATGCGCTCAGAGAGCACTCCCGAAGGTCGTCCGCAGTATCCTCGGCCGATCGTGTCCGGCCCTGACACTCCCGCCCAAGCCAGTTCGCCGACCCGACGTCCGGCAGCCCGCGCGGCCACTGGGGCGAACGCCTCGTCGAAGCGATCGTCACGGACGAGGATCGTCCCGCCCATCCTCGTCCGGCAGGTCCGCAACGGGATCGAGGAGAGCGTCCACCGCGGCGACATCGTCGAAGCCGACGTCGACGGTCGGCTGATCCGCGGGCTTGGCGATCCCGACCGGCTTGTCACGCTCCGAAGCTGCGTCAAGCCATTCGGCGTCGCGACCCTGCTCGAGGCGGGCGGTCTCGACGCGTTCGACCTGGAGCCGGCCGAGATCGCGATCATGGCCAGCTCGCACTCGGGCGAGGACCTCCACGTCCGAACGATCCAGGCGTTGTATCGACGTGCCGGCGCGTCGCAATCGCTGATCGCGACCGGCATCGAGGGGATGCCGCTCGACGAGTTGACGGCCATGCGGCTCGCCCGCGACGGCGAGCAGCCAGGCGCGATCCGGCACATGTGCTCGGGTCAGCACTCCGTGTTCATCCTGCTGTCGCGCCTGCGCGGCTGGGATCCGACGAACTACTGGCATGACGACCATCCCGCCCAGGTCGCCTACCGGTTGACGATCGCCCGGGCGTTCGGGACGACGCCCGAGAAGCTGAAGACCGCGATCGACGGCTGCGGCGTGCTCACCTACGCCTTCCCGCTCCGCGAGGTCGCCCGCGCGTACGCGTTGCTTGCCGATCCATCGGCCGTGCCCGCGAGCGATCCACGATCGTCGCTCGCGGCTTCGCTGACGGCGGTCCGCGACGCGATGCTCGCCCACCCGGAGATGGTCGGCGGGACCCGCGACCGGCTCGACACCTCGCTCTCGAAGGCACTTCCCGGTCGCCTCGTGAGCAAGGCGGGCATGGAGGCGCTTCGCGGCCTCGCGATCCTCGCTGGGCCGCGAACGTCGGGCGCGCAGACGGGCGCGAGCGGTATGGCAGTCAAGATCGAGGACGGCGACGGCTATGAGCGCGGGACGTGGGCGGCGTCCGTCGAGGCGCTCGTCCAGGCAGGCGTCCTGGACGGCCAGGCGCTCCGAGTCCTTGCCCGATACCACCGGCCGCCGATCATCGACCCGCACGGGCGGCTCGGAGCGGAGGCCATTCCCAGCTTCGAGCTGGCGCCACTGGGAGAGCTCGTCTCCGGCTGATCCCGCGACAAGCGCGTTGCCGCCGGCGATTGCGATCCCGTCTCGCCGTGGGCGTCTGAGGCGGCTACGATGCCGAGCAACGCTGCCCGGCGACCTTGTCGTCGGGCAACGCGCTGTGAGAGGGACTGTGGAGGCTCTTCGCGTCTACCGCGGGCTGCTTGCCAATCGGCCGCTGACAACGCTGCTCGTCGGCGAGTTCATCAGCGGGATCGGCGACTGGCTGTACATCGTCGCGATCTTCGTCGTCATCTACCGCGAGACAGGCGACGCCGCGGCAGTCGGCCTGTTCGGAGCGGTGCGGCTGCTGCCGTACATCCTGCTGTCCGTGCCGGCCGGCCTCGTCGCCGACCGATTCGACCGCCGGCTGATCCTGCTGGTGTCGGACCTGGTCCGCGGCACGGTAATGCTCGTCCTTGCCTGGCTTGTCGCCAATGACGGCCCGATTCTGGCCGTTGCCGCGTTCGCGATGGTCGCCGCATCGGGCTCCGCGTTCTTCTACCCGGCGATGGGCGCCTACCTGCCGAGCCTCGCCTCCGACGAGCGGCAACTGGGGCCCGCGAACAGCGCCTGGGCGAGCCTCGGCAACCTCAGCTTCATCCTCGGCCCTGCGATCGGCGGCATCCTCATCGCGGCAGGCGACGTCGTCTTCGCATTCCTCCTCAACGCCGCGTCGTTCCTCGTGATCGCCGCGATCCTGTGGACCCTGCCCCCATCGATCCCAGGTGCAAAGAAGCCGAGTGAGCCAGAGCACGAGCCTCTCCCCGAGGCCGCCGAGGTCGAGGCAGCCGAGGCGCCGGTCCCGTCTCCGGACGTCGCTCCGAAACCGACGACTCCGGCGACCGCACCTTCGAGGCGGGTTCCCGTTCGGCCCGTGTCCGGCCTGGTCGTGATCCAGTTCGTCGTCGGATTCTTCGACGGCGGCGTACAGGCCCTGACGATCATCCTCGCGGTGACCGTCTTGAACGCAGGCGAGGAGGCGAATGGCTTCCTGAACGCCGCGATCGGCGTCGGCGGGCTCATCGGCGCGATCGTGTCGGGCGTGCTCGTCCTCCGCCGACGTCTCGGCACGCCGCTCGTCGCTGGGGCGTTCCTGACGAGTATCGGGGCGATCGCCCTCGGCGCGTTCCCGGTCCTAGGCATCGCGCTCGTCGCGATCGGCCTGACGGCCGCCGGCTCGATCGTCCTCGATGTCGTGCTCACGACGCTCTTCCAGCGCCTCGTGCCGGACGAGCTCCGCGGCCGGACGTTCGGGGTGCTGATGACCCTCAATACCGTGTCGGCTGCCGTGGGCGCGCTCGTCCTGCCGGTTCTCGTCGTGAACGTCGGCGCGCTGCCGGCGCTCGGTGCGTCGGGCGTCGCGATCTTCGTCGCCAGCATCGCCGGACTGGCGCTGCTAGGCGGGACCACGACCAGGCCGGCGAGCCCCTTCGAGGCGACGCTCGCCCGCGCTGCGGCGCTGCCGCTGTTCGCAGGCGTCCCGCCGGCGCGGCTCGAAGCGGCACTCGGCCACGTCCGCCCCGTCGAGGTCGTGCCCGGCCAGGTCGTCGTTCGTCAGGGCGACGCGGCCGATCGCTTCTACCTGATCGAGGACGGCACGTTCACGGTCAGCCAGGTGAGCGCCACCGGCTCCGATAGGGTCCTCCGACAGCTTGGTCCCGACGAGGTGTTCGGGGAGATCGGCCTGCTGAACGAGGCGCCGCGGTCGGCGACGGTGACGGCCGACACCGCCGGAGTGCTCTTGGAGATGGACGGCGACGACTTCCTGCGGCTCGTCGGCGCAAGCGGCGACGTCCGGTCGAGGCTGCTGGGCCTGTACGCAGGGGCTTCGAGCGCGCGAAACGGCTAGCTGCGCCACGGGCAGCGCGTGCGGCATGCCGCGGCATCGTGCGCGACACTTGCCGCGATGGCCCAGCCCCTCGATCCCTATCGCACCCTCGGGCTGCGTCCGGGTGCCTCGGCCGACGAGATCCGTCGCGCCTATCGCCGGCTCGCGAAGGCGTACCACCCGGACTCCGCCGGCGAGGCCGCGCTGCCCCGGTTCCTCGCGATCCAGGCGGCGTACGAGATCCTCTTCCCGTCGAAGTCGGCGCGTCGGCCGCCAGCGGGCACGTCCGGTTCGGCGGCGGCGCGGGATCCGTGGCGGGCGGACCCGTCGCGCGCCCGCGCGCCGCGCGACCCGAGTTCGCGGCGTGGCGCGAGCGGCACTGCCGGCCCGCGGTCCCCGAATCCGGGCGGCGATGGCGATGCCGCTGGCGGCAGCCGCACGAGCGGCACTCGCCCGCCGACCCGGGGCCCATCCGAACGGACAACACGCGGCAGCGGCAAGGGTCGCTCCACGAACAAGGCGACGCTCGGCTCGACGTCCTACGACGCCGCAGAGGACGAGCCGTTCGAACCCGATTGGCAGGGCGGAACGTGGTACGGAGCCTCGAGCGGCACGTACTGGACGATCAACCCCAAGGAATACGCCGATCCCCGCAAGCACGGCCCGGAGTACCAGCGCCGCGCCCGCCGTCGCGTCGATGGCGTCGATGGGATTGACGGGGCCGACACCGACGACTCCGACGCAGCGCCGTCGTTCGAGGGCGCGGACTTCGCCGATGCCGACTCCGAGACGGCCGCAGGCGCGCCGCGCCGGTCCGGCTTCGACGGCCGCTGGACCTACCCGGACGACGTCGGCGCCGACGAGACGCGCCGGCCCCCGACCGACGAGCCCGGGGTGGCGCCTATCCCGGACGGGCCCGTTGCCCCGGTGCCGACGCTCGGGGAGCTTGCGGATCGCCTGCTGCTCGGCCGTGTCGGCGCCTACGGGAGGATCGTGCTGGCGTTCGCCGCCTGGGCCCCGCTCGGAGCGGCGATCGCGTGGTTGGCGGGCGAGCTCAGCGGCTGCAGCCGGTTCACCGCGACGTGCGCGGATCCGACCGGGATGTGGGCGCTGCTGCCGAGCGTGGTCGCGTTCGCGGTCCTCGCCGCGCTGCCCGCCGTCGCCGGCTTGCTCGCGGGCGGCACCGTCGGAGCCTTGGCGCTCGCGGTCCCAGCCGCCGTCATCCTGAGCGCCGGAGGCGCGTCCCGACAGCCGGACGTCGCCAGCGCCATCATCAACGGCGCGTTCGTCATCGGCTACCCCGCCGGAATCGCCTTCGCGCTCGTCCGGAGGCGCCACTTGCGCCGCGTACCATGACGCTGATGAGCCGCCGCCACGATGCCCACGACCTGTCGGCGGCGGCACAGGAGTACCTCCTCACGTTGCGCGTGATGGCCGGCGACGGCTCCCACGTGAAGGCCGCCCAGGTCGCGCGCCGGATGGGCGTGACGACCCAGGCAGCCAGCGAGATGTTCCGGCGGCTGGGGTCGGACGGGCTCGTCGACCAGACTGACGGCCGCGAGTTGGTGCTCACGTCGGCCGGTCGGGCCGCGGCCGACGCGATCTTCCGACGGCACGCGCTCGTCGAGTGGCTGCTGAGCTCGGTCGTCGGGCTTGGTTGGGCCGAGTCCGACGAGGAGGCGGCCCGGCTCCAGGGGGCGATCTCGCCGCGCGTCGAGGCGCGCCTCGACGAGATGCTCGGCCATCCGCCGACGTGTCCCCACGGCAACCCGATCGATGCCGAGACCGCCCGGCGCCGGCCGCCCGGCACGCCGCTGAGTCAGATCGACGCGGGAAGCCGCGCGACGATCTACCGCATCACCGAGGAGGCCGAGGAGGACGCCGGTCTGCTCTCGTACCTGGAGGCGCGAGCGCTGACACCGGGCGCCCATGTGACGGTCCTCGCCCGGTCCGAGTCGCTCGACTCCCTGACGCTCGACGGTCCCCGTGGCCGGGCGACACTGGGCCTTCGTCCCGCGTCACTCGTTCACGTCCTCCCGGGCGAGGCGGATCCGGCGCTTTTCCATCGCGTCCCTGCCGTCGATGACGGCCGGTCCTGACGGCGACCCTAGAATCGGCTGATGACAACCGACCGCGTCCGCATCGCTCCGAGCCCGACCGGGCCGCTCCACATCGGCACGGCGCGCACGGCGCTGTTCAACTTCCTCCACGCCCGCCACACGGGCGGCACGTTCGTCCTCCGCCTGGAGGACACCGACGTCGCCCGCTCCTCGATCGCCTACGAAAAGGACATCCTCGATGGCCTCCACTGGCTCGGGCTGCGCTGGGACGAGGGGCCGGAGGTAGCCGGCGAGGCCGCTCGTGGCCCGTATGCCCCGTACCGGCAGATGCAGCGCGCTGCCCTTCACTCGGCGGCCGCGCGGCGGCTTCTCGACGAGGACAAGGCCTATCCCTGCTACTGCACTCCGGACGAGCTGGATGCCGAGCGCAAGCGTCAGGAAGCCGCGAAGCAGCCCCCGCGCTACAACGGCCGTTGCGCGGCTCTCTCCCCGGCGGCGCGCGCCGCATTCGAGGCAGAGGGCCGCCGAGGCGCGCTCAGGTTTCGCGTGGGCGAGGGTGTCGTCGGCTGGGACGACATCGTCCGGGGCCGCGTCGAGATCGACGTCGCGAACATCGGTGGCGACTTCGTCATCGTTCGCGCCGACGGGACGCCGCTCTACCACTTCGCGGTCGTCGTCGACGACGCGGCGATGGAGATGACCCACATCATCCGCGGCGAGGACCACATCTCGAACACGCCCAAGCACATCCTGCTGTTCCGGGCACTCGGCCACGACGTGCCCGCGTTTGCCCATCTGCCGCTGATCCTCAACCCCGATCGGACCAAGATGAGCAAGCGGAAGAGCCAGACGGCGATCGACGACTACCGCGCCGAAGGCTTCATTCGCGAGGCGCTCGTCAACTATCTCGCGCTCCTCGGCTGGTCGACCGGATCCGAGGACGAGGTCCTCTCGATCGACGAGATCGTCGAACGGTTCGACATCCGCGACGTCAACAAGGCCGGCGCCGTCTTCGATCGCGACCGCCTTGAGTGGCTCAACGGCCAGTGGATCCGGCGCCTGGAGCCGGACGACATCATCGACCGGCTGCGGCCGTTCCTCCAGGCCGAGCTCGATGCCGGACGGATCGATCGCGTGCCCTCGGACGATGAGGTGAAGGCGCTGCTGCCGGTCGTCCAGGAGCGTCTCCCGCGCCTCGGCGCGATCGGCGAGCTCGTCGGCTTCCTCTGGATCGACGACCTGGCCGTCGACCCCGCGATGGTGGTGCCAAAGCGCTGGGATGCGGCGACGACCGCCGACGGTCTGGCCGCGGCACGCGAAGCGATCGCCGCCGTGGGACGCGTCAGCTTCGAAGCGGACGAGCTCGAGCCGCGGCTCCGTGAGCTGGTCGAGGCGCGGGGCTGGAAAGCCGGCGACCTCTTCATGGCGATCCGGGTCGCCGTCACCGGCCGGACGGCGACGCCGCCCCTGTTCGACACGCTCGTCGCGCTCGGCTACGAGCGGGCGCTGGAGCGGCTCGATCGCGCGATCGACGGGGTCCGTGCACGGGTTCCCGCGGCGCCGCGCTGATCCTGACGCCGGTTGTCACGTCCGGGCGAAAAGATCACCCAAGGCACCTGGGAGGACTCATGGACCGAACTGCCGTTCAGGGCTGGCTCGACCGCTACGTGTCGGCCTGGGAGAGCTACGACCGAGCGGAGATCGAGTCGCTCTTCGCAGCGGACGCGACCTACCGCTACCACCCGTACGACAAGGACGCGGTCACGGGCCGGGACGCGATCGTCGACGATTGGCTCGAGGCTCGCGACGAGGCGGGTACGTATGACGCTCATTACGAGCCCTTCGCCGTCGACGGCGACCGGGCCGTGGCGGTCGGGACGAGCCGCTACTTCAGCGACGCGTCGCGATCGACGCTGAGCCGCGTGTACGACAACGTCTACTTGCTGGAGTTCGACGCCGACGGCCGCTGCACGTCGTTCACCGAGTACTTCATGCAGGAGCCCGGCGCGAAGTAGCTCTACGCAGGCGAGGCGGCGCCGTCGAACAACCCGTTAACACGGCTCCGTATCCTTGCGGCGAATGGCACGAATGATCCTCGTCGTCGAGGACGAGACGACGCTCCGGGAGACGCTCGCGGACGCCCTGGAGGCGGAGGGATTCGGGGTCGTGGCGGCGGCGGACGGGCGTGAGGCGCTGGCGCGATTCCGGGCAGATCGACCCGACCTCGTCCTGCTCGACCTGATGCTCCCCGAACTCTCCGGCGTCGAGGTCTGCCGCATCATCCGGTCAGAGTCGAGCGTGCCGATCGTGATGCTGACGGCGAAGGATTCCGAGCTGGACAAGGTCGTCGGGCTCGAGCTCGGCGCCGACGACTACGTCACGAAGCCGTTCAGCCTGCGCGAGCTGTCGGCCCGGATCCGGGCGCTCTTCCGGCGGTCCGAGCAGGCCGTTGCGGTCGAGTCGCCGCCGGCCGTCGTCGACCTCGAGCGGGTCCAGGTCGATCTCGCCGGACACCGCCTGCTGCGGGACGGCGAGCCGCTCCCGATCAAGCCCAAGGCGTTCGACCTCCTGGCGTTCCTGATCCGCCACCCGGGCCAGGTGTTCACTCGCGACCAGCTGCTGGAGCGCGTGTGGGGCTACGACTACGGCGGCGAGACCCGGACGGTCGACGTCCACGTGCACTGGCTTCGCAGCCAGGTCGAGGACGACCCCGGGGCACCGCGCTTCATCCACACGGTCCGCGGCGTCGGCTACGTGTTCCGACGCCCAGCTTGAGCCGCTGTCTCCGCCAAATCTCTCATCGCATGAATGCGGGTTGACGGGCGATCCGTCTAGAGGATCGCGTCAAGCACGACGAACGCTACCGCCGCAGCGAGGCCCGCAGCCGGCAGCGTCAGGATCCAGGCGACCACGATGTTGCCCGCGACGCCCCAGCGGACGGCCGAGAGCCGGATGCTCGCCCCGACGCCCATGATCGCGCTCGAGATGACGTGCGTCGTCGACACCGGCATCCCGAAATGCGATGCCCCGAAGATGATCGACGCCGCGGTCGTCTCGGCGGCGAACCCATGGACCGGGTCGAGCTTCACGACCTTCTGGCCCATCGTCTTGATGATCCGCCAGCCGCCTGCCGCGGTCCCGAGCGAGATCGCCGACGCGCACACGAGAATGACCCAGAGCGGGACCTCGACCGTCGGAATCACGCCGGCGGTGAATAGCGCGATCGTCATGATGCCCATCGTCTTCTGGGCGTCGTTCGAGCCGTGGCTGAACGCCATGTATGCCGCGGACCCGATCTGAAGGCGCCGGAAGCGGTCGTTCAGGAGGCGGGGGTGGGACCGCCGGAACACGTTCAGCAGGACGACCATGAACAGGAAGCCGATCGTGATGCCGAGGATCGGCGACAGGACGAGCGGGACGACGACCTTGCTGAAGACGCCGGTCCAGATCACGGCATCGACGCCCTCCGCCACGATCGTGGCGCCCAACAGGCCCCCGATCAGGGCATGGCTCGACGAGCTGGGAATCCCCAGCCGCCATGTCAGGAGGTTCCAGATGATCGCGCCGACGAGCGCGGCCGCGACGATGATCTGGCCGCGCGGCCCCTCGGGCAGGACTGCGAGCCCGGTCGCGATCGTGATCGCGACCGCCGTTCCGGTCAGCGCGCCGATGAAGTTCGCCGTCGCCGACATGAGGATCGCGTGCTCGGGCTTGAGCGCCCGCGTCGACACCGACGTCGCGATCGCGTTGGCCGTGTCGTGGAAGCCGTTGATGTAGTCGAAGATGACGGCGAGCGCGAGCACGACGATCAGCAGCAGCGTCACGCTCTCCGGCACGGCCGCAAGGCTAGCAGGCTGCTCGGCCCCCTGAGGCGACCGCCCGCTATCCTTCGCGGATGCGCCTGAGCCAGCTGTTCTTCACGTCGCTCCGCGACGACCCGGCCGACGCGGAGATGCCGTCGCATCGGCTTCTCGTCCGGGCCGGCTACGTCCGCCAGCTGGGGTCGGGGATCTACTCGTTGCTGCCGCTCGGCTTCCGCGTCAGCAAGCGCGTCGAGCAGGTCATCCGCGAAGAGCAGGACCGGATCGGCGCGCAGGAGATGGAGATGCCGGTCGTCCATCCGGCCGAGGTCTGGAGGGAGAGCGGGCGGTACTTCAAGATCGGGCCGGAGCTGGTCCGCTTCAAGGACCGCGGCGACCGCGACATGGTGCTCGCGATGACGCACGAGGAGGTCGTCGCGATCCTCCTCCGCGACATCGTCCAGAGCTACCGCCAGCTGCCGATGATCGTCTACCACTTCCAGACGAAGTTCCGCGACGAGCCCCGGTCGCGCGGCGGGCTGATCCGCGTCCGGGAGTTCGTCATGAAGGACGCGTACAGCTGCGACCGCGACGAAGCCGGCCTCGACAAGAGCTACCGTGACCAGTACGACGCCTACGAGCGGACGTTCAAGCGGCTCGGGCTCGAGGCGATCGTGGTCGGCGCGGACGTCGGGATCATGGGCGGGTCGGGCGCCCACGAGTTCATGGTCCTCAACGACTTCGGCGAGGACACGCTCGTCCTCTGTGACGAGTGCGGCTACGCCGAGAACCAGCAGATCGCGGAGGTCCGCAAGCCGGATCCCGCGCCCGAAGACGAGCTCCCGATGGAAGACGTCGAGACCCCGGGCGCGACGACGATCGACGCGCTCGCGACATTCCTCGGCATTCCGGCGAGCAAGACGGCAAAGGCCGCGTTCTTCGTCACCGGCGACGGTCGTTTCGTCGTCGCGATCGTCCGCGGCGATTACGACGTCAACGAGACGAAGCTCGTCAATGCGATCAAGGCGATCGGCGGGCTGCGGCCGGCCCAGCTCGACGAGATCACGTCGCGGGGGATGCAGGCCGGCTACGGCTCGCCGCTCGGCGCGAGGGATTCGGTCGTCGTCGTCGACGAGCTCGTCATGCGTTCGCCGAACCTCGTCGCCGGCGCGAACCGCGCCGGCTGGCACGTGAGGAACGTCAACGTCCCACGCGACTACACGCCTGACCTCGTCGCCGAGATCACCGAAGCCCGGGAAGGCGACGCCTGCATCCGATGCGGCTCGCCGGTGACGCTCCGGAAGGGGATCGAGGTCGGCAACATCTTCAAGCTCGGGACCGACTTCACGGATGCGTTCGGTTCGACCTACCTCGGCGAGGACGGCGAGCGGCACCCGATCGTCATGGGCTCGTACGGCATCGGGGTTGGGCGGAATGTCGCCTGCGTGGTCGAGGCTCACCACGACGAGAAGGGCATCGTCTGGCCGGAGGAGGTCGCCCCGTACGCGGCGCATCTCGTCCCGATCGGCAGCGCGAAGGATCCAACGGTCGCGGACGTCGCCGAGCGACTCCACGACGTCGCCCAGGGCGCGGGTTACTGGCGGGACATCCTGTACGACGACCGCGACGAATCGCCCGGCGTGAAGTTCACGGACGCCGAGCTCCTCGGCATGCCGTGGATCCTGACCGTCTCGCCGCGGTCGCTCGCCGCCGGCGGCGTCGAGGTCACGGAGCGAGCGACAGGCGACCGGTCCACGCGTCCGGTCGAGGAGGTCGAGGCGCTCATCCGCGGCGAGGGGCTAGCGGCCCGGGTCTGAGCGATGGCGCCCCGGCTGATGCTCCCCACGGACGACCTCTACGCCCGGCTCGAGCTGCCAGTCGACGCGAGCTACGAGGCCGTCGAGGTCGCGTGGCGGGCGCTGCTGAAGCGCCACCATCCGGACGTTGCAGGCTCGCATGCCGACGACCTCGCAAAGCGGATCAACGTCGCCCACGACTGGCTCTCGGACCCGGACCTCCGGTCCCGCTACGACGACGAGAGGCACCCGGGACGCCGGCGGGCGGGACGACCCGGGACGGGCACAGCGCCGGCAGCGCCCGGCGGGCATTCGCGGCCACGCGCGGCGGCGTCGCCGCTGCCGCGCCGGCCGCTGGCGCCGGCCGAGGCCGTGGAGCGCCACCTCGCCCGCGTCCGGCGCCTGAGCCCGGACGAGCTCGACCGCCTCTCGCTCGCCGAACCGCCACCCATCGCGTTCGTCGCCTCGATCTCGCGGTTCCTCTCGCCGGAGCAGCTCGCGGCCGTCGACGGTCTCGAGCGGCGGGTCCCGGACGCGCTGCCGCCAAGGGGCCGCTGGGACGCCCCGACGCGCGACGCCGTGCTCGGCTATGCCCACGAGCTGCTGCTCGGGCCGTTCCTCGACGCGCACCTCTCCGAGCCCTTTCGAGAACGCGTCCGGGAGCGCCTGGCCCGGGGCTGGGAGTCGGCGATCGATCAGCCGCGCTACGGCCCCAACACCGACGCGGTCCGTGCCGCAATCGCGCGGCTCGCGACACTCGGGCCGGCGGACCTGAGCCGCCTCGCGGTCGCGGCGGCCGCAACGCCGACGACCGGCAGCGATCCTTGGCCGAAGGGACTTTCGCCCTCGGACGACGATGCGCTGCGCGTCTCGTCGGCGCTCGCCCAGCGCGACGCGGCGACGGCCTTGCCAGACCCCGTGCCGTCGGTCCTCCGACGCTCGATCGGCCGGGCGATGCACGGCCTGGTCCTGCGGCACGCATTCAAGGCCGTAGAGCTGGCGCGGCTGGTCGGCCCGTGGAGCGCCGTCATCCCCGTCGAAGCCGCGGCCCGACCCGGCGCGAAGCGGTCGCGCTGATGACCTCCCCTGATCGAATCCGCGTCAGCCGAGCGTGATGCCCGCCGCTTTTGGCGCTTCAGCGTGGATCTCGCGGAGGGGCCACGCTCGGCTGCCCTGAATCTGATCACTCGGTCTCATCGGCATTCGCTCGAACCGGCGCCGTCCGGTAGACTTCCGGCTCTCGTGCTCGAAGGGCGCTCCGGTCAGCGCCCCGGTCTCCACCGCTGATCCCGACTCACTCATCGCCCTGACCGGGCCCCGCGAAGCGTCGTGGGAGGGCCCTTCAGGAGCTGATGCTTCCCATGTCCTTCGAATCACTCGGGCTCGCGCCCGAGCTACTCCGTGCGGTCGCCGATCAGGGCTACACGGAACCCACCGCCGTCCAGCGCGAGGCGACCCCGCTCGTCCTCGCCGGTCGCGACGTGCTCGCCGGGGCCCAGACCGGCACCGGCAAGACGGCCGCGTTCGTTCTGCCGATCCTGCAGCGACTCGCCGACAGCCAGCGCGTCGTGACCGGCCCGACGTCCCGCGACCGTCGGGAGGCCTACCGTCCGCCGGTCCGCGTTCTCGTCCTGACCCCGACCCGCGAACTCGCGCTGCAGGTCGAGGCGAGCGTCCGGACCTACGGCGCCCACCGCCGCGTCCGGTCGACGGCGATCTACGGTGGCGTCGGCTTCGACCCCCAGGTCCGCGCGCTCCGCGCCGGGCCGGCGATCGTCGTCGCGACACCGGGCCGCCTCCTCGACCACGCCAACCAGCGCACCATCGACCTCTCCCAGGTCGAGGTCCTCGTCCTCGACGAGGCCGACCGGATGCTCGACATGGGCTTCATCCGCGACATCCGCCGCGTCCTCGACCTCCTGCCGGCTCGGCGTCAGAACCTGCTGTTCTCCGCGACGTTCTCGGAGGAGATCCGGCGTCTCGCCGCCGGGCTGCTGCACGACCCGGTGACGGTCCAGGTCACGCCCCGGAACACCGCGACGGAACTCGTCACGCAGGTCGCCCACCCGGTCGACCGCCACCGCAAGCGGGAGCTCCTGAGCCATCTCATCCGAAGCGGCCGAATCGAGCAGGCGCTGGTCTTCACCCGCACGAAGCGCGGCGCGAACCACCTCGCCGAGCAGCTCCAGCGCGACGGCATCGCCGCCACCGCGATCCACGGCAACAAGAGCCAGGGCCAGCGGGTGCGGGCGCTCGACGACTTCAAGGCCGGCCGGGCACGGATCCTCGTCGCGACCGAGGTCGCATCGCGCGGCCTCGACATCGAGGACCTCCCGCACGTCGTGAACTTCGAGCTGCCGATGGTCGCCGAGGACTACGTCTACCGCATCGGCCGGACCGGCCGGGCCGGCGCGACCGGCGACGCGATCTCGCTCGTCTGCGTCGATGAGCAGGGCCTCCTCCGCGAGATCGAGGCGCTGCTCCGGCAGCGGATCCGGAGCGAGGTCATCGCGGGCTTCGAGCCCGATCGCTCGATCCGACCCGAGCCGATCCGACGCGGCGGTCAGGGCGGCCGTCCAGGCGGCGCCCGGGTCCAGCGTCCCTCGAGTATCAAGGCAGGTGCCGGCGGGCCGTGGCAGGGCCCACGACCGGGGCCGCGACCTGCTCGTGGCCACGGTGGTTCGCGCCGGCCACACGGAGCCGTCGGATTCGGCAATTCTCCGGTCGCTCCCGCCTCGCCTGGTGACAAGGGCCCACGACCGGGCCGGCAGGCCCCGCATGCGGCTCGGTCCGGCGGAGGCCATGGCCGCCGCCATCCGGCCATGCCCGGTGAGCGGTTCCAGCCGCCGGCGGGGAGTCGCTGAGGCCAGAGCGGCTGGCATACTGCCGCGCGTGGACGCGAGGATCCTGCTCGTCGAGGACGACCCGTCGATCCGCGAGGTCACCGCGATCGGCCTCCGCAACGCCGGCTTCACCGTCGACACGGCCGCGGACGGGGCCGAGGGCCTCGACCGGTTCGCGGCCGCGCCGTACGACCTCGTGCTTCTCGACATCATGCTTCCCCGCATCGACGGCCTCGAGGTCTGCCGCGAGATCCGCCGGAACTCGACCGTCCCCGTCGTGATGCTGACCGCGCGCGCGGACACGATCGACG
>JBJMMH010000232.1:0-9899 GCA_045804885.1 Chloroflexota bacterium | reverse complement strand
CCTCGGCAACGCGATCGATGGCAAGGAGCCGGTCTCGCGCGAGAAGACGCTCCCGATCCATCGCAGCGCACCGGCGTTTGATCAGCAGACGACCGAGGTCGAGGTCTTCGAGACCGGCCTGAAGATCATCGACCTGATCTGCCCGTTCAAGAAGGGCGGCAAGATCGGGATCTTCGGCGGCGCCGGCGTCGGCAAGACCGTCATCATCCAGGAGCTGATCCGGAACGTCGCCCAGGAGCATGCCGGCGTGTCGGTGTTCTCGGGCGTCGGCGAGCGGAGCCGCGAGGGCAACGACCTCATCCACGAGATGACGGAGTCGGGCGTCATCGAGAAGACGGCGTTCGTCTTCGGCCAGATGAACGAGCCGCCGGGCGCCCGCCAGCGCGTGGGTCTGACCGGCCTGACGATGGCCGAGTACTTCCGCGACGAAGAGAAGCGCGACGTCCTCCTCTTCATCGACAACATCTTCCGGTTCACCCAGGCGGGCTCGGAAGTGTCGGCGCTCCTCGGCCGGATGCCGTCGGCGGTCGGCTACCAGCCCAACCTGGCGACGGAGATGGCCGCGCTCCAGGAGCGGATCACGTCGACGAAGAATGGCTCGATCACGTCGCTGCAGGCGGTGTTCGTCCCGGCCGACGACTACACCGACCCCGCCCCGGCGACGACCTTCGCCCACCTCGACTCGACGATCCGCCTCGAGCGGTCGATCGCCGAGCTCGGCATCTACCCGGCGGTCGACCCGTTGACGTCGACGTCGCGCGTCCTCGACCCCAATGTCGTCGGCCAGGAGCACTACGACGTGGCCCAGGAGACGAAGCGGGTCCTCCAGCGCTTCCAGGACCTCGAGCAGATCATCGCGATCCTCGGGATCGACGAGCTCTCGGAAGAGGACAAGGCGACGGTCGCCCGAGCCCGCCGCCTCCAGCGATTCATGAGCCAGCCGTTCTTCGTCGCCGAGGTGTTCACCGGCCGTCCCGGCGCGTACGTCCCGATCAAGGAGACCGTCGCCTCGTTCAAGGAGATCCTCGAGGGCAACACCGACACGCTGCCGGAGCAGGCGTTCTTCCTGGCCGGCACGATCGACGACGTCCGCAAGAACGCCGAGCGGCTCCAGGGCCAGGGCTAGGAGCGGTCGAATGCCGATCAAGCTCGAGATCGTCACGCCCGAACGGCTCGTCTTCGACGAGACCGTCGATGGCGTGACGCTACCCGGCAGCGAGGGCGAGCTCGGGGTGCTGCCGCACCACGCGCCGCTGATCTCGACGCTGGGTGTCGGCGAGCTCCGGATCCGATCCGGCAGTGCCGAGGACTGGTTCGCGATCGCCGGCGGCTTCGTCCAGGTCCTGCCGGACAAGGTCGTCGTCATGGCGGAGACCGCAGACCTCGCGTCCGAGATCGACCTCGAGAAGGCCGCCGAAGCCCGTCGCGACGCGGAGCGGGCGCTCGAGAGCGGCTACCACGAGGGCATGGACCTGTCGGCGGCCCGGGCGGCGCTCCAGGCGGCGCTGCTCCGGGAGCGAGTCGCCCAGCGCAGGCACCGCGAAGGGTCGCGTCGCCGCGGGTGAGACCGCGCCCGAACAACTGATGGCTGAACCTCGGGCCGATGGCGTCGGCGGCGCTCCGCCTCGGACCTCCGTGAGCGAGGGTCACTTCAACGTTGAGGTTGCCAGTTCGTCGCCGTGCGGTGACTGTGTCGTGACCAATGGCTGACGCGAAGCCTTTTCACTGGGAGTACACGCCGGAGCCGGTCGCCCAGGAGGTGTTCCGGATCGAGGGCGGCCGGGCTCTGGCCGGGAGCGTCCCGATCAGCGGCTCGAAGAACGCTGCCCTCAAGATGCTCGCCGCGGCGACGCTGACTGGCGAGCGCTGCCGGATCACGAACGTGCCCGAGATCGAGGACGTCCGGGTCATGGCCGAGACCCTTCGCGATCTCGGCGTCGTCGTCGACCATCCGGAGCCGAACGTCTACGAGGTCGCCTCAGGCGACGTCGAGTGGCTGTTCGTGCCGCTCGAGGCGGCGGCCAAGATGCGGGCGAGCTTCATGCTGCTCGGGCCGCTCCTGGCACGCTTCGGTCGGGTCATCATCAGCAACCCGGGCGGCGACCGCATCGGCCGGCGCCCGGTCGATCTCCATGTCGAGGCGATGCGCTCGCTCGGAGCCGGCATCGAGTACCGCAACGGCTATTACTTCGCGACGGCGCCCGGACGCCTCCGCGGCTCCGAGGTCCGCTTCCCGTTCGTGACCGTGATGGGCACCGAGAACGCGATCCTCGCCGCGACCCTCGCCGAGGGCCACACGGTCATCCGGCCGGCCGCCCTCGAGCCCGAGGTCGACGACCTGATCGTGTTCCTCCAGAAGATGGGCGCCGAGGTCGAGCGGACCTATCCCGACACGATCGAGATCGAGGGCCGGAAGCGGCTGCGGGGCGCCGAGCACGCCGTGATCTCGGACCGGATCGAGGCCGGCACGTTCGTCGTCGCGGGCGCCGTCACCGGCGGCCGGATCACGCTCACCGACGCTCCGTGCGATCACCTCGGGGCGTTCCTCGAGGTCATGACCAGGGCCGGCGTCTCCGTCGTGTGCGGCAAGGACACGATCGACGTCGACGGCACCGCCTTGAACCGCGAGGGCTTCAGGGCGGTCGACATCGAGACGGCGGCGTACCCGGGGCTGGCGACGGACCTCCAGCCACCCACGTCCGTGTTGCTGACCCAGGCTGTCGGCGAGTCGCACGTCCACGAGGCGATCTTCGAGGACCGCCTCGAGTGGCTGTCCGAGCTCAACCGGATGGGGGCCCGGACCGACGTTCTCGACACCGGCCACGCCCGGATCTGGGGCCCGAGCAGGCTCCACGGGGAGGAGGTCGAGATCGGCGACCTGCGAGCGGGCGCGTCGCTGATTCTCGCCGCGCTCGCCGCGGATGGCACGACGACGATCCACGGCGCTCATCACGTCCACCGGGGGTATGAGAACATCGAGCGCAAGTTCCTGGACCTCGGCGCCAGGATCGAGCGCCTTGCAGAAGGGACTGACTCGACCATCCCATGAAGATCGGTATCGACCTCGGCACGGCCAACGTCCTCGTCTACGTCAAGGGCAAGGGAGTCGTCATCACGGAACCGTCCGTGGTGGCGGTGTCCGAAGACAACCGGATCGTCGCCGTCGGCGAGGAAGCCCGCGAGATGATCGGCCGGACGCCCGGCAATATACAGGCGATCCGGCCCATGAAGGACGGCGTCATCGCGGATTACGTCATCACCGAGGCGATGCTCCGCTTCTTCATGGCCAAGGCCACGAAGGGCCGGATCGGCTTCAGCCGGCCGGAGGTGATGATCAGCGTCCCGGCCGGCGTCACGTCGGTCGAGAAGCGGGCCGTCCGCGACGCCGCGCTGAAGGCGGGCGCGAAGGAGGCCTACCTGATCGAGGAGCCGCTCGCCGCGGCGATCGGCGCGAACGTCCCCATCAGCGGCCCGTCCGGGAACATGGTCATCGACATCGGCGGCGGGACCTCGGAGATCGCGGTCATCGCCCTCGGCGGGATCGTCGTCTCGACCTCGCTGCGGGTCGGCGGCAACAAGTTCGACGAGCACATCGCCACGTACATCCGCAAGAAGTACAACCTGATGATCGGCGAGCGCACAGCGGAGGAGGTCAAGATCGCGATCGGGACGGCGCTGCCGCTCGAGCGCGAGCTCCAGATGGAGGTCCGCGGACGGGATCTGATCGCGGGCCTCCCGCGGACGATCCCGATCACGTCGTCGGAGGTGATGGAGGCCATCGAGGCGCCGCTCCAGCAGCTGGTCGCCGCCGTCCGGACCGTCCTCGAGCAGACGCCGCCGGAGCTCAGCTCCGACATCATCGACAAGGGCATGGTGATGTCCGGTGGCGGCGCGCTGCTCCGAAACATCGACAAGCTCCTCACGCAGGTGACCGGCGTGCCGTGTCACGTCGCCGAGAACTCCCTGAACTGCGTTGCGCTGGGGACCGGTCTCGCGCTCGAGCACTTCGACTTCTTCAAGAAGTCGCTCGTGTCCGCGGTCTAGCACATGGCGGCCGGCCCGGTCTCGAGGGCCTTCGTTGACCTCCACGTCCACACGTCGGCGTCGTTCGACTCGCTGGCGTCGCCCGCATCCGTAGTGCGGGCGGCCGTATCCCGCGGCCTGACGCATCTCGCGATCACCGACCACGACACGATCGAGGGGGCGCTGGCGGCCCGTGACGTCGTCTCACGCGAGTCGCTGGCGATCACGATCCTGATCGGCCAGGAGGTCAAGACGACCGAGGGCGACCTGATCGCGGTCTTCATCGAGCAGCCGATCGAGACGGGCCTCTCGCCGACGGACGCCATCGCCGCGATCCGCTCGCAGGGCGGCCTCGTGGGCATTCCCCATCCGTTCGACCGGTTCCGCGGCTCACTGCTCGCGAGCCGGGAGGCGGCCGCCGGCCACGCCGACCTCGACGCGGGCCCCGCGGCACTCGCCCCGCTCGTCGACTGGGTCGAGGCGCACAACGCCCGGGTCATGGTCGGCGACGGCAACGAGCGGGCCGCGGCTTTCGCGCGGGAGCACGCCCTGCCCGGGACCGCCGTGTCGGACGCCCACTCGACGCTCGAGGTTGGGGTCGCGTACGCCGCGCTCGACATCGATCCAGCCACGCCCGCGGCGCTCATGGCCGGCCTGCCCGGCGCCGAGCTCGTGACGGGCCGGGCGACGTACTTCGTGCGCGCCGTGACGCCGGTCGCGAAGCTCGTCCAGAGGGCCCGCGGCCGGGGGCGTCGGTCGCCGTCGAGCACGAAGGCCGGGCGATGAGCGGCGAGCTGCCGCCCCCCGGCGACGTGTCCGGCACGGATGGCGCGGGCGGTGGGCTACCTGCACAGGAACCGCTCGGGAGCCAGTCGGCGGAGGCGGGCGACTCTCCACCCCAGCCTGCGGACCCCGACCGGCGCTCGGGGTTCGACCGGCGGGAATACCACCGCCGCCACCATCGCCCTGAGCGTCACGACCCCGAGCGCCGCTCCGGGCTCGATCGCCGGACGTCGTTCCAGGACCGTCGTCGGGGCGATCGGATGGACCCCGACGCGATGTCGCTCGGGCGGCGCCTGCGGCAGCCGCGGACGATCATCTCGCTCGTCGTCCCCATCGTCCTGCTCGCGCTCTTCGTCAAGGCGCTGCCGGGCTTCCACCTGGAGGATCTGCCGAGCCTCATCCTCGGCGCGAACGGTTGGCTGCTGCTGGCCGCGTTCGTCGTCTACTACCTCGGCTTCCCGCTCCGCGGGCTGCGCTGGGCGATCCTCGTCCGCGGCACCGGCTACCCGCTCAGGGTCCGCGACTCGACCGAGATCATCTTCATCTCGTGGACGATCAACTGCCTCGTCCCGGCGAAGCTGGGCGACCTGTACCGGGCGTACCTCCTCAAGATCAACAGCCCGGTGTCGCTGAGCCGGACGTTCGGGACGGTGTTCATCGAGCGCGTCCTCGACCTGTTCGCGATCGTGGTCCTCGGCCTCGCGGCGGGCTACTGGAGCTTCCGGAGCGGCCTCCCGACGGAGATCCAGATCCTGTTCGCGCTCGGCATCATCTTCGTGATCGTGCTCGCGGCGGCGCTCCTCACCATGCGCAACTTCGGACGGCGCCTCCTGACCCGCCTGCCGCTGCCGCATCGAGTGCTCGAGCTGTACGACCGGTTCGAGGAGGGCGTGTTCGGGGCGCTCGCGCTGCGGCAGCTGCCGACGCTGATCGTCGTCACCGGCCTCATCTGGGCGACCGAGGCGATGCGGCTGTTCCTCGTCGTCGAGGCGATGGGCTTCAGCGACGTCCATCTCGGCATCAGCGGGGCATTCTTCGTGGCGCTGACGGCATCGCTGCTGACGGCCGTGCCGCTGACGCCCGCCGGCATCGGCTTCGTCGAAGGCGCGGTCGTCGGCCTGCTGACGCTCGTCTACGGTGTCGGGCAGACCGAGGCGCTCGCGATCGTCCTCGTCGACCGGGCGATCAGCGTGCTCTCGATCATCGTCTTCGGCTCGATCGCTTACGCGGTGTCGCCCAAGCGCCGCGGCGAGGGCCTCGATCCGCACACCGCGAGCGGCGCGGAGCCGGAGCCTGCCGGGCCGTAACACGGCCGGCGGGGGAGAGGCCGGCGTGTTTTGGCGATCCGGGACGCACCCCGGTATAGTTCCGCCACCCCGGCGCCACGGCGCCGTTCCGGACGGCCCTGTGTCCCACCCAGGAGGACCGCGGCCGACCCGAGCTTTCGTTCGAGTGGCTGCCCGTCATCCGAGTCTGCCTGAGTGTCGTACCAGCGTTCATTGACCCCTGCCGCCGAGCGTCTCTCGCCCGCACCGGCACAAACCGCACTGCACCCGTCCGGCGTCGCTGCCGGTGGCGAAATCGCGGCGGTACGAACGGGTGATACAGGCTCCGCCCGATCAGCGGGGATAGTGCTGGCATCGCGGCGCGTCCCGCGCATGCGAGCTACGGAGCGCACTACCAGACGATGACCACGGCACAAAACGGTCGCGCGTTCAACGAGTGGCTGCGGGCCCAGCTCAAGGCAAAGAAGATGTCGCAGCGCCAGCTTGCGCAGCAGTCAGGTGTCGACCACTCGACGATCTCGCGGCTGATCCGCGGCGACAGGATGCCTTCGCTGGGTACGGCGACCAAGCTCGCCCGCGGCCTCCGCGAGCTCCGCGAGGACGCCGACACCGCCCAGTACCTCGGCCTCGTGGCCGCCGGCGCGGTGAACCCGACGGCGCGCGTCGAGTACGCGCTCAGGGCCGACGAGATGCTCTCGGAGCCGCAGGTCCGCCAGATCATGGAGTACTACCTGGCGGTCCGGATGCGCCGCTTCGGTCGAGCGTTCCAGCCTGCCGAGCCATCGAGTCCGCCGACCGTGTCGCGCCGCCCATCGGAGCGCACGATCCCGCGGTCACAGCCCTCCGGCAACGGGCCGGTCGTCGCCGGCGTCGGGCCGGCCGTGCCGGGCTCCTCAAGCTCCCGGTCGATGGGTCGACCGGGACGCCCCTGATCGAAGGGGACCGCCCACTCGGCTCCGGCCGATCCTGCGACTTCACCCAGGGCAAGACCCGGATCGCCCTCCACGTCCGGGTCTCCGGGACAGCGAACGCCGGCGTCTGGCCGGCGTTCGCATTTGATCCCTCGGATCAGTCCGGCAGGTAGACCGACACCCACCGATCCGGGGCCGACTCGAAGCGCTCGACGAGACGCTGGCCGTACGGCGCGACCGCCGCGTCCTCCGCGGGCCCGTTGCACGCTGCCCCGATCGATTCCTCGAACAACGCATCGCACAACACGACGTGCGGCAGCGTCTCCCAGCCCGTGGAGTCCGACCAGGTCTGCGGGGCGTCGGCGCCACGACGCACGAGCGGGAAGCGCATGGCGTCGGCCGACTTGAACTCCGGCAGGCCGTGCAGGACGAGCGTGCCGGCGTCCGCGCCGCCGACGTCGTCGAGGACCCGGACGGCGGCCACGTCGCCGCCGGGCCAGCCGCCGTCGGGCGAGATCGCGGGCGGTTGGTGGATCAGGTTGAAGGCCGCGAGCGCGATCGCGGCGGCAGCGGCGACCGCGGCCCCGAGCGCAGGCCGCGCCATCGGCAGCCTGGCGAGCGCCGCGATGCCCAGCCCGACGGACACGAAGACGATCGGGTCGACGAAGGCGTGGTAATGGTCGTTTGGTAGCCGCGGGACGACGGTCGCCAGGCCGCTCGCGGCGACCGATAGCGCCGTCGCGGTCCAGACCAGCGTCAGCCCGAACCAGCGCGCTGCGAAGCGTTCCGGCGGCGCCCCGGCGAGCGCCCGCCAGACGAGGGCGGCGACGACGGCTGCGGCTACGACCAGCGCCGCGATCGGGGCGCCTGTGACGAGGCCCGTCAGCGGCCACGAGAGGATCCGGACCGAGATGACGACCGCTCGCACCGGCAGGCTCATGGTCGCGGGCTCACCGCCGCCGGTGACGAACGCGACGGCCGCCCGGATCTCGGCGAAGTCCGTCGTGACGAGGTTGGTAGCGAGCGGGACGTAGCTCAGGAGAAGGATCCCGAGACCGACCAGGCCTGCCAAGAGCAGGCCCCGCCGGTCAGCGGCGTGACGACGCCGAACGTCGAGAAGCCACGGCGCGACGATCGCCGGCGACAGGATGACGCCCAGCACGTGGCAGTGCATCGTCGCGACCGCTCCCGCGAACGCGACGACCCAGGCCAGCGGCCGAGCCGGGCCATCTTCGCCTGCCGACCAACCGCGCCACGCCGCGGCGAGCGCGATCGAGCTCGTCAGCGCGATCAGGTTCGGGTTCCAGATGAACACCGACTCGTCGACCGCGCTCGCCGACACCGCCATCAGCCCGCCCGCGACGAGTCCGGCGACTGGTCCGCCGATTGATCGGGCGAGCCGCCACGTGACGATGACGGCGGCGATCCCCGCGAGGGCGATCATCGCCGTGACCGCGACCGGGTTCGCCCCCGAGAGCCACGCGGCCGGCGCGAGCAGGTAGTAGTAGAGGACGCCGTGGTGGAAGTCGCCGATCGACGTCGGTGGCCCGAGCAGCGGCCACTCGCCGTGCTGGGTCAAGTTGAAGAGGACCAGCATGTCGTGGCCCTGGTCGGCTTCCCACTGGCCGCGGGCCGGCAGGCCGATGAACCGGAGCGCCGTTGCGACGGCGATGATCGCCCCCAGCGGGAGCATCTCGCGCAGCGGCACGCCGGGGATGATGGGGCGGCCCAGCACCCGCGTCAGGCTCGCGTCGCGGCGGTCCGGGGTCGGTCGGCGGGCGGGCTCGACGCAGTCTCGGGTTCGTCAGTCCTGGACTCGGCCGCGGCCCGCCGCCGGCGTAGCTCGAATGCCTCGGGCGGCAAGCGCTCGAGCGGACCCCCATCGGCGAGTGCCAGGGCCCTTGCCATGTTGACCGCGTCGTAGCCCTCGTCCATCCCCGGCGTCTCGAGGTAGTAGGCGACCGACCCCAGCCGCGGCTGGACGAGCAGGCGGCGGAGGCCCTCGACTCCGATCTGCCCGGCTCCGATGTGCTCGTGCCTATCGGTCCGCGAGCCGAGGCCGGACCGCGAGTCGTTGAGGTGGATCATGCGAAGGCGGTCGAGGCCGATCAGCTCGTCGAATCGGTCGACGAACGCGTCGACCTCATCGGGCTCGGAGAAGCGATAACCGGCGCCCCATGCGTGGGCCGCGTCGATGCAGAACCCGACCTCATCGCCGCCGATGTCGCGTGCCGCGATCGCATCGGCGATCGCCGCGAGCTCCTCGACCGTCGTGCCCATCGTGTCGCCGCCGCCCGCCGAGTTCTCGATGACGAGGATGGGGGCGCCGTCGATGTCCCGTAGCGGCGCCAGAACGCGGGCGACGCCCTCAGCCAGCTGGGACGTGCCCGCCTGCACACCCGCGCCCCGGTGAGACCCGGCGTGAACGTTGACAAATGTGGCGCTAAACCCGAGCGCGCTCTGCAGATCGTGGGCGAGTACCTCGACCGAGCGCTCGTGGAAGTCGCCGCGACCGGCGAGGTTGACGAGATACGACGCGTGGATCGCCAGCGGCCAGATGTCGAGCTCGCGGAGACGGTCCCGGAACGCCGGCTGGTCCTTTGGCGGCTCTGCACGGCGCCGCCAGGCCGTCGGGTTGTCGCCGAAGATCTGGAGTGCCCTGGCGCCGATCTCGTGGGCCCGCTCGGCGGCCTTGACGAGGCCCCCGGGAACGAGCTGCAGGTGTGCACCGAGGCGGCGGCCGTCGGGGAGCATCGCCGCCATCGTAGCCGACGCCCCGGTGCCCACGCCCCGCTGCCGACGACGCCCCGCTGCCGACGACGCCCCGCTGCCGACGACGCCCCGCTGCCGACGACGCCCCGTGTCGACGTCCCGCGCCTCCAACGCCCGTTTCACC
>JBJMMH010000231.1:0-11732 GCA_045804885.1 Chloroflexota bacterium | reverse complement strand
GCGCGGCAGCTGGAGCGGCGTCGCCGCGAGTCGGCGGAACCCAGAGCCGCGATCGCCCTCCTCGGCGCGATCCAGGTCGCCGTCGCCGCGATCGTCCTGGCGGGACTGGTCGTGCTGTCCGGGCAGCTGCCGAGCCTGCCGTTCGTGGCTCGGGTCATCCTCGTCGTCCTGCCCGCGACGCTTGCGATGGGGGTCACGCTGCCGCTCGCGTCCAGCCTCGTCGGGGCCGGCGAGAGTCGAGTCGGTCGGGACGCCGGATTGCTGCTCGGGGCGAACACGATCGGGACGATCGGCGGGACGTTCGTCGTGCCGTTCGTCCTGATCCCGGCGATCGGCTCGGGGCGGTCCGTCGTCCTCCTCGCGCTCGTCAACCTCGGGCTCGGCGCCGTCCTGCTCGTTCGCGGCCGCGACCTGGCAGTGGCGGCGCGGCGATCCGCTGGCGCCGGCGCGGCGATCCTCACGGCGGTCGCCGTCGTCGCGCTCGTCGTTCCCAACCCGTTGACGCGAAGCCCAGGTGCGAACGGCCTTCTCCGCGACCAGACGCTGCTCGCCGACGAGGAGGACGAGATCGCGTCGGTGCAGGCCGGCGGCGTGCCATCGAACAAGCGGCTCCTCGTCGGCGGCACGGGCATGACGCTCCTCACGGCCGATGCGAAGCTCATGACGTATCTGCCGCTCATCGCCCGGCCGGACGCCGAGCGGCTCCTCGTCATCTGCTTCGGGATGGGCTCGTCGTTCCGATCGGGACTCGTCGCGGGCCTTCAGACCGATGGCGTCGAGCTCGTCCCGTCCGTGCGCGACATGTTTGGGTATTTCTATCCAGACGCCGAATCCGTGCTGGCCTCGCCGGGCGGGCAGCTGATCATCACCGACGGCCGCAACTACGCCGAGCTCAGCGACCGGACGTATGACCTGATCGTCGTCGACCCGCCGCCGCCAATCGAGAGCTCTGGAACGTCCGTGCTGTACTCGCAGGAGTTCTACGAGGCCGCGGATCGCCGCCTCGAAGAGCACGGCCTGATGATGGAGTGGATGCCGTATGGCCAGACCGTCGAGGAGTTCCGGGCCCACGTCCGGACGTTCGCGTCCGTCTTTCCGCGGACGCTGATCGCGTTCGGGCCGAAGGAGAACGGCGTCTACATGCTGGGCTCCCGGGACGCGATCTCGATCGATCCCGCGAACGTCCGGTCGGTGCTCGCCCGGCCGGGCGTCCTCGACGACCTCGTCAACACGCCAGATAGCCCCGTCGACTCGGCCGAGGCCTGGGCGTCGATCCTCGAGCAGGTGACGTGGATCAAGGATGACCAGGTCCGGGCGTTCGGCGAAGGGGCACCGACCCTCACCGACGACCAGCCGCGGACCGAATATTTCCTCCTCCGCCGTCTGTTCGGTCCGCAGTCGCCGAAGATGAACGAGGCGAACCTCAGGGCGGCGACACCGGCGGGCGATTAGCCGTCGGCGAGCTCCTCAGCTCGGCTGGGCGAGGACCATGATCCGGAGCTCGGTCATATCCTCGATCGCCCAGCGAAGACCCTCTCGGCCGAGACCGCTGTCCTTCACGCCGCCGTACGGCATGTGGTCGATCCGGTAGGTCGGGACGTCGTTGACGATCACGCCGCCGACCTCCAACTCCCCGAAACCCGACCAGGCGTTCCTCAGGTCGTTCGTGAACACGCCGGTCTGCAGGCCGAACATGGAGTCGTTGACCTGCCGCACGGCATCGCCGAAGTCGCGGAACGGGAACGCCACTACGAGCGGCGCGAATGCCTCGTTCGAGCAGACCTGCGCGCTCACCGGGACATCCGTCAGGATCGTCGGCGGAAAGAAGGCGCCGTCGGCCTTGCCGCCGAGCAGCACCTTGCCGCCCATCGCGACGGCCTCGTCGACCCAGCGCTCCGTCCGCGACGCGGCGTTGTTGTCGACCATCGGCCCGAGGTCCGTCTGCGGATCGAGCGGGTCGCCGACCTTCAGCGAGCGGGCGCCGGCGGTGAACCGATCCATGAAGCTGTCCCAGACATCCTCGTGGACGAACATCCGCTGGACGCTGATGCAGACCTGGCCGGCATACGTGAACGCGCCGACGAGGATGCGCTTCACCGCCCAGTCGAGATCGGCTGTCTTGTCGACGATGACGCCGGCGTTGCCGCCGAGCTCCAAGACGACCTTCTTCTTGCCGGCGCGATCCTTCATCCGCCAGCCGACGGACGGGCTCCCGGTGAACGTCAGCAGCTTGAACCGGTCGTCGCTGACCATCCGATCGCCGAGCTCGCGGCTCATGGGCAGGATGCTCACGCTTCCGGCCGGGGCGCCGGCCTCCTCGATGATCTCCGCGACGGTGAGCATCGTGAGCGGATCCTTCGACGGCGGCTTGAGGACGATCGGATTGCCCGACGCGATCGCCGGGGCGACCTTGTGGGCAGCGAGGTTCAACGGGAAGTTGAACGGGCTGATGCCGGCGATCGGACCGATCGGGAACCGGCGGGTGATGCCGACCCGGCCCTTCGACGCCGGCATGAGATCGAGCGGGATCGTCTCGCCGACCATCCGCTCCGCCTCCTCGCCGCCGAGGCGGAACGTCAGCGTCGCCCGGTCGACCTCGACGAGCGCGTCCCGGATCGGCTTGCCCGCCTCGAGCGCGAGCAGCCGGCCGAGCTCCTCGCGACGGGCCTTGATGCCGTTGCTGATATTGCGCAGGATCGCGCCGCGTTCGTAGGCAGGCAGCGTCCGCGTCACCTCGAACGCCTCGACGGCCGCCTGGACAGCCTGCTCGTACTGCTCGGGCGTCGCGTGGAACGTCGCGCCCGCGGGCTGGTCGGGATTCGCCGGATTCGTGATCTCCAGCGGGTCGTCCGACTCGACCCAGCGGCCGGCGAGGAAGATGGGGTGCGGTTTCGTGCCGGCGGTTGTCGTCATGAGCTGGGCTCCTTGGGGTCCCTTCGATCAGGCTCCATGTCATCCTACCGCCGATGGCCCAAAAACCCGGAGATTTGCGTTCCGCGCTTCGCGTCGCGCCGGACTCGCGCGTCGACCTTTCGAAGGTGGATCCGTCGGCGACACACGGCCGGGCGAAGGACACGGCCGACGCGGAACTCGCCGACGGGCTCGCGCGCCTGGGCGACCTCCAGGACCGGCTGTGGGCGGAGGGCCGGCATAGGATCCTCGTCGTCCTCCAGGGCATCGACGCCGCCGGCAAGGATGGGACCATCCGGCACGTCATGTCCGCGTTCAACCCGCAAGGCTGTGCGGTGACGTCGTTCAAGGTGCCATCGGCGAACGAGCTCGCCCACGACTACCTCTGGCGCGTCCACCGTGCCGTGCCGGGCAACGGAGAGATCGCCGTCTTCAACCGGTCGCACTACGAGGACGTGCTCGTCGTCCGCGTCCACGGGATCGTTCCCCGCGCGGTCTGGAAGCGGCGCTACGACCAGATCAACGCGTTCGAGCAGCTGCTCACCGAGGAAGGCACGACGATCCTCAAGTTCTTCCTCTACATCGACCGCGACGAGCAGCGGGAGCGATTCCAGGCGCGGCTCGACGACCCGACGAAGCGCTGGAAGTTCCGCCTCGGCGATCTCGACGAGCGGAAGCACTGGCCCGAGTACATCGCCGCGTACGAGGAGGTGCTCCGGCGGTGCTCCACCGACGACGCGCCCTGGTACGTGATCCCGTCGAACCGGAAGTGGTTCCGGAACCTCGCCGTCGCCAGCATCCTCGCCGACACGATCGCCGAGCTGAAGCCCCGCTACCCGGCGCCCGAGGAGAACCTCGCAGGCGTCGTCGTCGAGTAGCGTCGTTGGGCCGCTAGCGGCCCCCGAACAGCGTCCCGAAGACGCCGCGGATGATGTCCTGACCGGCCCGCGAGGTGAGGACCCTGCCGCCGGTCCGGATCGCCGTCTCCATCTGCCGCGCCTGGCGTCGCTCGGCGGCGGCACGCTCCCGCTCGGCGGCAGCCTGACGCCGTGCCTCCTGCTTCCGCTCCCGTTCCGCCGCCCGTTCCGCGGCGGCGATCTCGCGCGCCTGGCGGGCGATCTCGCGCTGTTGCTGGGCCGGCGTCATCGTGTTGAGCCCGGTGCTCGTCGTCGGCGAGACCGCCTCGCGGACCGTTTCGTCGGCCGCCGCCTGGGCCGCCGTCGCCCGGGCAGCGGCGATCCGGGCGGTGATGATCTCGTGGGCGCTCTCGCGGTCGATCGCGGTCGCGTAGCGGGTGTTGAGGAGGCTCGCGGCGATCCGGGCCTGGGCCTCGTCCGGCGGGAGCGGCGCCATCAGCGAATCGGGCGGCAGGATGCGTGTCGCGGCGAGCGGCGTGGGAACGCCGCGCGGCGAGAGCACCGTGACGAGCGCCTCGCCGATCCCGAGCGACGTGATCGTCTTCTCGACGTCGTAGTGGGCCGTCATCGGAAACGTCCGGGCGGTCTTGCGCAGCGCGTCGGCGTCGTCGGGCGTGAACGCCCGCAGCGCATGCTGGACGCGGTTGCCCAGCTGGGCGAGGACCGACGACGGCACGTCGGTCGGCGACTGCGTCACGAAGTACACGCCGACGCCCTTCGACCGGATGAGGCGCGCCGTCCGCTCGATCTGCTCGAGCAGCGCCTCCGACGCGTCGTCGAAGAGGAGGTGGGCCTCGTCGAAGAAGAAGACCAGCTTGGGCTGCGGCAGGTCGCCGACCTCGGGCAGCGTCTCGTAGAGCTGGGCGAGCAGCCAGAGCATGAACGTCGAGAACAGGCGCGGCTGGTCCATGACGTCCGACAGCTCGAGGATGCTCACGATCCCCTCGCTGTCCTGGGTCGTCCGGAGGAGATCGAGGACCTGGAACTCGGGCTCCCCGAAGAACGCGTCGACGCCGGCCTGCTGGAGGACGATGATCGACCGGAGCAGCACGCCGACCGACGCGCCCGACATCCCGCCGTAGTCCTCGAGGATCGGCTTGCCGTCGTCGGACGCCAGGAACTTCAGCGTCGTCACGAGGTCGTCGAGGTCGAGCAGCGGCAGCGCGTTGTCGTCGCAGTACTTGAAGATCAGCGAGAGGATGGCAGTCTGGGTGTCGTTGAGGTCGAGGACTTTGCCCAGGAGCAGCGGACCGAACGAGTGGACGGTCGCCCGGACCTGCGCGCCCGACGCCCCCGACAGCGAGAGCAGCTCGATCGGATGGCTCGCCGGCGTATACGTCCAGCCGAGCGACGCCGTCCGCTCCTGGACCTTGGCGTTACTCGCGTCGCCCGGCGCGCCGATGCCTGAGACGTCGCCCTTGATGTCACTGATGAAGACTGGCACGCCCGCCTTCGAGAGCTGGCCGGCGAGGAGCTGGAGCGTCTTCGTCTTGCCCGTGCCCGTCGCGCCCGCGATCAGGCCGTGGCGGTTCAGCATCGAGAGCGCGACCTGGACGCGGGTCGCGTTGTCGACGTCGGCGTCCACTATGGGGCTGCCGAGCACGACGGCCGGCTCCGACAGCGCGTAGCCGGCGGCCATCTCGTCGCGGAACGACTGGTCCAATCTGGATCCTCGGGCAGGGGCGTTCCGGGGTGCGCCGAAGCCTAGCATCGCGGGAGCGGCGCGCGGCCGGCCGCCCCCGGGGTTACGTCAGGCAGGCACGCAGCGGCGCAGCGACATGCCGCTGCGCCGCCGCCCCACGCGGGCCGGACTAGTTGAAGTAGCCCGAAACGTCGAGGATCAGCTGCGTCGTCTTGCCGGCCGATGCCTTGTACACGAACCACTCCGAGCCGCCGCCGTTGACCGGCACCGTGATGCCGTTCGCCCGGACGTCGCCCAGCGGGAAGTTCAAGACCGAGGTCGTCGGGACCGGATCCTCGGCGAGCGTCGCGGCGACGTAGCCTTCCTTCGTCTGGCCGACGACGGTCAGGTTGCCCGTGACGGCCCCGGCCGTCGACGGCACGCCCCAGTGACCGGAGACCTGGAGCTCCTTGGGCACGCTCGAGGCGAACGCGCCGTTGACCCCCGACAGGACGATGTTCGGCCGGGTGTCCATGATCCGGCCTGGCGTCAGCGGGAAGAACTGCAGCCCCGACGGGTCGTCCCTGTAGTAACCCGTGACGTCGAGCAGCACGTTGGCAGAGCCGCCGTTCGCCTTGAAGACGATCGACAGGTCGCCGGCGCCGTTCAGCGGCACCGAGACGCCGTTGGCCCGGACGTCGCCGGTCGGGAAGTTGAGCGTCGATGTGTCGGGATCGGCGTCGGGGTCCGGCGTGATCGCCAGGTAGCCGGCCCTCGTCTGGCCCACGACGGTCAGGTTGCCGGTGATCGCGGTCGCATCGGCCGGGATGCCGTGATCGTCCGCGATGCTGAGGGTCCGCGGCTGGTTCGCGAGGAATGGCCCGATCAGGCCGGTCGAGGTCCGCGTGTCGAGGACGCGGACCGGCGTGATCGTGGCGTAGGTGCCCTCCTGATCGCCCGCCAGGAAGTAGCCCGTGACGTCGACGACGATGTGGGTCGACTTGCCAGCCGAGGCCTTGTAGACGGCGGCCAGCTTGCCGGTGCCGTTGAGCGGCGTCGTGACGTTGTTCGCCCGGACGTCGCCGAGCGGGAAGTTGATCGTCGAGCTCTGCGGGCTCACGACCGGGTTCGGGGTGATCGAGACATAGCCGGCGGCCGTCTGGTTGACGACCGTCACATTGCCGGTCACCGCGACGGCGTTCGCCGGGATGCCCGGCGTGTTCGCCACCTGGAAGCTCCGCGGCACGTTGGCACTGAACACACCCGACAACCCGGTCGCGGTCCGCGTGTCGAGGACGCGGACGGGTGCGATCGGGACGTACGAGCTGCCGCCAGTCTGGAGCTGCGTGATCTCGGTCGCCCACCAGTTGGTCGGGCCGACCGAGTACTCGTTCGCCTGCCAGACGGCATTGGGGACCTGTGGATCCTGGGCGACGCCGACGTAGTCGCCCCAGCGCGTTCCGGGATACGTCCCGGTCCCGGCGGACAGCACGGACCGCGCGCTGAGAGAGCCAGCCGCCGCGGCCGCGGACTGATAGGCGCCGTAGCTCGATGGGTAGTTGCCCGCCGTCGCCGACGACCGCGTCCAGACGACGTGGAGGTCGTCGTTGAGGGCATAGCCGATTCCGCCCATGTACAGATCGGCACCCTCCTCGCCGACGAGGACGTCCTGGATGAGCGTCGGCGCGCTCGCCGTCGTCGTGTTGAGCTCCGTCACCCGGACGCAGTCACGCGCCTCGGCGACGCCGCCGGCCGGATCGCAGGGATAGGTCGACACAGTCGCGAGCCGGTTGTCCTTCCAGATCGCGTCCGTTGGTCGCTCGTCGACCGCGTTGATGATCGTCGCCGGCGCACCCGGTTGCTTTGGGTCCGGCGGACCAAGGATGTTGCTGACGACCGCGTCGAGGTCGAGGATCGATATCGCGGTCGATAGGCTGCCGCCGACCGGACTGCCCGTGATTCGGGCGTAGGCCATGTCGCCGTCGGCCTGTTCGGCGACGGCGAAGACGGTCGGACTGGAGGCCGGCGTCTGGAGCGACGGGCGCCACGCGAAGTAGTTGTTCGGGAACGACCCAAGGCTGTTGAAGGTGGCGACGTTGATCTCGCCGTTGCCGAGCAGCTCGGACCAGGCAAAGACGTCCATCTCCGTGCCGAGGAATGGATCGCTCGGCTCGCAGGCCATCGGACCTGCCGACGGTCCGAGCGCGAAGACGTTGCCGCTGACGACGACCTTGTCGGTCGACGTTCCAATGCCGGGATAGTCCGGCAGCGCATCGGTGAAGCCGAGCGAGAGGAGTTGCCAGGTGCCGTTTGGATCGGCACTGTCCGAGATCGCGATGTCAAGGTAGCCCGTCCCGAAGACAGTCACGTCGTCCGTGAAGCAGTCGAAGCTCGCCTCGATCGCGATCCACCGCTGGTGAAGGCTGTCGTAGATCACCCGCGGATCGAAGAACGCGACGTCGCCCGGGTCATAGAACGCGTCGAGACCGAAGAAGAAGAACATCGAGGGATCGTTGACGACATTGCCGGACCGGTCGGCGATGCTGATGACGGTATTGAGCGCCTGGACGACGTGGTCCGGTCCTGCAGCGATCCACGGGTCCGGCGGCTCCCCCATCGTCTCGGATCTGCTGTTCCGTGAAGGTCCGTCATACGCCGTCGCCTGGGTGATCTCCGGGTCCGTGTTCGTCGTGGCGAACGTCGGCAGGGGGGCGACGGACACCGACGATGGGGCTGCGGTCCGGAACCCTTGGGCCGGCCTGTTGAGCCGTGAGACGTAGGGTGAGCTCGGACCCTTGCCCGCCGGCAGGCTCCCCACGTCGACCTGGCGAAAGGAGCGGACGCCGGCCGTGGCGCGGGTTGGTTCCTGGTGTGCCTTGAGGGACCGTTGGCCGCTGCCCGGCGCACGGGCCTGAACGGCGGTCGTCCCGACGACGCTCGCGGCGAGCGCCGCAATTGTCGCGAGCAGGACGAGACGAGAGGCGGCGTGGCGCTTACGCATGACGGTACCCCTACCCTGCGAGCCGGCATCCTCCCTCCGGCCCGGGGAGCATAACGGAGCGTCCCACCCGGGATGTCTCTGTTTCGCTACGCCTCCGCGGCGCGCGGATAGCTCCCGAGGATCCTGACCATCTCCGCCTCCCCTCGGAGGTCGTCGAGCGCGGACGCGACGGTCGGGTCGGCGGCGTCGGCGTCGACGTCGACCCAGAAGACGTATTCCCAGCGCGCGGTTCGCGTCGGGCGCGACTCGAGCCGCGACAGATTGACGCCGCGCGTCGCGAAGGCGCCGAGGCAGCGGTGGAGCGAGCCCGGGACGTTCCGGACGGCGAAGACGAGCGTCGTCTTTCGGGGTGCGCCGGCGTCGTCGGGATCCCGTTGCAGAGGCCTTCCTTCGAGGCCGAGCACCGCGAACCGGGTCCGGTTCGCGTCGCCGGTCTGGACGTTGTCGGCGAGGACCTCGAGCCCGTAGAGCTCGGCGACCCGCGGCGACGCGATCGCAGCCGCGCCGCGCTGCCGCTCGTCGGCGATCATCCGCGCGGCGCCGGCCGTGTTGTACGTCGTCATGACCTGCCAGTCGCGGCTCCGGAGGAACTCGTCGGCCTGGGCGAGGGCCTGGGCATGGCTGTAGACGCGCTCGATCCAGTCGATCGACTGTCCCGGAAGCGCGACGAGCGCGAGCCGGACCGGCACGCTGATCTCGCCGACGATGCGGACACCGCGGTCGTAGAACTCGGCCAGCAGGTCGTAGGTCTCCCGGATCGAGCCGGCGAGGGAGCTCTCGATCGCGACGACGCCGGCGGACGCCTCGGCCGATGCGACCGCCTCGAAGACCGCCCGCCATGTCGGCACGGCGCGGGCCGCTGCCGCGCCGCCGAAGTACGCGAGGACGGCCTCCTCGCTGAACGCCCCGGGTTCGCCCTGGAAGACGACGGCGTGTGCCGCGCCTCCATCACTCATCGTCGCCGCGGCCGAGGAACATCCGGAACAGGACGATGAAGCTCACGACGAGCGTGATGCCGAACGCGATCATCGCCGCATACGCGACACCCTGGTATTCGGCCAGGCTCGGCTGCAGGAGGATCGCCATGACGATCGCCGTGCCGATCAGCTGACCGACGACGATCAGTCCGATCGTCGCCTGCTTCCCGACGCCGCCGACCCTTGCGACGGCCCGGTTGAGCTCCGAGGTGTCGACCTCGACGACGAGCTTGCCGCGGTTGATCACGTCAAGCCACTTGATCACGGCGTCGTCAATCGATGGGGCGCGCCGCGCGAGCTCCTTCCCGATCCGGATCGCCCGGCCCTGGACCTGCTTCAGGACGACGTCCGGCTCGAGCGACGCGAGGAGCGCGGCCTGGGCCTCCTCGACGGCGGCCTGGCCCATGTCGAGGTCGTACGCGAGGCGCCGCGCCGTGTCCTCGGCCTGGACGATGGCCTTGACCGCGAGCGTCAGCTGGCTGTCGAGGCGCAGGCCGTGCTCGAAGACGGCGCCGAGGAATCCGCTCAGCGCGCCGCCGATCGAGTCGGCCTGGCCGTAGACCAGGTATTGCCGGCCGAGGCGGTCGATCGACGCCCGGAACGCTGCCTCATCGAATTCCTTCGTGGGTTCGCCGAGCGCGAGGAGGCTGTCGGCGATGCCCGAGAGATCGACCTCCTTGAGCGCGTAGACGAGCCCGAGCAGGTCGATCCGCTGCTCCGTTCGAAGCTGGCCGACCAGCCCGAGGTCGAGGAACACGATCTGGCCGCTCTCGAGGTCAACGAGCACGTTCCCGGGGTGCGGGTCGCCGTGGAAGAAGCCGTCGATCAGGACCTGCTTGATGATCGCCCGCATGAAGACCGCACCCAGCTCCGACGGGTCGAGGCCCTGCTCGCGGAGCGGCTCGGCGTCGGTGATCTTGAGGCCGCGGACGAACTCCATCGTAAGGACGCGGCTCGACGAGAGGTCGTCGTACACGGCCGGGATGTGGATCCGCTCGAAGCGGGCCATGCTGTCGGTGAGCCGCCGGGCGTGGTACGCCTCGTTGCGGTAGTCCAGCTCCTCGAGCACGCCCGCCGCGAACTCGCGGACGATCCCCCGGATGCCCATCCGCCGGGCGACCGCGAATCGCCGCTCGGCCGTCTTCGCCAGCTCCTGCATGACGCCGAGGTCGGCCTTCGTCTTCGCGAGGATCAGCGGGCGCTGGATCTTGACGGCGACGGGCGTCCCGTCGAGGAGGGTCGCCCGGTGGACCTGGGCGGTCGACGCCGCCGCGAACGGCTCCTCCTCGATCGACCCGAAGAGCTCGTCCGGCGGCCGCTTGAGCTCGGCGATGACCACCTGCCGCGCCTCGGACCAGGGAAACGGCTGGGCGTCGGCCTGAAGGCGAGCCAGCTCCGTCGTCCAGTCGGCCGGGAGGACGTCGGTCCGGGCCGCCATCATCTGGCCGATTTTCACGTACGTCGGACCCAGCTGCTGGAGCAGCGCGCCGACCCGTTGCGGCGCGCTCTCGTCCTCGCTGAGGCGGACCTCGCCGAGGATGTGCCGCTCGAACCAGCGCCGGACGCGACCGATCGGCGTCCCCTCGAACGCGATGTCGATGCTCGTCTGGTACAGCGCCTCGTAGACCTGCTGGAGCCGGAGGTTCTCGATCAGCACGTTCCGGCGCGGCGTCGGCAGCGATTCGAGGAGGCTCCACATCGACCCCCCGACGGTCGCCCCGATCTGCGGCCGGTTGAGCCCGAGGAGTGCGTCCGCGGCGAACGCGGCGGCCGTGAAGAGCGCCGCCATGAGCAGCAGCCAGAGCGGCTGCGGGTCGGCTAGCACGCCGACCTCGACGGGCGACAACCATGACGTCAGGGCGATCGTCAGCGCCGTGATGACGACGACGAACAGCCCGAGCGTCGAGAAGATCCAGCGCCCGAAGAGCGCGACGAGGATTGGCCGGACGATCCGGTTGACGACGACGAAGATGCCGCCCCACAGAATGTAGGCGAGGGGCCCGCTGCCGATCGGCCGGACGATGGGGGCCGTGTCCTGGCCGAACGGGAACGGCTGGGTGATCTCGATCCGGCTGAGAAGGAACACGATCGCGATCGCGATCAGCCCGTCGATGACCGCCTGGACGAGGAAACGGCGCACGGCTCTCCCTCCCGACGCCCGACCGGGCGCGTCGCGCCAGCGTAGTGCGCCGGGACGGCCCGCGTCAGAGCGCGGACCGCACGATCAGCCGCGGGTCAGCGCCCGCGACCCACGTGGCTCGCTACTGGTTGAACCACTCCGTCGTATCGATCTTGCCGGCTTCCTC
>JBJMMH010000230.1:0-3206 GCA_045804885.1 Chloroflexota bacterium | reverse complement strand
ACGGCTTCCTCGAGACCGCGATCGGCGTCGGCAACCTCGTCGGGGGGTTCGTGATCGGCATCATCGGGACGCACCTCGCGCGGGGCCGGACGGTGATCGCCGGGTACACCGTGTGGGGCGCATGCATCGCGCTGCTCGCGATCACCGGCAACCTGCCGATCGCGCTCGGGCTCATGTTCGGGTCGGGCGTCGCGAACATGGTCTTCATCATCCCCAGCCAGACGATGTTCCAGGAGCGGACGCCGCCCGAGATGCTCGGACGGGTCGTGGGCTTCCGGTTCGCGCTCGTGTTCGGGTCGATGACGCTGGCGATGGCCGTCAGCGGGTTGCTCGCCCAGGCCGCCGGCGTCGGACCGGTGCTGGCCGTCTTCGGGATCATGACGATGTTCGCCGGACTGGCCGGCCTGTTCGTCCCGGCCGTCCGGGACGCCTGACGTTCGGTACACTGCCGCCTGCGCCGCGCCGACTCCGCGTCGCGCCCCCAGGAGTGACACGACCCGAATGACCGAGCCAGAGAACGACGCGCCCGAGACGCCGACGGCGGACGCGACGCCCGAGCCGACCGAGCCGACGGAGGCCGACGCCGAGGCCCCCATCGCAGAGCGGGAGCCGGACACCGAGCTCGCCGCCGCGGCTGCCGCCGCGCCGGATGACGACCCAACCGCGATCGAGGAGGCCGACGACCTCACTGAGGCCGACGCCGTCGACACGCCGGCCGAGGAAGGCGCGGCGGCCGCGGTTGCCGGCGGAGCCCTCGACGACACGGTCGTCGCGCCGCCGGCCGGTCGCCAGCCGACGCGCCGCGAGCTCCGGGCGATGAAATCCGCCGAGGCGGCCGGCGTATCGAGCGCCCTTCCCGCAATCCACATCGGTGACCGCTGGTCCGCCGCGTTCGTCCTGCTCACGCTCGCCGTGTTCGTGCTGATCTTCCTGAACGCGATGCTGTTCGGCGTCGGCGGCACGTTCCGGCCGTACGTCTCGCCGTCGCCGCCACCGAGCGTGTCCCCGGCACCGACCGCGTCGCCGTCGGCATCGGCTTCACCGGCTGCATCGGGCTCGCCGGCGGCGTCCGGTTCGCCAATCGCGTCGGGGTCGCCCGCGCCGTCGGGATCCGCGCCTGCGGCGTCACCGGCTGCGTCGACCTCGCCCTAGGCACTCGGCCGAGGCGGGGCGGACTCCGCTCCGGAGCCCCTCCCCGAAGCCCGGCGTATCCTCCGTCGATGAGCGACAGCGGGTCGCGGGACCCGGGCTCGGGCACGATTGCCGACGAGCGTGCCGAGCAGCGCGCCGCGATGGTCGCGCGCCAGCTCCGCGCCCGCGGAATCGCGGACGAACGCGTGCTGCGGGCGATGGGCCAGGTCCCTCGCGAGGAGTTCGTTCGCCAGTCGGAGCGTGGCTTCGCCTATGCCGACGAGGCACTGCCGATCGAGGCCGGCCAGACGATCAGCCAGCCGTACATCGTCGCCCGCATGACGGAGCTGCTCGCGCCGCGGCCCGGTGATCGGGTCCTCGAGATCGGGACGGGCTCCGGCTACCAGGCGGCGATCCTGGCCCTGCTCGGCGCCACCGTCGAGACGATCGAGCGGCAGGCGGAGCTCGCCGCGCTGGCTCGGGAGCGGATCGCGCGCCTCGGCCTGGGCGGCGCCGTCGATGTCCGGATCGGGGACGGCAGCGTCGGCGACCCCAGCGGCGCGCCGTGGGACGGGATCATCGTGACGGCGGCTGCGCCATCGATCCCGACATCGCTCCGCGAGCAGCTCTCGCCCGACGGCGGGCGGCTCGTGATCCCCGTCGGCGACCGCCGGCGCCAGGACCTGTTGCTGGTCACGCGGCACGGCAGCGAGTGGACCGAGAGGAACGACGGGCCGTGCGTGTTCGTGCCGCTGGTCGGCGCCGAGGGCTTCCCGGGCTGAGCCGCCCGCCGGGCGGCGCGGGCTGGCCGATTGCTACACTCGGCCGGTCATGACCCACGTCTTCGTCGCGCCGCATCCGGACGACGCCTCGCTCTCCTGCGGCGGCCTGATCGCGAGCCTCCGGGAGCTTGGCCAGAACGTCGCGATCGTGACCGTGTTCTCCGGGGGCGGCGAGGGCGACGGCCTCAACGGGTATCAGCGCGAGGCGCTCGGCTTCGGGTCGAAGGCGATGTGGCCGGTCAGCGAAGCGTTCAATCGCGCCCACATCGGTGCCGACGAGCCCGTCTACGCGCCCGACGCGCTGCCCGCCTGGGTCGCGAGCGACACCCAGCTCGACGCGACGCAGGCCGACGCGGACGCCGCGGCGAAGCGGTTCTGGCAGCGCTCGTCGTGGTACCGGCGCGCGAGCATCCACGCCGAGTCGCTCGCCGGCCAGCCGGTCATCGACGACCTCTCGACCCAGGGCGCCGTCCTCACCGGTGAGCGCGTCGACGACGCCAGCGACGGCGACATCATGGCGCGACGGCGGCTCGAGGACGAGCGGTACGCGCTCTTCGCCGAGGCGTCGATCGTCTGGCTCGACCTGCCGGATGCGGTGTTCCGGGGCTACAACGGCGACGACGAGCTGCTCGGCAGCCCGAGGGAGGAGGCGCCGTACGACGCCATCCGTCGGGAGATCGACCGCCTCGAGCCGCAGAAGCTGTACCTGCCGCTGGGGATCGGCAACCACGTCGACCACCAGCTGTGCCGGGAGGTCGGGATCCGGCTGCTCGGCGAGGGCCGGAAGTGGATCATGCCGGGGCCGGAGTACGCCGGGATCGTGACGTTCTACGAGGACTTTCCCTACGCGTGGTGGGGGGACTTCTCGAGCGTCGACGACCTGCCTGCCGGGACGCTCGACGAGCTGCCAGCCGACGTCGCCCTGACGCCCGACTATGCCGACATCTCGGACCAGCTCGAGCGCAAGATCGAGGGCATCACGCTGTACGAGAGCCAGCTCGATCGGCTGTTCGGCGGGACCACCGAGATGGCGCGCCAGGTCCGGGCCCACGCCCGGAAGGTCGCGCTCCTCGGCGGCAGCGGCAGCTCCGCGGAACGGTACTGGTCGACGAAGCCGATCTGATCGGCGGTTCTTCCGGCCCGGCCGGCGCCTGATCAGCCCTTCGGCTTCGTCCCTGGATGGGTTCCCTCGTAGTGCGGCGTCCGGCCGTCCGACTGCGTCGCGCCGCCGGTACCCGGTCCGGTGAGATCGGTCTGATCCTGGTCGGGGCGGCCGGCGACCGCGTCGCGATC
>JBJMMH010000229.1:0-16308 GCA_045804885.1 Chloroflexota bacterium | reverse complement strand
GAGGGTCTGATGCTCCACGCCGATGCGGAGCTGTCGACGACCCTCGAGCGCCTTCCCGGACTCGCCGCGGCGATCCTCGAGCATCACCCGATGGCGACCGGCGACGTGCTGATCGTGGCGTCAAACTCGGGCGGCAACGCGGTCGTCGCCGAGCTGGCAGGCCTGGCGCGCGCCCGCGGCGTGAGGGTGGTCGCGATCGTGAGCCGCGCCCACGCCGGGAGCACGATCGCCCGTGCGTTTGGCAACGCGAACCTGCGGGACATCGCCGATGTCGTCATCGACAACGGCGGCGCGACAGGCGACGCGGCGGTGGCGATCGCCGGGCTCGCCCGTCGAGTGGGGCCGACCTCGACCGTGGTCGGGTCGGCCGCCGTGAACGCGATCGTCGCCGAAGCGGCCGAGCGGCTCGTCGCGCGCGGGATCCAGCCCGACGTGTTCCTGTCGAGCAACATCGAGGGCGGCGACGAGGCGAACTCGCGCCTCCTCAGGCAGGAGCCCCCGCGGTGACCGCGGTCCGTCCCGTCGTCTCGCGCAGCCTCGCGTCGCCGTTTGCGATCCGGGGCGTGATCGAGGGCTTCTACGGCAATCCATGGACGCACGAGGAGCGCCTCGCCTGCGTCCGGTTCATCGGCGCGCGCGACATGAACACGTTCGTCTACGGCCCGAAGGACGACCCGCTCGTACGCCGCCGCTGGCGGGAGCCGTACACGGACGAGGGGCTGGAGCGGCTCGCCGGGGTCGTCAGGGCCGGCGTCGACGCGGGGGTCGAGATCGTCTACGCGATCAGCCCCGGCCTATCGGTCCATTACTCGTCGGAGACCGACCTCGCCGCACTGCTCGCCAAGCTCGAGCAGGTCGCCTCGCTCGGAGTCCGTCGGTTCGCGCTTCTGCTCGACGATCTCCCGAGGGAGATGCCGCACGCCGACGATCGTGCCGTCTTTGACGACATCGCGGACGCGCACGCCTCGCTCGCGAGCGCCGTGGCCGCCGGTCTGGGGCCAACTCGCGGCCTGATCGTGTGCCCGCTCGACTACCACGGCACAGGCGACGAGCCGTACCTCGCGCGTCTCGCCGCGGCGCTCGACCCGGCCGTCGACATCACCTGGACGGGGCCAGCGATCTGCTCGCCGATCCTCGATCCCGCCGACGCGGCAAGGTTCCGTGATGCAACGGGCCGCAGCCCCCTGTACTGGGACAACTATCCGGTCAACGACGTCGCGATGGGCTGGGAGCTCCACATCGGCCCGTACCGCGGCCGCTCAGCAGATCTGCATGAAGCCGCCCGGGGCATCCTCGCCAACCCGATGGAACTGGCCGAGGCGTCGAAGATCCCGCTCGCGACGATCGCCGACTACCTCGCCGACCCGGGCGGCTACGACCCGGAGGCAAGCGCCGCCCGAGCGATCCGCGACGTCGCCGGCGATGGAAGTGAGAGCGGCGGGACCGACGCGGCCACGTTCGCGACATTCGCCGCGAACGTCCTGAGCAGCTGTCTGGCCGAAGACGACGCACTTGCGGTGTCCGCGGCCCTGGCATCGTTCGGCGCCGCCGCCGACGCAGCGGCCGAGACTGGCGATCGATCGCAGCTGGCGGCGGTGGCCGCCGGACTCGCGGCCATGGCGGAGGGGCTGCTCGCCGCTGCCGACCATCTGCTGCGCGGCCGCGTCTCCAACCCCCGACTCATCGACGACTGCCGCCCGTGGATCGAGGCATTCGAGATCGGCGCACGGGCGATGCGGCGTGCCGCCGGACTGGCGACTGACGGTCGACTTCCGTTCGACGACGCAGCGGTGTGCGGCGAGCTCGTGCCGTTCCTCGTCGAGCTTCGCCGCCGTCGGGTCCGCGTCTTCGGCGACGCGCTCCTCATGTTCCTCGCCGACACCACCAACACCCATATCAGGCCCGGGAGGCTGCTCCCGGTCGAAGAAGGAGGGCTCTCGTGAATCGAATGATTGCCAGGCTCGCGCTCGTCGGCGCCGGCACGGCCGTGCTCGTCGGGGCATGCGGCGGAGGCGGCTCGCAGGCCGCGAACGATCACGTCCTGCGCATCGCCATGGGTTCGCCGGGCGAGGCCCAGATCCGCGTCTGGGACGACGTCGCCAAGCAGTACATGACCGCGCATCCGGAGACGAAGGTCGAGATCAACTACCAGCAGGACGACCTGTACGAGACGATCGGACTGTCCAGCCTCCTCGCCGGCCGGAACGCCCCGGACGTCTACTTCGAGTGGACCGGGGAGCGTCTCAAGCAGCGCCAGAAGGACGGCTACGTCGCCGACATCACGTCGCAGTTCACGAGCGGTCCGCTCAAGGGCCTGTTCAGCGACGACACGCTGAAGGGCTACACGCTCGACGGCAAGATCGTGATGGTCCCCTATGCGGCCGACGTCACGAACGTCATCTGGTACAACAAGGCGCTGCTCGCCCAGGTCGGCGTCGAGCCGCCCAAGACCTGGGACGAGCTGGTCGCGGCATGCTCGAAGCTGACCGCAGCGGGCATCACCCCGATCGCCTCCGGCATCAAGGACCTGTGGCCGGCCGGCAACTGGTTCGGGCATGTCGCCTCCCGCGTCGTCGGCGAGGAGCTGTACGCGAAGACGTTGTCCGGAACGGGCAAGTTCGCGACGCCCGCGTGGGAGAAGGCGTTCGGCTACATCAAGCAGCTTGCCGACGCGAAGTGCGTCAACGACTCGGCCAACGCGATCGACGACAACGCCGGCGCGCAGCTGTTCTTCCAGGGCAAGGCCGCCATGCACCCGATCGGGAGCTGGCTCGTCTCGTGGGCGATCGACGAGGCCCCGGATCTCGATTTCGACTACGTGAATCTTCCCGCCATGCCGGGCGGCAGCACAGGCAACCAGGACAGCGTCATCGGGGTCGCGACCGGCTACATCATCAATGCCAAGAGCGTGAAGCAGACCGAGGCGGCCCAGTTCATGGCGCTCCTCAACAGCCCCGACAACCTCAAGGCACTTGTCGAGGCCGAGGTCACGCCGCTCGCGGTCTCGGCGTCCGCGGGCCAGGAGATCGACAGCCGCTCCGAGTCGCTGAGCTCGATGCTCAACAACGCACCGGCCGTGGTCCTGCCGCCCGACACCGGCTACGACCTCAAGACCGCCGACGCGTTCTACCAGGCCGTCGCGGCCGTGCTCGGCGGGCAAGCGACACCCGCAGACGCGCTCGCCGAGATCGATCGCAAGCTGGGCCGGTAGGCCAGGCGCCAGCACACCGGAGATGAACGGCCGGCGGCCCACGCATGAGCGGGCCGCCGGCCCACTCACCCCGCTAGCTCGATGAAGCCCTCGCGCGCGATCGCGCCCTGGCTGTTCCTCGCGCCGTCGCTCCTCGTGTTCGGGTTCGCGGTGCTGCTGCCGATGGTGTTCACCGTCGGCTACAGCTTCACGGAGTGGAACGGGTTCGGGCCGATGACCTTCGTCGGCCTGGAGAACTACCTCACGGCGGCGGCCGACCCGATCTTCCGCGCCTCATTCGTGCACGTCTGCTTGTACATCGCCGCGACCCTCGTGCTCGAGGTCCTCGTCGGGCTCGTGTTGGCGGGGATCGTGTCGGCTGCCGCGGGCCGCCTCTGGTTCCGGGTCGCGATCTTCACGCCGGTGATGCTGCCGATGGTCGTCGTCGCCGTGCTGTGGTCGTTCGTCTACAACCCGGACTTCGGCCTCGTGAATGCGGCCCTGGGCGCCGTCGGGCTCGAGGAGCTCCAGCGCGTCTGGCTGGGAGACCCGGCGACGGCGCTGGCGGCCGTCTCCGTCGTCTCGGGCTGGGTCTACGCGGGCTTCTACATGATGATCTTCTACGCCGCGTTCCGGCAGGTGCCCGGCGAGGTGACCGAGGCGGCGCGGCTCGACGGTGCGGGCGAGTGGGACCTCTTCCGCCGCGTAAAGGTGCCGATGATCCGCTCGGTCGTCTGGGTCGGCGTGCTGCTGTGCGTCACCGGCGGCTTCCAGGGCTTTGACCTCTTCTTCGTGCTCACCAATGGCGGGCCGTACGGTGCGACTGAGATCCCGACGACCTACCTGGTCAAGACGGTGTTCCGCAACGGCGACGTGGGCTACGGATCGGCGATGGCCGTCGTCCTCACGGCGATCGTCCTTGGCGTCGGCGTCTTGTACTCGAGGCTGTCCCGCCGGCAACGCGACCGCGTCAAGTCGGACGAGCCCGCGGGCGACGTCCTCGCGACGGGGCCTGCCGTCGTGGAGCGCCTGGTCCTGCCGGAGCAGGTGCCGTGACTGCCCGCCGGCTACCGAGGCTCCTCGTCAGCGTCGGCCTGCTGGCGATCGCGGTCGTCTTCTTCTTCCCGCTGATCTGGATGGTCATGTCGTCGTTCAAGTCGAACTCGGCCATCTTCGCGACGCCGTTCGCGCCGCCGGAGTCGATCGACCTGTCGCGCTGGGTCGAGGCGTGGACCGTGGGGAACCTCGGTCAGTACGCGATCAACTCGGCGATCGTCACGGCGGCGTCCGTCGTGCTGATCCTGCTGCTCGGAGCGGCTGCCGCCTACGCGCTCAGCCGCTACCGGTTCCGGGGCCGCGGGTTGGTTCTCGGGCTGTTCGCGCTGGGCCTGATCCTGCCGCTCCAGAGCTACTTCATCGCCCAGTCGAGCATCTTCACGCAGCTGGGCATCACCGACACCCGGATTGCGCTGATCATCCCCTACGCGGCGATGGGCCTATCGCTCGCGGTGTACCTGCTCAAGGTCTACCTCGACGCGCTACCCGAGGAGCTGTTCGAGGCGGCCCGCATCGACGGCGCCGGCGACCGCCAGATGTTCACGACCGTGGCGCTGCCGCTCCTGCGGCCGGGCCTCGCGACCGTCGTCATCTTTTCCGCCCTCGCGGCGTGGAACGAGTTCCTCCTGGCCTTGCTGTACATCCAGGACGACACGCTCAAGACGATCCCGACCGGCCTGCTCGCCTTCTCGACGCGATACGTGACGGACTACTCGTTGCTGTTCAGCGCGCTCTCGATCGTGACGATCCCGATGATCGTGATCTACGTCGTGTTCAACCGCCAGATCGTCGCGGGTATCACCGCCGGGTCGGTGAAGTAGCGCTCGAGCGCGACGCTCGTGGCGCCGATCAGGCGGGCGTCGCCACCCAGTTGGGTAGCTCGCGAGAGAGCGTCGCGAGCGGCAACGAGCCGTGGGCGAGGACCTGGTCGTGGAACTCGCGCAGATCGAACCGGTCGCCGTCGCGCGCCTCGATCTGGCGCCGCAGCCGCTCGATCTCGCGGCAGCCGATCATGTACGTCAGGGCCTGGCCCGGCCACGCAATGTAGCGGTCGGTCTCGATGACCGCATCGGTCTCCGAGAGCCCGGTGTCAAGCAGGAAGTCGATCGAGCGCTGACGGTCCCAGCGAAGGGCGTGCATCCCGGTGTCGACGACGAGCCGGGCCGCCCGCCACGCGACCGCGTCGAGCATCCCGAACCGCTCGCCGTCGTCGCGGAAGAGGCCCATCTCGTCGGCGAGCTTCTCGCTGTAGAGGCCCCAGCCCTCGACGTACGCGCCGCCGACGATCCGCGCCCCGAGGCGACGGAACGTATTGAGGTTGGGGTTCTCCATCTCGAGCGCGATCTGGAAGTGATGGCCGGGCACTGCCTCGTGGTAGGTCGTCGACGCGAGCTTCGTGTATTTCCGACTCGGCAGGTCGTAGCCGTTGGCGTAGTAGATACCGGGCCGCGAGCCATCGGTCGACGGCGGGAAGTAGTACGCGAACGGGGCGTCCTTCTCCTTGAACTCCTCGACCGGCTTCACGTCGCAGCCGGCCTTGGGCAGTGTCCCGAAGTAGCGCGGTGCGACCGCCATCGCGCGTTCGATGTCCTCCCGCGCTCGCGCCACGAGCTCATCCTTTGATGAAGGCGTGTTCGCCGGATCGGCGGCCAGCGCGGCACGATACGCCTTCGTGTCGTCGCCGAACCCGGCCTTCCGCGCGATCTCGCGGCGGGCCGTCTCGACGATGCCCAGCTCCTCCATCCCGATCCCGTGGATCTCCTCCGGCGACAGCTCGAGCGTCGTGTAGGCCCGGATCTGCGTCCGGTAGAGTGCCTCGCCGTCGGGCGCCGACCACAGTCCCGCGTCCGTTCGCGTCTTCGGCAGGTACTCGTTGCGGAGCGCCTCGAGGTATGCGGCGTCGGCGGGGTAGACCTTGTCGCGGACGACGTCCCGAACGCGCTCGCGGTCGGCGTCGCTTGCAACCTGCGCCATCGACGGCACGATCGCCTCGCCGATCGGTATCGCGAGCAGCCGCTCGAGCTGCTGGAGGGTCCGTTCCGCGACGATGCGCGGCGCCGTGAGCCCGGTGTCGATCCCCTCACGAAGGATCCCGATGTTCGCGTCCATGAACGCCGGATAGGCTTCGAGGCGGGCGATGAACTTGTCGAGGCGGTCGGGCGTGTCGGCCTTCTGGAACTGACAGAGCTGCGGCAGCAGCGTCTGGGGCCCGCCGATCTGGTCGACGACCTTGAGGCGGTGCGTGCCCTGGTCGTCCTCCTCGACGCCGAGGTCGGCGATGACGATGAGCATGTCGCGCGTGATGCGGTCCTCGAGCGAGAGATCGTCGGCCGGGATCGCCTCCGCCTCCCCCTTCGTCCGCTCGAGGAGGCCGCGCGTCTTCGCCCGACCAGCCGGGCTCGGGTCCTCGAGACGGTCGGCGTAGCGCTCGTCGCCGTAGACCGTCGCGGTTGTCGGGTTCTGCTCGAGGATCGCCTCCCAGAAGCGGTCGGACAGCTCGGTGACCGACGGGGAGGCGGCGACGTTCTCGGACACGGAATCCTCCGGGTGGGGGCCGAGGGTGGGGACAATGCCGTCAGGGTACCGTGCACCGCCGACCGGCGGGTCCCGTCAACCCTCGAAGAGCGGCATCTGCTCTCCCGATCGCTCGACGACCGGATCGAGGCCGATGTACGGCTCGAGGTCGCCGAGGTCACCGCCGTCACGGTCGAGGAACGACCGCAGGTGATTCCACTTGAGGACGTGCCAGTTGTCGCGCTCGATCGCCTCGCGCAGCAACGGCGAGCGCTCGATCTTGTGGCGGACGAGCTCCGTCCGTTCCGGGGCGACGACGAGGAACCGGACGATCGATTCGTCCTGCGGGATGCGCGAGCCGCGCCGGAGGATCGGCTCGCCGAGCATCGCGGTCCACTCGACCTCGAAGAGGAAAGCGGCCCTGCTTCGGACGTACCAGAGGCAGTCGACTTCGGCGAGATCGTCGACGGCTCGGCTGATGTGGGCCAGGTACGCCCGCTGCTCGCGCTCGTCGAGCCAGTCGCCGAGGCGCCGGTTGCCTAGCTTGCGGGTCTGCTCGCGACGGCCGATCCAGACGCTCATCCCGAGCCGGTGGCCGCCCTCGGCGAGCCGGGCGATCGTCTCCGCGTGCTCCTGTGCCCGGCCAAGGAGGTCGTCGGCGGTGACGATCCGGTCGACGGTGCTCGCCCGGCTCCGATAGCTCTGGAGGCAGGCTCGGACCAACGCCTCGTCCGGGAGGTCGTGGCCCGTGAACAGCGCGGCGATGCGCTCGAAAAACGCGGCCTCCGACAGCGGTCCTGCGGTCGACAGCAGGCTGAACACCGCCCACTCCACGCGGTCGGCGAGCGGCGCCGCCGCCGACTCGATGTCGTCCCGGCCCGCGAGCCACCAGCGGCCAGGCTCGATCTCCCTGAGCCGCCGGTTGTCCGGCCGGCTGAGCTCGGCGCGGATGAGATCGAGCAGGCGCTCGACCTTGTCGGAGGTGGCCGGGTCGGCGCCTCTCGCCGACGTCGCGGCCGGCGCGGGCGCGTTCAGCGTCGGCAGATCGCGGCGATGGTTCGCGGGTTCCTCCGCGTCGACGAATGGACTTCCGGGATCCGTACCGGGGATCGACGAGGACGACGAGGAGGGCGCCGGCGAGGCCAGGCCCCACGCACCCCCGTGCGCGGCGGCGTCGGCGGAAGCGGTCTCGCCCGACGCATCGCCGCCGTCCGCCGCCAGCAGCCGGCGGAGCTGGCCCGTCCGATCGAGCCCGACGAGGATCTCGCCCAGCAGGCGCTCGTAGCGGGCCGGCTCGCCGCGAGCCTTGATGGTCTCGACCGCGACGTCGGCGACCGTGCGGGCGGCGTCCGAGGCGGAGAACGGTCGGCTATCGAACCGCTCCGGCCCGACGAAGAGGCCCGCGCCCGGCACGAGGTCGGGGTCGCCGGCACCACCCGTGACCGCGTCGAGGGGCTGGTTCGCGCGTGTTCGCGGCCCCGGCGGCGCGACAGCGCCCGGTGGGACCAGCTCGATCGTGCCGGTGACGTCCTCCTCGCCGTCCTCGAGCCTCGCCCGCACCAGGCGGAAGCCCGCGGCCGCGCCGCCAAGGACCGCCGCCACGAGGCCCTCTGGCCCGCCCGCATCGACGAGGAAGACGACGCGGCCGTCGCGGGCGATCGCGGGCTCGACCGACTCGAGCGACCGGCCGAGCGCGGTCGCCTGCCAGCCCCATGGTGCTCGGATCGCGCCGCCGGAGAGCGCCTCGATCGGCAGGATGGATGCCGCCTCGCGCCCCAGGACCCACGCCGTTGCCCAGTACGCGACCGAGAGCCGCTCCTGGTTCGGCCGGAGCGGCGGTTGGCCGAGGACGAGCCGGATCCGGCCCCGGCCTGCACCGGGCTGGTACGCCGCAGCTGCGCGGAGGCCTCCCGGATCGGTCGCGGGGCCAGTCGCCAGGCCGCCGCCGGAGGCGGCATGTCCGGGCGCCACGCCGAGGATCCGCGCCGAGGACGGCCCCGCCACGCCGAGAACCGCGGTGGCCGTGCCGTCGGCCAGGCTTCGCAGATCCTCCCCGAGGCGCGCCTGGACGGAGCCGTGGGCGCCACCCTCGAGTCGCTGGATGAAGCCGCGGACGAGGCGCATCCCGTCTTCGAAGGCCAGCCACGGATTCCGCTCGCGCCAGCCGCCACTGCCCGTCGGCCGAACCCGGCCGCCCTGGATGCGGAGTGTCCCGATCCTGCCAGGAAAGCCATTGAGCCGGCTCGCCGGAAGCAGCGCGTGGAGCAGCGCCAGACGCAGCGCCGCCTCGATGGGGGCGGCCCGAAGATCGCCCTCGATTCGCTCGAGGATCGCCTCGAGGCCGATGAGCTGGCGCGGCGTGTGGAGGTCGAGGAGCGTGTCGACGAGCGCCTCGGCGCCCTCGACGACCGGGAACCGGTCCCAGAGTCTCCCGCGGGCGATGTCGGCGCCGTCGGGCGTCGTCTGGGCCCTTGCCTGGTCGTCGTCATCGAGCGGCGCCGTGCGCTGCTCAGAGCCGCCGCGCTGGCCGCGGCACACCGGACAGCGGTAGTGCTTCCGCGAGGGCGCCTGGCGGTGGTCGGCATCGCCGACCTCTTCCTCGTCGACCGCACCGGGCCAGATGAACTCGTCGGCGACGAGCATCCGCTCGCACGTCGCGCAGCGGGTCGCGAACAGGTCGCCGATCGCGACCTTCAGGCTCGACTGGCGGCGCGGCGAGGCGCTCATCGCCTGGAACGCCGCGTCGAGGTGGCGGAGGTCCGGTGGCCGGAGCACCAGCTCCGCGAGCAGGCGCGTCAGCGGGCTCGACTCGATGCTGACTGCCCGGCGCTGGCGGTCGATCGCCGCGTGGGCGATCCAGCCGCCTCGGCCGTTCAGGTCGAGGATGATGTCACCCGGCGCGGAATGCGCCTCGAGCCGCGTCGCGACGAGCGCGGGAGGCGGCGCCGGTGCGAGGCGATCGAAGAACGGCAGCGAGAAGCCGGGCTCCGCTCGGACGAGGGACGCGCGACCCGCCATCGCGACAGCGTACCCTGCACTGTCATGGAAACACGCGTAGCGATCGACGACCGACTCGTTGAGTGGACGCCCGGACCGTCCTTGAATCTGTTGCCGGAGGTCGGTGCCGCGCGGTCGGCCGTCGAGGCCGCGGGGCGTCGCCTGCTCGCCGTGCCCGATGATCGCCTCGAGGCCGTGTGGCCCTGGCCCGGCCACGCGTCGGAGGTCGACGTCCGCTACGGGCTGTACCGGTCGTTCGAGCTCCTCGAGGCGGCCCGGGCCTCGGCGGTGGAGGCGCTGGCGTCCGCGGGGACGAGTCCGGGCCCGGCCGCGCGACTCGGCTCGGCGGCGACCGTCGCCCGCTGGTCTCTTCACGGCCTGCTGCTGCCGCTCGACGATGCCGACCTGGACCGCGATCCGGGCAACCGGGAGTGGACGATCCGCCAGACGCTCGGCCACATGCTCCAGTCTCAGCAGTTCTACGCGCGGTTCACCGCATGGTGGCTGACGCAGGCGCCGACGCCCGCCGCGATCCCGGCCGACGCGCTCAGCGACGAGGTCCCGTCCGAGATCGAGGAGTCGGCGGGCTCGATGTCCGAGATCCGGGTCAGGTTGGACCGGCTGCTGGATCTCGCCATGGAGCGGCTCGGCGGGCTCGACGCGGTGCAGGTCGCGGTGCCGGCCCGGTGGTCGGGTGGCGAGGTCACCGTCGGGTTCCGGCTCGGCCGCTGGGCGTCGCACATCCGCGAACACACCATCCAGATCGAGAAGACGCTCGTCATGCTCGACCGGCCGACGACCGAGGTCGAGCGGCTGATCCGGCTGATCCTCGAGGCATACGGACGGCTCGAGGAGACCGTGTTCGGATTGGAGGCGGCCGATGCCCGGCCTGCGGCGCCGGTGCTCCTGGCGGCGGCCGCCGAGCTGTCTGAGCTCGTGCCGGGCGTGGTCGCGGCGGCCGAGGCGAACGTCAAGCCACGGCCCGAGGGCTGACCGACCCCCGCCTGCTCCTCACGGCCTTCGACGTCCTCAGGCGCGTGCCGCCGTAGCTCGTGCGTCGGCAGAGGCGAGATCTGGCGCTCCAGACGCTGGGTTGTCCCGTCGAGCGTGATCCGTGCGTGCATTGAGCCGCATTGCGGCCCAGCTCGGCCCGCGATCGGCCCTAGCAGCCCACGTCTGACTGCATGGGCACGTGGCCGAGCGACACGCTACGCGCCACAGCGGCCGCGGGGCTAGGCCTCGTCGAGCTCGTCCGGCTCGTCTTCGAACGCCTCGTCGGTCGTCGCCTCGGGCGGCAGGACGCGATCGAGGTCCGCGATCTCCTCGTCCTCCTCGTCGTCCTCGAGGTCCTCCTCCAGGTCCATCTCCTCACGGACGAGCGTGCCCTTGGTGTACGGCCGGAGGTCGGTCGACTTGGCCGCCGTCGGGAAGGACACCTTGCCGTAGTTGCGGGGGTCCTGGTAGATCTCGCGGATGATGATCCGGACATCCTTGTCGCCGAGCGACGTCACGCCGGCCGCATACTTGTTGCCGTCGGCGATGAGCTTCAGCAGCCGGGCCGCGACTCGCGGCTCGACCACGCCGATCCGCATCCCGTTCGACGTCGCGATGAGCAGGTTCTTCTCGGGCGTCAGCTCGACCGCGTCGCCCGGGTTGACCTGGGCCAGCTTGCGCGGGTTGGGGAGGTCCGTCAGGAACGCGAAGCCGGTCTTGCCGGTCTCCTCGACGAAGATCGACACCGGCGCCTTCGACCCGTCCTGGGCCGGCACGGTCTTGTCGCCGGCGTCCACGAGCAGGACCCGGAGGCGGTCGATGTTGCGCTCGGCGATGCGGTTCGTCGGGTCGAGGGCGAGCGCCGTCTGGTAATGCTCCCGGGCGGCGCCCAACTCACCCAGCTCCCAGAGCGCCTTCGCGAGGCGATTCTCGGCCTCGGCGTCGGGACCCAGCTCGAGCAGCTTCGTGTTCGTGTCGGCCGCCTCGGACCACTGGGCGGCCGTCGCCTGGGCGATCGCCTGGTCGGCCAGCTGGCGCTTCATCCGGGTCTGGTTGACGGCGCTGGACGGCTGCTGGGATTCGACTTCGGGGAAGGTCACGGGAGGGGATGTCCTTTCGGAGAGGTGAGGCCGCGTCGGGCGGCTCCGCTTTCTAGCATCGGCGGCCTGTCACGTCAAACGCAGCCAGTCGCAGATCCGACTCGATGAGCCGGCGCGAGCGATCAGCTGCGAACGAGCAGGTTCCAGCCGATGACCACCGCCGCGAGGGCCAGCAGCAGGGCGGTCTGCCAGATCCAGCGCGGATCCCGGCGCCGAGACGGAGACGCCCCGTGGAAGGCGTCCCACAGGTAGAACGCGAGCGTCAGCAGCGCGGGCCCGACGAGGCGCGGGATCGCCATCGCCCGGAGCGCCGCGGCGCCGATCGCGATGGCGATCGCATACGTCACAGCGGACCACAGCGCATCCCGGGCGCTCGTCATCCGCAGCGCGGCCGCGCGATAGCCAAGCAACCCCGCGACGAGCGCGTCGGCGGCCGCGAGCAGCGCCAGGTCCGATAGCGCGAGCGGCGGGACCGGCTCGCCGAAGCCGCCGGCCAGGCCGCCCGGGACGAGCATCGCGGCCCCAGTGAAGCCGATGAACGCGACGAGCAGCGTCGCGACGAGAATCTCCGAGCGGTCGTCGGGCGTGAGCTCGCGGTCCACCTCGACGATCCGCTCCTCGAGCCGGAGGGTTCGGTCCTCGAGGAACGCGGTCGCCGCGAGCGCCGGGACGAGCCAGATTCCGATCGGGACGAGGCCGATCGCGCCCAGGCAGCCGATCGCGGCGACGGCCGGCAGGATCAGCGACTCGACCGGGACGCCGCGGTGGGCCTCGGGTCCCTCGATCCCGCCGAGGACCTGGAGCGCGCCGACGAGCGTCGCCGCCAGCAGGAGGCCGGCGACGAGCCACGTGAGCGGCCCGTCGAGGAGCCGCGACATGCCGACGAGGGCGACGACGATCAACGTCAGATCGCGACGGGCGGCCGCGACCTCGCGGGCGGCGGATCGGATCACGGCGCGGAATGGTAGTCGGTTGGGGCGCTCGTCAACACCGCGCGGCTCAGGCGCCGATGCGCGCGGGCTTGCCGGCCACCCAGGCGAGGAGGTCCGCCCGCGACCGGGTGTTCAGGACGTTGGCCGGCTCCACCCACGCTCGCCGCGCCTGCGAGATCCCCCAGCGGACGTAGTCGAGCTCGCGGATGTAGTGGGCGTCGGAGTCGACCGTCAGGATGCAGCCGGCGGCAACCGCCCGGCGCGCGCGCTCGACGGAGAGGTCCAGGCGATGCGGCGAGCCGTTCATCTCGAGCGCCGTCCCAGTCTCGGCGGCGGCCGCATAGACCGCATCCCAGTCGAGGTCGAGGTCGTCACGCGTCTGGATCATCCGGCCCGAGGGGTGCGCGACGATGTCGACGTGAGGGCTGTTGATCGCGTTCAGGGTCCGTCGCGTCAGCTCGGCCTTCGGCTGGCGACGCGACACGTGGACGGAGGCGACGACGACGTCGAACCGTGACAGCAGGTCGTCGTCGAAGTCGAGTCCGCCGTCGGCGCGAACCTCCAGCTCGCAGCCGTGGAGCAGGCGGAAACCCTCCGCGGACGTCTCGGGCGGCGCCGTACCGTCCTCCTCTTCCCGTTCGAATCGGCGGTTCAGGTCGGCGATGATCGCCCGCTGCTGCTCGACGCGCTCCGGCGACAGTCCGCGGGCGATGGCCAGGGACTGCGAGTGGTCCGTCAGGACCTGGTAGGCATAGCCGCGGCGCCGGCAGGCCTCGGCCATCGCCTCGATCGAGAAGTTGCCATCGCTCCACTCCGAATGCGTGTGGCAGTCGCCACGTAGATCCGGCTGCGCGATGAGCGTCGGCAGCGTGCCCGCGCGGGCCGCCTCGATCTCGCCGCCGTCCTCGCGCAGCTCGGGTTCGATGTAGGCGAGGCCGAGGAACGCGTAGGCGTCCGCCTCGGTCGCGAAGGTCCGGAGCTCGGCATCGGCGCCGGTGAACGGCTCGCCGTCTTCGCCGATCCTGAGGAACCCGTACTCGGACAGGCTCCAGCCCTTGTCGCGGGCGATTGCCCGGAGCTTGACGTTGTGCTCCTTCGATCCGGTGAAGTGGATGAGGTACGCGCCCGCCTCGCCGGGCGGCATCGACATCAGGTCGACCTGCGGGCCGCGGAAGATGCGAATGGCCGACTTGTGGCCACCGCGCCCGATGACTTCGTCGACGAGGCCGAGGCCCGTGAACCTGTCCATCAGCGCCTGGGGGTCGTCGGTCTCGGCGAGCAGGTCGAGATCGCCGATCGTCTCGCGTCGCCGGCGGAACGAACCGGCCGGCTGGATCGATCGCAGCCCGGGCGTGCCCGCGAGCCCGGCGATGACCGAGTTGATCGCCTCTTCGGCCTTCGGCAGCAGGAGCCGCTTGGCCGGGCGGCTCTCGAGGGCCTCGATCCCGGCGAGGATCTGCTGCTCCGTCCGCTCGGAGAGGCCCTTGAGGGTCCGCAGGGTGCCCGCCTCTGCCGCCCGGCGAAGGTCCTCGATCGTCTCGATCTGGAGCTCCTCGTAGACGAGCCGGACAGTCTTCGGGCCGAGTCCCGGGATCCGCAGGAGGTCGACGAGGCTCGGCGGAATCTCGGCTCGCAGACGCTCGTAGTAGCGCATGTGGCCGGTCGTCACGAGCTCCGTGATCTTGTCGCTGATCGCCTTGCCGACACCCGGGATCTTGGGCGGATGGCCGGAGCGGTAGGCGGCGACGAGGTCGATCGGGCTGCGGCCGATCGCATCGGCGGCGCGGTGGTAGGCGATCGTCTTGAACGCGATCTCGCCCTGGACCTCGAGGATGTCGCCGATCTCGTGGAAGGTCCGGGCAAGGTCGCCGTTCGTCAGCTCGTCGCGGCGGCCGTCGTCTACGTCCTCTGCGTCATGGCTGTCGTGCGTGTCGTCGGCGGCGGGCGCCATCACGTCGTCGGGCATGTCGGCCGATGGTAGCGGCCAGCGCGTCGAGTGCGGCGCCGGGCGGGCTAGCCGGCGACGACCCGGTCGCGGCCCTTCCGCTTGGCCTCGTAGAGTGCCTCGTCGGCGCGCTTGATCAAATCCGGGATCGGCTGACCCGGCCCGTCGGCCACCGCGACACCGACCGACACGCTCGTCGCGTCGACGCCGAACCGGGTGAGCTCCAGGTCCCGGACGGCCTCCCGGATGCGCTCGCCGACCTCGACCGCCTCGTTTGGCGACGGGTTCCGCAGCAGGACGGCGAACTCCTCGCCGCCGAACCGGGCCGGGACGTCGTCCTCGCGGACGGCTCCGGCGATCGCACCCGCGACGGCGCGCAGGACCTCGTCGCCGATGTCATGGCCGTGGGCGTCGTTCAGGGCTTTGAACCGGTCGATGTCGACCATGAGGACTCCGATTCCGTCTTCGGCCCGGCGGCGTCGGGCGAGCAGCGCGCAGAACTCGTCGAAGTAGCGGCGGTTCGGCAGCCCGGTCAGGCCGTCGGTCGCGGCTCGGGCCTCGGCCTGGCGGTGCGAATAGACCCGGGAGAGCGCCGCCGACGCCTCGACGGCGGCCCCAGACAGGACCCGCTGCGCCGAGGCCGGCCAGCCGTCCGCCGTCCGCCGCGAGACAACGATCGCGCCGACGACGCCGGCCTCCGTGGTGAGCGGCGCCACGAGCGTGTGCTTCAGGCCGTACACGCGGCGGGCCCGTTTCGCGATCCGCTCGGCGATCAGCTCAGCGGCGTCGGCGGAGCGGGAACGCGCGAAGCGGCGCTCGCTCGTCGGGATATCGATCGCCGCCGCGCCCTGCGGGGTGGCGGGCGAAGCCTCCGGCGATACCCAGGCAGGGCTCGTCCGGAGCGACCCGGCTGCCGCCGCCGCGCCGACGGCGACCGGCGCCCGAGCGACGAGCGCGGCCGGCCCGACCTCGATCGGAACAGCGATCGGCGCGCGCGCGCCCGGTTCGGGCACGGTCGGGGGGTCCTCGAGATCGGAGATTGGAAAGATCGTCGTCGATGTCGGGCCGCCGGTTCGGGCGTTGACGAGCGTCGCCTCGAGGACCCTCGAATCGGGCCGTCGGCGGGCGACGATGATGTGGTCGGCGCCGGTGCCGACGCCGAGTTCCTCGACGATCGCGTCCATGATGTGGTCCGGCGAGATCGACCGCGACAGCCCCTGCAGGATGCGGGCGAAGCTTTCGGCCTCGGCACGCCGGCCGGATTCGAGCGCTTCCACCGCCAGGCGGTGGCGGATCGCCGCGTAGCCCACGACGACGATCAGCCCGATCATCGCCCAGCCCGCCCGCGTCGGCTCGACCGCCACCCGGAATATCGCCAGCAACGCCAGGATCGCGAACGACCCGACGAAGATGCGCCACGCGCGGCGGATCCGCCGATCCTCCGCGCTGGCCCCTCGTCCTGGCTGGTCGGGTGATGTCACGTGCGGTCCAGAGCATGACGGGTCGGTCGGGGGCGCGTCCAGCCGCCGGGGGTGGTACTCACGGTGTCGCCGGGTGGTACTTCCGTACCGGGAGTGTCGT
>JBJMMH010000228.1:0-5535 GCA_045804885.1 Chloroflexota bacterium | reverse complement strand
CGCGACGCGCGCCATTTGCTGGAGGTTGATGTACCCGAGGTAGATCCGTCCGAAGTCCACCGCAACCATCAAGAGCAACAGCAAAACAGGAAAGAGAAGAGCGAACTCGACTAGGCTCTGGCCGAGCGAGCGGTCGCGGTGACGGTCGCGAACGCGGTTGTTGATCCCTGTGAGCATGGTCACCTAGCAGCCTTGGCGATGTCGTCCTGGCACGGCCTAGGCCGTTAGTACCGGGGATGGTGCAGGGCGCACCTTACAACCCACCTTGCCGCATCTCGGTCGCGTCGCCGACACGCACCACCGGGTCGCGGGCGTGCGCCTGACGAAGAGGCTATGGCTTTCCCGAGGTGTCCCGGCCTACCGTGCAACGCATGAAGAAGCGCGTCCTCTCGGCGTTCCTCTGGTTCTACTGCGGCTGGTACGCCGGCGCGATGATCGCCAGCGTCGTCGGGATCTCCCCGCTGCTCGGCCCTGTGCTCGGTGCCGCCGCGGCGTTCATCATCGCGGGAGACCCGCGCGGGATCATCTGGCCCCGCAGGTCCGCTCCACCCGTCCTGAACGCGACCGCGACGCCTGTCTCAGCCTGACGGCAGGCAGCCCAAGACGCCGCCTTGTGGCGTCCTGGAAAGCGATCTTGGTCCCCGGCGGTGCTTCGCGGACAATCTGAGTCCGCGCCCAGTCTAGCCCCGGCTGCCGGCGCGGCTCAGGCGTCAGGTCTCGTCGGGTCGTTCGCCGGGCAGGTAGACGCTGAACGCAGCGCCGCGACCCGCGGCCGCGGGCTCCAGCACCAGATCGCCGTCCATGGCCCGGCACAGCTCACGCGAGACGTACAGGCCCAGGCCGCTGCCTTCGTCGGAGCCGGAGTCGTGGCCTCGCACGAACCGCCCGAACATCCTGCCGCGATCGGCCTCCGTGACGCCCGGCCCGCCGTCCGAGATGGTGAGCCGCAGCCGGTTCGGCGGCTCGTCGACCGCGGTCTCGACGTTGACCGGTGTCCGATTGCCGTACTTCACGGCGTTGTCGAGCAGCGCCCAGAGGACCTGGTCGAGCTGGTCGACGTCGGCCACCGCGAGCCAGCCCCGCGAGCGGTCGTCGATGTGGATCGCGACGTCAGATGCCGCGAGTGCCTCCCACGTCCGCTTCACGCGCGGTGCGAGCGCGACGACCTCGCTCCGGGGATGCAGCGCGCCCGAGTCGAGCCGGGTGACCGTCAGGAGCTGGCGGACCATGCGCGACAGCCGCTCCGACTGCTCGGCGATGATGTCGAGCCGCTGATCCGGATGGTCGGTCTGGAGCTGGTGGGCGTAGACCCGGATGCTCGTCAGCGGCGTCTGGAGGTTGTGGCTGACGCCGCGCAGGAAGTCGTCCTTCGCGGCGTCGAGCTCGAGCAGCTGTGTGTTCTGCGCTTCGACCCGCGCGAACAGCTGGGCGTTCCGGATGGCGACGGCGATCTCGCTCGCGAACAGCTCCAGCAGGTCCTGGTCAGCCCGCTCCCAGCCGCGCGTCGCCGGGAGCCGGCCGACGAGTACGCCGAGCTCCTCCTCGCCGATCTGGAGGACCGCCCGGACGGGCAGCGGATCGCCCGGGATCCGTTCCTCGAGCGGGACCTCGCGCGGATCGACGAGCAGGATCGAGCAGTCGATCATCCCGAACGCGGCCCGGGCATCTGACGCTGCCCGCCCGGCGAGGAAGTCCGCGCCGTCACGAGGCGACGCTTGCTCGATCGCCTCGAGGATCCGGCCGAGCTCCCGGTTGCGGCGCTCGAGCGTCGCGGCGAGCCGGTTGTGGCTGTCGGCGAGCCGTGCCAGCTCATCGTCCCCCGGGACGTCGAGCGGCGTCGACAGGTCGCCCGCCGAGACGCGATCGACGGCCGTCGCGATCGCCCTGAGCGGGCCGATCAGGTCTGCCGCGAGCAGATACGCGAGCAGGACGCCGATCAATGCCGCGATCGCGAGTGCGAGGAGCAACAGCCGCCCGAACGTGTCGCCCTGGACCGCCCGATCACCCGCGACGAAGGCGATGATCCCGAACCCCGCCAGCGGCAGGACCGCGGCCGCGACGAGCCCAAGGGTCATCCGCGATCGGAACGAGAGATGGATCCCGAGCCCGATGCCGGCGCCTTCGTCGGCGTCGAGGTCGAGATCGTCCAGGCTCTGCTGGGCCAGGCGGTCGCGCTCGGCCTGCTCGGCGGCGGCGCGTCGATCGGCGATCGGCGTACTGACCCCGGCCCGGTGGGCGGCCGCGAGGTCGTCGGGTGACGGTGTGTCAGCCATCGACGAGCCCCGGTGCCGGCTCGTCGGGCAGCGCGTCCGGCATGCTCGCCGGAGCGGCTCCGTCGACCGGGATCAGTCGGTAGCCGACGCCGCGGACGGTCTGGACGTGGACCGGGCGGTTCGGGTCGACTTCGACCTTCTGGCGGAGCCGGCGCATCGTGACCCAGACGTACGACGGGTCGGCGTCCTCCGTCTCGGCCCAGCCACGGGCGAGGAGCGTCTCCGTCGTGACGGTCTTCCCGATGTTGGCCGCGAGCGCGTAGAGCAGCCGCGACTCCGTCGGCGTCAGCTGCACCGTCTCGCCGCCGACCGTCGCCTCCCGCCGGTGGAGGTCGAGCGTCAGCTGCGGCCCGAGGACAACGCTTTGGCGCGGGACCTTGTCGCCGAGCCGCCGGAGGACGCGGTTGATCCGAGCCCGGAGCTCGGGGTAGTGGTACGGCTTCGTGACGTAGTCCTCGGCGACCTCCTCGAGAAGATCGGCCTTGGAGTCGCCGGCGTCGATCGCCGACAGCACGATGATCGGCAGGTCCGCCTGGGCCTTGATCTCGCGAGCGAGGGTGAGGCCGTCCATCCGCGGCATCATCATGTCGATGATCAGGAGGTCGGGCCAGGCGGTGCGCAGCCGCCTGAGCGCCTCGTCGCCGTCGCGCGCGGTCTGGACCTGGTAGCCGTCGGCACGAAGTTGGTCTGCAAGGGCGACGAGCTGGTTGGGGTCGTCGTCGACGAGGAGGAGCCGAGGCGCCGCATCGCCGTAGCCAGCCGGACCGCCGCTCAGCATGGCCCGAGTATAGGGATCGCGACGGCCGCTTCTACGGCGCCTTCTTGTCGAAGAACCGGCACCGCGCTCGAAGCGGGCACAGCTCATGCGCGGGGTTGCGCGCGTGGCACACGAGCCGACCGTGGCGGATCAGGTTGACGTGGCTCTCGTACGCCCGATCCGGCGTGATGAGAGCGAGCGCGAGGTCATGCGCGGGGTCATCCAGAATCTTGGGCGGCAGCACGCCGACCCGCTTCATGACCCGCTCGACGTGGCGATCGATCGGAACGAGCGGCAGCCCGAAGCAGAACAGCAGCACGACCGACGCGGTCTTCTTGCCGATCCCGTTGACGCCCGTGAGCCAGTCCCGCGCGTCGAGTGCCGACATCTCGCCAAGGAACTCCAGGGAATGGTCGCCGCGTTCCTCGCGGATCTTCCGGAGCGACGCCTGGATCCGGGGCGCCTTCTGGGTCGCGATCCCGGCCGGCCGGATGACGTCCATCAACTCGTCGATCGGCGCCGCCTCGACGCGCATCCAGTCCGGTGGCGCGCCTTCCTTCAGGCCGCGGCCACCCCAACCGTCGCCGGCGTGATGCTGCTCCGCCGGGAGCCCCGACGGATAGGCCTCGCGAAGCCGCTCGAATGCGACCTCGGCGTTGGTGTCGGCCGTGTTCTGGGTGAGGATCGTGAGGATCAGCTCGCTCGTGGGGTCCAGGCGGCGGACCCACTCCGGGCGGCCGTAGACGCCGGCGAGCTCGTCGAGCGTGAAGTCGACCAGACCGGGGCGATACCGGTCGAGCCGTCGCTTCCAGGCGACAATGGGATCGGGCTTGCGGCGTTTGCCCGCTTTCGGCTTCGACCTGGGGCTAAGCGTGGTTGGCGGGACTGCTGTCATCGCCCGGCAAGTATCGACACGAGCCGTGCGATGCGCTCGCCGCACCGCTCGACCGGCGCCGGGCCGGCCGCCATGGCCGCCTCGATGCTCTGCGGTCGCTCGATAACCGGGACGACGACGGTCCCGAGTGGTGCGAGTGCCGCGATCCCCTCCGGGGTGACGCCGCCGCCGATCGCGATGCACGGGACGCCGGCGTCGGCGGCCCGGCGTGCGACGCCGAGCGCCGTCTTGCCGAATGCGGTCTGGGCATCGATCTGGCCCTCGCCGGTGACCGCCAGATCGGCTCGAGCGAGCTTGTCCGAGAAGCCGGTCGATTCCATCACGAGCTCGACCCCGGGCCGCAGCTGGAACGAGCGAAAGGCGTCCTGGATCGCGAGCAGCGCGTACCCGACGCCACCGGCTGCGCCGGCACCGGGCGTCTCGCGCTCCTCTCGGCCGGTCCTCCGGCCCAGGTCGCCAGCCCAGTCGGCGAGCTGTCCTTCGAGCTCCGCGACCTGCCCCGGGGACGCCCCTTTCTGCGGCCCGTAGGTCGCGGCGGCGCCATTCGCGCCGAGCAGCGGATTCGACACGTCGCAGGCGACCTCGACGTCGAGGGACCGGGCCACATCCCGGATCGCCTCGAGGTCCGGATCGTCCGCCTCGCCACCGGCGAGTCCGGCGAGCAGCCCCCGGCCGCCGTCGGTCGTCGCGCTGCCGCCGATGCCGACCACGACGCGCGACACCCCGCCGAGCGCCGCGATCCGGATCAGCTCGCCGGTCCCAAGGGACGTCGCGGCAACCGCGTCCCGGTCACCCGGGGCGACCCTCGAGAGTCCCGACGCCTCGGCCATCTCGACGACCGCCATCCGGCCGTCTGCCGATCGCAGCCAGCGCGCCGAGATCTCGCGCCTGAGCGGGTCGTGGACGGTCGCCGTCTGAACGATCCAGCCGCCGGCCGCCTCGATCGCCGTGAGGGTCCCCTCGCCGCCATCGGCCAGCGGTGACAGCAACAGCTCGTCGGCAGAGCGCGCCCGGGCCCAGCCCGCGGCAAGCGCCCGGCCAACCTCGACCGAGGTGAGCGAGCCCTTGAACGAGTCGGGCGCGAAGAGGACGGTGAGCGGCGAGGCCACGAGCCCGCGGGCTATCGGCCGACGGGCTCGAGCTCCGGCGTCGCCGGACCGCCGTTCTCGGACATCGTGACCGCCCGTCGGCGCTCGAGGTACTCCGGGATCCGGATCATCGGCGGCCGCTCCTGGTCGGCCAGCTCGATGACCTCCAGCGCGAGCCGGCCTCGACCGGACCGCGGCAGCTTCATCGTCGAGCCCATCTCGGCGAACAGCCGCGCCTTGCGCCGCTCCTCGAGCCGCTTCATCACGGCCTGGAGGATCACGAACGACATCCGCGACAGCCCCTCGAGCTCCTGGTTGCGGTGGACGCGCCGCTCGAGGTCGACCTGGCCCAGCCCGCCGAGCCCGGCTCGCTCCGCGGTGTCGATGAGGTGGCCGATCTCGACGGCGTACCCCGTGAAGAACGGGATCGATTCGAGGTGCGAGCGTCGCCCGGCATATTCGCCGGCCAACGGCTGGATCATCCCGGAGAGCTCCGGGTAGAACAGGTTGATGAGCGGGCGG
>JBJMMH010000227.1:0-6058 GCA_045804885.1 Chloroflexota bacterium | reverse complement strand
ATCGGATCCTCGGCTGGGAGGCCGCGTTCGCGGGGACCTCCTGGCTCGACGTCGGACAGTTGGGCACCCTCAGGTTCGGCAGCGAGCTGATGAACATCACGGCGGATGCGACGCTGCCCGGCTCGCTCGGCAGCTTCGGCTTCGACGACGAGGGCACGCCGGCCCATCCAGTCGACATCGTCAAGGAGGGCGTCTGGGTCGGCACGCTGAGTGGCCGTGACTCGGCGGCGCTCGCGGGCATCGAGCGTTCCAGTGGCGCCGTCCGGGCCGAAGGCTTCAACCGGTTGCCGATGGTCCGGATGACGAATGTCGGGCTGCTGCCGGGCGACAGCTCGCTGGAGGCGATGATCGAGGCGACCGACGACGGCATCTACATGGACACGAACCGCTCGTGGTCGATCGACGACAAGCGCTTGAACTTCCAGTTCGGCTGCGAGATCGGCTGGGAGATCAAGGGCGGCAAGCGCGGCCGGATGCTGCGCAACCCGACGTACACCGGCATCAGCCCGCGGTTCTGGGGCTCGATGGACATGGTCGGGGGCCGGGACGAGTGGGTGTTCTGGGGCACGCCGAACTGCGGCAAGGGCCAGCCGCAGCAGATCGGCCATACCGGGCATCCGGCCGTCCCGGCACGGTTCCGGGGAATCCGCGTGGGGGTCCGGGGCTGACGCCATGACGCGCTCATGACCGCCATCGCGAAGGCCGGCGTCGACGTCGCGGATCACGTCCTCCGGATCCTGCGCGAGCGTGCCGGCGCGAGTGTCGAGGCCGAGGTCAACGTCCGGCGCGGGACGGCCGCGCTGACGCGGTTCGCGAAGAGCTTCATTCACCAGAACGTCGCGGACGAGGTGAGCCACGTGCTGCTGCGCGTCAACATGGACGGGCGAACGGCGGCATCGAGCATGGACGGGCCGACCGATGACGAGGCGCTCGGCCGGCTCGTCGACGACGCCATCGCCGCCGCCCGCGTAGCCCCAGTCGACCGAGGCTGGCCGGGCCTGACGCCGCCGACGCCAATCCCCGCAATCGATCACTGGGACGACGCGACGTCAGCCGCGGTCCCCGACGACCGGGCGTCACGCGTCGCCGCTTTCGTCGCGGCGGCGGACGGTCTCGAGACGGCCGGTTATTGCTCATCGTCTGCGATCGAGGCCGCGTTCGCGAACAGCGCGGGTCACACGGCGACCGGCCGCGCCACGGAGGCCGCGATCGACGGGATAGCGCGGACCACGACCGCCGACAGCTCCGGTCGGCGTGCATCGGTACGCATCGGCGATATTGACGGCGGCGACGCAGGACTCGCTGCGGCGACGAGGGCCCGTGCGTCGAGTGATGCAGTCGATCTGGAGCCGGGGCGCTACGAGGTCGTCCTCGGCCCTGGCGCCGTGGCCGACATCCTGACGTTCCTCTTCGTCCACGGCTTCAACGCGAAGGCGTTCGAGGAGAACCGGTCGTTCGTCCGACTTGGCGAGGCCCAGTTCGACGCGTCGTTCTCGCTCCGCGACGACGTCGGCGATCCGGGGATCGTCGGCCTGCCGTTCGACGTCGAGGGCACGCCGCGGCGGCGCGTCGACCTCGTCGAGGCAGGCGTCACGAAGGCGGTTCTCCACACCCGGCGGACCGCGAAGGCAGCGCGGGACGGCGCGCAGAGCACCGGTCACGCGGTCGAGGGCGGCGGACCGTTCGGAGCGCTTGGTGCGAGCCTTGTCGTGCCGGCCGGCGACCGCGAGCACGAGGCGCTGATCGGCGGCGTCGAGCGCGGCGTCTACGTCGTCGACTTTTGGTACACGCGGATCCTGGACCCCAGGACGCAGGTCGTGACGGGTCTGACGCGGAACGGCGTGTGGCTGATCGAGAACGGCAGGATCAGCAAGGCGTTGACCAATATGCGATTTACGCAGTCGTTCGCGGACGCGCTCAGGCCGGGCGCGATCCGGGGCATCGGCAGCCAGCGTGAGCTCCACCCGGGCGGGTTCGGCAGCGACCTCCTCGTGCCGAGCCTCCACCTCGCGTCCTGGAACTTCACCGGCGGCGCCAAGGGCTGAGCGGCCGCCGTGGATGGACGCGCGGACAGGAGGCCGCTGATCGGGGCCACCGATCAAAATCGAGCACGATCGAGCGTAGCCAGTGTGGATTCCGACTTCCAGCGTCAGAATCGGAACTGGACCACGCTCAGCTATCTCGATTCTGATCAGTCAGCGCGGTCAGGCGCATGTGAGGAGACGACCGATGCCGCAGGCGAGCTACACCGTGACAATCGCGCGTCCGGTTTCGGACGTCTTCGCGTACGTCGCCGACGGTGAGAAGTCCACGGAATGGCGACCCGGCGTCGTCGACATCACGCGCGCGAGTGGCACCACCGACGACGGCGTCGGGACGCGCTATCTCCAGGGCGTGAAGGGCCCGATGGGCCGGCGGATCGCGGCCGATTACGAGATCACGGTCTACGAGCCGGACCGTCGGATCGAGTTCCAGACGATCGCCGGTCCGGCGAGGCCACATGGCCGCTACGACTTCGCGGCGGCCGACGTCGGGACGCGACTGACCTTCGCCCTGGACGCTCAGCTCTCCGGCATTCGGGGGATCGTGATGAATGGCGCCGTCCAGCGGACGATGGACCAGGAGGTTCGGACGCTCGACAACCTGAAGCGCGTCCTCGAGAGCCAGGCAGCCTAGCGCTTCTTCTTGGGAACCTCGTAGAGCGCCGCCTGGGGATCCTGCTTCTTCGAGGAGCCCTTCGCCTCGACGTGGCCTCGCGGGAGCACGTACAGCGCGAACAACGCGAGCGGGCCCAGGACCAGCCCGAGGATGCCCCAGGTGAGCGCCCGCCGCCCGAACCTGGGCGCGTTCTGGTACGCGAGGATTGCGCAGAGGACCCAGACGACCGCTCCGATGATGAAGGCGCCGGGGATGATGTAGGGCTCCATGGCCGGTGATGCTACGGGACGCGCCGACGTCCCGTGAAGGGAGCCGACACGCCCTGACTGTTCGCGGCTAGGCTTTGATCTCCGAGGAGGACCACTTGCCAGACGCGTCCGCGTCCGCCGTTCACGTCGCCGATCTGCGCAAGACGTTCAGCGTTCCCGTACGCGATTCGGGGCTCGTCGCCGCGGCAAAAAGCCTCGTCCATCGCGAGAGCCGCGAGATCAAGGCGGTCGACGGCGTCTCGTTCGACCTCGAACCGGGCGAGATCGTTGGCTTCCTCGGCCCGAACGGCGCGGGCAAGACGACGACGCTCAAGATGCTCAGCGGCCTCCTCTACCCGACGTCCGGCGAGGCGCGTGTCCTCGGCCACCTGCCATCGCGACGAGAGCGCCCGTTCCTGCGCCAGATCACGATGGTCATGGGCAACCGCAACCAGCTGCAGTGGGACCTCCCCGCGCTCGATTCGTTCGAGCTGATTCGGGCGATCTACCGACTCGACCCCGTCGACTTCGCGACGACGCGCGACGAGTTCGTCGAGCTGCTGGATCTCGGCGCGCTCGTCAACAAGCCGGTCCGCAACCTCTCGCTCGGCGAGCGGATGAAGATGGAGTTCGTCGCGGCTCTGCTCCACAAGCCGACGGTCCTCTTCCTCGACGAGCCGACGCTCGGTCTCGACGTGACCATGCAGAAGCGGATCCGGACGTTCGTCGCCGAGTACAACCGCCGCTTTGGCGCCACTGTTCTGCTGACGAGCCATTACATGGCCGACGTCCAGGCGCTCTGCAAGCGCGTCGTCGTCATCCACCACGGGCACGTCCTGTTCGACGGCGCTCTAGCGGACCTCGCCCAGCGCTTCAACGCGACGAAGACGATCGGGGTGATCCTCAAGGACGGGACGGCCGACCTGTCGGCTTACGGCGAGGTCATGGAGGCCGACGACGGCCGGGTGCTGCTGCGTGTCGCGCGGGCCGACGCTCCGGATATCGCGACCCGGCTCCTGCGCGACCTGCCAGTCGCCGACCTGACGATCGAGGACCCGCCGATCGACGACGTCATCGAGAGCGTCTTCGCGACGGCGAAGTCGGCCGCGGACATCGAATCCCCCGCGAGCGAGGCGACGGCAGCCGCCCGATGACGTCCGTCGCGACGCCGGTCCAGGCCCCGACCCCGCGTCGCGGCCCGACCGCCTGGCTCACCGGGTGGATCGATATCTACACGACGACGATGCGGATCGCCGTCGCCGAGCAGTTCCAGTATCGCGTCGCCAACTACTTCTACATGATCGGGATGATCGCGGAACCCGTGATCTATCTCGTCGTGTGGTCGACCGTCGCGGTGCAGCAGGGCGGCGAGGTCGGCGGCTTTACGCCCGGCGAGTTCGCGGCCTACTACATCGTCTGGACGCTCGTCCGGAACATGAATATCGCCCTCACGCCGTGGGCCTGGGAGGAGCGGATCAAGCAGGGCCAGCTCTCAACGTTCCTCCTCAAGCCGATGCACGTCATCCACTTCGACATCGCGTTCCTCGCCGGCTGGAAGGTCGTCGTGATCGTCCTGTGGCTGCCGATCGCGTTCGTCCTGTCGCTCCTGTTCCACCCGACGTTCAACGCCGACCTCGCGAACGTCATCGTCTTCTTCATCGCGATCTGGGGCGCCTACCTGATCCGTTCGCTGGAGCTGTGGTCGCTCGGCCTGGTGACGTTCTGGACGACGCGCGTCGGGCCGGTGTTCGACGTGTTCTTCACCGCCGAGCTGCTGCTGTCGGGGCGACTCGTCCCGCTCTCGCTGATGCCGGACTGGGCGCAGCAGCTCGCGAACTACCTGCCGTTCAAGTGGACGTTCAGCTTCCCGATCGAGGCGCTGATCGGCGGGCTCCCCGACTCGGAGCTGATTGGCGGGCTCTTGATGCAGCTGTTCTGGATCGTGGCCTGGACCGCGGTCGTGATGTTCGGCTGGCGGTTCGCCGTGCGCCGGTTCACCTCGGTGGGCGGCTGACGTGGCGCGTTCCGTGGGGCCGGCCGCGCCGGGCTCGACCGCCGCGACCGCCGCGCCGCGCCGGGAGCCGCTTCGCGCGTTCAAGCTCTTCGGCGTCTTCTTCCGGATCGGCGCGCTCAACGAGCTTCAGTACCGGGCGAACCTCGCGGTCCAGGTTTTCCAGTCGATCATCGCCCTCCTGACCGGGCTGGTCGTGCTCGCGCTCGTCTTCGGCCAGACCACGGATCTCGGCGGCTGGACACAGTCGGAGCTGCTCGCCGTCATGGGCGTCCACATCCTCATCGGGGGGTTCATCGGCGCGGCCGTCCAGCCCAACATGGAGCGGCTGATGGGGGACGTCCGCCAGGGCACGCTCGACTTCATCCTGACGAAGCCAGAGGACTCGCAGGTCCTGATCAGCGTCCGCGAGTTCCGCATCTGGCGGCTCGTCGACGTCGTCATCGGGGGAATCGTGCTCACCGTCGCGATCGTCCAGATCCAGGGATCGCTGGGGCTCGGAACAGCGCTCGCGTTCGCGTTCGCGCTGGTGATCGGCGCGACGATGATCTACTGCTTCTGGCTCATGCTGACGACGGCCGCGTTCTGGATCGTCCGGATGGACGAGATCCACGAGCTCTGGGAGGGGATCTACCAGTCCGGGCGGTGGCCCGTGACGATCTACCCCGGCTGGCTGCGGATCTCGCTCACGTACCTCGTGCCGATCGCGTTCGCCGTCACGGTCCCGGCCCAGGTCCTGACGGGCCGGCTCACGCTCGAGACGCTGGTGATCGCGACGGCGTTCGCTGTCGCGTTGGTGCTCATCTCGCGGTGGTGGTGGCGGTTCGGGCTGAAGCACTACGCGGGCGCGTCGGCGTAGCCCGCGTCGTCGCTTCGTCGGCGTCGGGATCCGGCGTGACTGAGCGTCCCGAATTGTGCGCCTCGAGGTCTCGCGAAGGCGCGTTCCGACAGGATTCCTGACCGACCGTCTCGTTCCGTCCCCCCAGCACGGAGCGCGGGGGCGGTCGGCGTGGGAGATTCGGGACTGTGAGCCCCGGCGCCGGCATCCGGTCCCGCACACCGGAAAGCGACGCCTACGTCGCCCGTAGTGTCGCGAGGCACACCCGTTCCGGGCCGGCAGCCCGGATGCCGCCGCGAGGCC
>JBJMMH010000226.1:0-34878 GCA_045804885.1 Chloroflexota bacterium | reverse complement strand
AGCCGGCCCTCGAGGCGTCTACCCGGGCCGCCATCGCGGCTCGCACGGAGGAGCTGTTCCGGCGCTCCGGCGCACTCCGCGACGGCCACTTCCTGCTGAAGAGCGGCCGCCACGGCGACGCCTACGTCGAGAAGTTCGCCGTCCTGGCCGACCCCGCGGCCACCAGCGAGCTGTGCTCGTTCTGGGCTGCGGCCCACAAGAGAGACGACACGCCGAACGTCGACCTGGTCGCCGGCCCGACGACCGGCGGCGTCATCCTCGCGTTCGAGACGGCCCGCCAGCTGCGCGTGCGATCGATCTTCGCCGAGGAGGTCCGGGACGCGGCCGGCGCGACCCGTCGCGAGTTCCGCCGGGGGTTCACGATCGAGCCCGGCGAGCGGGTCCTGCTCGTCGACGACATCCTCACGACCGGCGGGTCGTTGCTGGCGATGCTGCCGGCGGTCGAGGCGATGGGCGGCGAAGTCGTCGAATGCGCGGTCCTCGTGGACCGCAGCGGCGGGCGGCCGGCGCTGACGTCCCCGACGACCGGGCGCGTGTATTCCCTTCGGTCGCTGTGGCAGCTCGACCTGCCGACGTACGAGCCGGGTCCCGCGACGTGCCCGGAGTGCGCAGCCCGTCTGCCGGTCCACGCCCCCGGCAGCACCGGCAGCGGCACCGGCACGGGAACGGCCAACGGGTCTGCCCGGGCCCCGTGATCCTGCGGCGCCTGCTGGTGGGTGCCGGCGTCGTCCTGGCGGTCCTCGCCATCGGCGCGTTCCTCGCGACCACGCTCGCCCAGCCGCCCCGCCAGACCGAGACTGGCGTCGTCATCGCCGTCGACTCGACGAGCCTGACGGACGTCCCGGGCTTCACGATCCGGACGCCCGACGGGCGGACGGTGGCGTTCACGCTGGGGCAGCTCGAGAACGCGTCGCAGTTCGCACCGGGACATCTCAACGAGCACGTGGCGACGGCCGTCCCGGTCCTAGTCACCTATCGCGAGGAGAACGGCCAACGCATGGTCGTGCGCCTCGAGGATGCCGCGGCGGCCGCCTCGCCTAGCTGACGTCCGCCAATGCAGCGTCGATCTCGGCCGGCGTGAAGATCAGCTCGAACGACGCCTTGACGACGCCGTCGCCATCCACGACGAACACGAACGGCTCCGTGATCAGGCCGTAGGCGACGGTCGCGGGCGCTGCCTGGAGGTTGCCGCTCGCATCGAGCTTCGGCTGGAGTTGACCGTCCACGTCCTCGAGGACGTATGGCTCGACGTTGATGAACGTGATGTCCGGGTGCTTGGCCGCCACCGACTTGACCTTGTCCAGCGTCGGGCCGCAGGTCTTCGTCTGGCAGAACTTCGGGGTGGCGAAGACGAGCACGAACGGCTTGTCCGCCGCGAGGGCGTCGGCGACCGAGGTCTCGTAGAACGCCTTGTCGGGACTCGTGTCGGTCGAGATCTTCGAGACGTCGCCACCGACGTCCGCCAGCGTCGGGGTGTCGACGGACGGCGCCTGCTGCCCCTTCTGGATCGCGCTCGCCTTCGTCTTGACCTCAAAGCTGAACGGAATTGTCTGCGTCGGGGATCCGGGCGCCGCCGTCGTGAAGCTGGCCATCCAGTTCCCCGCCGACGGGAACGTGGCGTGCGTGACGAAGACGCCAACCTCGTTCTCGATGGACCAGATGAACTGGGCCTTGTCGGCGCGGACCTCCTCGCCCTTGGGGCCGGTGAAAGAGATCTCAACCGTCCGATCCGGCTTGGCGATCGGTGCGCCGCCCGCATCCTGGAAGGAGAACAGGATCCGGTTCTCCCCGACGATCAGCTCTGACGCGATCATCACGGGGTAGATGTCGCCCGTGCCGCCGGACCGACTGGGCGCGGCCGACACGGTTGTCGTGGCCGAACCCGAGGCCGAGCAGGCGGTGAGGGACGCGAGCAGCACGAAAACGGCGGCGACGACCGCCGACGATCGGAATCGGGGGTTCATTGGCGATAGGGTAGCGGGGCCGCCCGAACCGGGCCGCGCGCTAGAATTGCCGGGCATTCCTGAGGGCCGCCGGAGCGGCAGCGTGGAGGGCGCGTGACCCGGTTCCAGAAACTCGCCGCGACGAGCGTGGCGCTGACGCTGCTCCTCGTCACGATCGGCGTGGTCGTCCGGGCGACGGGATCCGGCATGGGTTGCCCCGACTGGCCGCTCTGCCATGGCCAGATCATCCCGCCGCTCGACGATCCGAAGGCCTGGATCGAGTGGGTCCACCGCACGATCGCGGCCCTCATCGGGTTCGTCGTCCTCGGGCTCGCGTTCGTGGCCTGGCGTGATCATCGCGACCGCCCAAGCTTGCTCTGGACATCGATCGGCGCGGTCGGACTGGTCGTCTTCCAGGCGTGGCTCGGCAAGGAGACGGTCCGGCTCAACAACTCCGGCGAGTCGGTGACGGCCCACCTCGCGGCAGCCATGGCGCTCGTGGGGCTGCTGGTGTTCATCCTCGTCCGATCGTTCTACCCGGCGCGGATCGGCGGGCGTGGGGCGAGCCAGCGGTTCACCCTCGTCGCGGCACTCGGCGCGGTCACGGTGTTCGCGCTGCTGCTGTTCGGCTCCCAGGTGACGGCGACCAGCCAGTGGTACGTCTTCCCGGACTGGCCGCTGATGAACGGCTCGCTCTTCCCACCGCTGAGCGAGGCCACCTCCGCCCACGTGCTCCACCGCTGGGTCGCCATCGTCGTCGGGCTGATCGTGGCCGCGGTCGCCCTCGTCGCCTGGCGAACGCAACGCGAGAACACGCCGGTGCTGCGGCTCGCGCTCGTCGCCGGCATCCTGTTCCCGATCCAGGCTGTCGTCGGCGGGCTGCAGGTCCTGACCGGGCTCTCCGGCTGGTCGCAGACGCTCCACGTAGCGCTGGGGGCGATGATCTGGGCGACGCTCGCCGGACTCGTCGTCGTGAGCTACTACTCGGCGCGCGTCGCTGTCGTGTCACCCGAAGCGACGGGCGAGCGGGGCTCGCGGGAGACCGACGAAGGCGCCGGACGTGGCGACGGGGGCCCCGATGCTGCGCCGCTGTCGCGAAAGCGGTCGGACTCACTCCGAGCGTACGTCGCCCTGACCAAGCCACGGATCATCGAGCTGCTTCTGGTGACGACAGTTCCGGCCATGGTGCTCGCGACGCGCGAGGTGCCGGGTATCCAGTTGGGCCACTGGGCCTGGCTGACGGTCTGGACACTCGTGGGCGGGACGCTCGCCGCCGGCAGTGCCAACGCGATCAACTGCTACCTCGACCGGGACATCGACGAGCTCATGACGCGGACCCGGCGGCGGCCGCTGCCCGCCCACCAGGTGGAGCCGGAGCGGGCGGTCGTCTTTGGCCTCGTGCTCGGCGCCGTCTCTTTCGTCGTCCTCGCCTGGTTCGTCAACCTGCTCGCCGCGTTCCTCGCGCTGCTCGCGATCGCGTTCTACGTCGTCGTCTACACGATCGTCATGAAGCGGACGACGCCCCAGAACATCGTCATCGGCGGGGCGGCTGGGGCACTGCCACCGGTCATCGGCTGGGCCGCGGTCACCGGTAACGTCGGCGTTCCGGCGTTGCTGCTGTTCGCGCTCGTCTTCTACTGGACGCCGCCGCACTTCTGGGCGCTGTCGCTGCGCATCCGGAAGGACTACGCGGCCGCTGGGGTGCCGATGCTGCCGGTCGTTCGCGGCATCCCGGAGACGACCCGCCAGATCGTGCTCTACACGATCCTGATGGTCGCGATCTCGCTCGTGCTATGGGCAGTGGCCCGGATGGGTGTCGTCTACCTCGTCGCCGCGGTCGTCCTCGGGGCGATCTTCCTGCGCCAGGCCGTCCGACTCTGGCGGCACGGATCGTCGGAGGAGGAGTCGACGGCAGGCGCGATCCGCCTCTACAAGTACTCGATCTCCTACCTGACGCTGCTGTTCGCCGCGATCGCGCTCGACGCGATCGTCGCCGCGCCGCTGCTTTAGCGACCGCGGGTCACTCCGGCAACGGCTCGACCCAGTCGCGGCGCCACGCGGGGCTCTCCAACGTGGGGGCGAAGAACGACGTCGCCCGATACACGAGCCCGTCCTTCATCTCGATGAGAGCGACCATGAACCACTCGTCGCCGCTCGGGTAGCGCAGCTTGACGATCGCTGTGTGGACATCATCGACGCCGCTCAGGCGAATCATCGCGAACGTGGGTGCGACCATCCAGTGGTCCTCGCCGCCGACCACCCGATCCTTCGTCACGTCGGCGGGGGCGCCACGCAGGCCGCCTGGATAGTTCTCCATGATCTTGCGGAAGTTCGCGCGGCCGCGGATCCGCTCACGGGACTGCGGCCAGTCCTCCACGTAATCCTCGTGCTGCAGCGCGGACAGGGTGTCGAGATCCCCGTCGTGGACTGCGCGCAGGTAGCGGCCGATGACGTCGCGGGTGGCGGACTGGCTGGCCCCGGCCGGGTCCGTCACGGCCGGGCCGACGCTGCGTCGGTGAACTGCCGCCGCCACTGTGGCGGCTCGAAGAGGGGCGCGAAGAAGATCGTCGCCCGCGTCATCAAGCCATCGACGAGCTCGAACATCGAGACGACATACCAGGCGTTCCCGTCGGGGTACTGCGCGCGCACGGCGGACGTGTACGAGTTTCCCGCGCCCGTCAGCCGCACGAGCGTGAAGTTCGGCGCCATGGCCCAGTCCCGGTCCTCGCCCGCCACGCGGAGGGTCTCGACTTCCTGGATGCCGACGCCGCCGGGATAGGTCTCGAAGATCCCCCGGATGTTGTCGATTCCCACGACGCGTTCGCCCGATTGAGGGTACTCGTGGACGCAGTCCGGATGGAGGAGCTCCGGAAGGCGGTCGAACGCACGATCGCGGAGCATGATCTGGTAGGCCTCGGCGTACGCGCGACCCGTTCGTTCAGGCACGGGTCGCCGCTCGGCTGTGTTCCGAGCTCTCTGCCGGAGTAGGGCTTCCGTCGTCGGCCGCTGCCATCAGCTGGAGCTGGTCGGGCCTCAGGTGCTCGGCGAGCCGGCCAACCTCGTCGGCAGTGAACGCGCGCGATCGGAGGAGGCGGACCGCCGTCCGGTGGGCCTCGTGGATCGCGAGGAGCGACCGTCGCCTGACCTCGAGGGGGATGTCCTGCGCCTGCGCGGCCTGCTCGTAGCCCGCCATGCCCATGTACGCGACCGAGACGGCCTGGAGCTCCTCGATCGGCAGCCATGCCGCCAGCTCCGGCAGGAGGCGGTCGAACGATGTCCGGCTGAGCGGTCCGAAGGCGCCGTACTCGAGGGCGGTGAAGACGTTGAGATGGTTCGCGGCGAGCTCGAAATAGACGACCCGGGCGGCCTCGCGCGCGGCACGGTCCTTCGCCCGGCGCTGGATGTACAGCCCGACGAAGAGCCAGCCGATCACGCCGATCACCGCGCCGAACGCACCGATGAAGAGCTTCTCGAAGTCCATGGGATCACCTGCTCCTGGCCGCATCGTACGCCGCCAGCAGGAGCGCAGGCCGGCGTTGCGGGTGGCGAATTTGCCGCGCGGGCGAAACATTCGCGTCGACCGGCGAGATGTACGGAACGGCATCGCGACCGCACGATCCCGCCATGGACAACACCGCACGCGATGCGCTTCGCAAGCAGATCGAACGCGCGCTGGACGCAGTCGAGCGATTGAAGCCGTCACACCTCGAGCGGTCGTTTCAGCCGGTCCCCGTCGGGCCCGGCTCGCGGAACCGTCCGGTACGGCGAACGATCCGCCCCGTGCGAAGCTGGTCGCGGCTCGTCCGGATCTAGCCCGCACAGCACGAGCACCGGCGCAACTTCCCGTTGTGACCGTCGAGCCGGGCGCGGCCCGGTGATGAACCACCTCGCCGGCGACAGACATGCGCCGCGGTCTACTCCGCATGGCACGATGCGCTGATGGAAGTCCACTTCCTCGGCGGCGCGACGACCGTCACCGGATCGCAGTTCCTGCTCGTCACCGATCGAGCCCGGATCCTCGTCGACTGCGGGCTGTTCCAGGGTGGACCGAATGAATCGGTCCGGAACCGCGTCCCGCTCGGCTTCGACCCCACGTCCCTTGATGCGATCCTCCTGACGCACGCCCACCTCGACCACTGCGGGCTGATCCCGCACGTTGTCGCCGACGGTTTCACGGGGCCCGTGTACGCGACCAGCGCGACGTGCGAGCTGGCGCAGCTCGTGCTGCTCGACTCCGGCCACCTCCAGGAGGAGTTCGCGAAGCGCGAGGCGCGCTGGGAGCGTCGCCACCCCGACGAAGCCGTCCTCGACGACCAGAAGGAGCTCGACGCGTACGAGGCGGCGGTGAAGCTGGCCGAGGGGGGCGAAGCGCCGGGCGCCGACGCCGGGACGCCCATGCCGCCAACGACCTCCCAGGGAGATGGCGCCGCCCCGCGAACCGTCCCGGATGCGGCAGCGATCGCCTCCGAGGCAACGTCCGAGGAAGCCGCCGTGGCGACCGACGTTGGGGCCACGTTCGGGGCCGGCATCGCCCACGGGGTCCCCGTCGACCACGAGCACGACCTCCGCAGCCAGCCGCCGCACGTCGAGCTCGAGCTGGATGAGCCGCTCTACACGGTCGCCGACGCGCGCCGGGCGCTGGAGCAGTTTCGCCCAGTCGACTACGGCAGCGAGTTCGAGGTCGCGCCCGGAATCCGGGCCGTCTTCCAGGACGCGGGCCATATCCTGGGCTCGGCGATGATCCGCGTCCACGCGGCCGACAGCGGCGACGAGGAGCGAACGATCGTGTTCAGCGGCGACCTGGGCCGGCCGGACACGCCGATCATCCGCGACCCCACGATCCAGACCGAGGCCGACTACGTCCTCGTCGAGTCGACGTACGGCGGCCGGGAGCACGAGCCCCAAGACGAGGCGAACCGGATCCTCGCGGAGACCGTCCGGCTCGTCGCCGAGTCCAACGGCGTGCTCCTCGTGCCGTCGTTCGCGATCGGCCGGACCCAGGAGGTCGTGTGGCAGCTGGACCGGATGCTCGAGCGGGGCGAGATCCCGCTGCTGCCGCTGTATCTCGACTCGCCGATGGCGTCGAAGGCGACCGATGTCTTCCGCCGCCACCCGGAGGCCTACGACGAGGAGACGGCGAAGCTGCTGCGGGATGGCGACACGCCGCTCGACTACCCCAACCAGACCGAGACCCGGAAGCTGCCTGCCTCACAGGCGATTGCCCATGCGACCCGCCCGTACATGATCGTCGCGTCGAACGGGATGCTGACCGGCGGCCGCGTCCTGGGCCACCTCCGGAACCTGATCGGCGACCCCGACGCTGTGCTGCTGTTCGTCGGCTACCAGGGCGAAGGGACGCTGGGCGCCCACCTTCAGCAGGGCGTGAAGGAAGTCAGGATCGACGGCCAGATGCGCGAGGTGCGCTGCCAGATCCGTTCGATCAGCGGCTTCTCGGCCCATGCCGACGAGGGCGAGCTCCTCGCGTGGCTGAGCCACTTCACCGAGGGCAAGCAATCCGGCGCCCCTGGCTATCCCCGGACGGTGTTCCTCGTCCACGGCGATCCCGACGCCCAGATCGCGATCGAGCCCAAGGTCAAGGCCCTCGGCTTCGTGACGAAGATTCCGCACTGGCGGGAGGTCGTCAGGCTCGACTGACGGCCTCCTTGTGGTCCGGCCCCGCTCACGCGGTTGCGCGCGATGGAACCGGGGGCATCATCAGGCGCAACGCGAGGGGCAATGGAAATTGCCCCTCGGACAATCCGGCGCGTGGTCCAGGGATTGAATCCCGCGTCCGCGGAGGCCTCGGCGGGATACGCTGAACGGCGTGGAGGGCGACGAGCGTCGATGCGGCCGAGCCTGAGGATCCTCGACGAGGAGCTCCTCGGCAGGATCGTCGACGAGGCGAAGCGCGTCCTCGCCGAGGTCGGGATGGAGATCCGCGGCCCGGAGATGAAGCGGCGACTTGTCGAGCACGGCCTGCCGCTCGACCATTCCGGGACGCGCGTCCTGTTCCCCCGCGACGTCGTCGAGACCGCGGTCGCCTCGGCCCCGTCGTCGTTCACGCTCTTCGACCGCGACGGCAACCCCCACGCGGAGCTTGGCGGCGACAACGTCCATTTCGTCCCCGGCTCGTCGGGGTTGAAGGTCCAGGACCACCGGACCGGTGAGACGCGCCTCGCGAATTCGACCGACTTCACGGAGTACGTCCGAGTCGGCCACGGCCTCGACCACATCCCGTACCTCGCGACGGCGTTCTCGACGAACGCCGACATCGAGGCGCAGGTCAGCGACGCGTGGCGGCTCTACATGGTTCTCACGAACTCGACGAAGCCGGTCGTCAGCGGCGCGTTCACGGAACACGGCGTGCCCCGGATGGTCGAGATGATGGAACTGTTCCGGGCGGGCCGCGACGACGTGATCGCCCGGCCGATGTCGATCTTCACGATCACCGCGACCGGCAACTTCCGGTACAGCGAGGACTCGTGCCAGAACATGATCGACTGCGTCGAGGCGGGGATCGCCGTCGAGATCGTGCCGGTCACGCTGATGGGGCTGATCGCGCCGGTCACGGTCGTCGGCGCGACGATCTTCCACACCGTCGATGTCCTCGCCGGAATCACGATGGCCCAGATCATCCGGCCCGGCGCGCCGGTGCTGTTCGGCGGGGCTCCCGCGACGTTCCACATGAAGATCGCCTCGTCGCCCATGGCCGCGATAGAAGCGCTCCAGCTCGACGTCGCGTACGTCGCGGTCGCGAAGCACCTCGAGCTCCCGTGCCAGGCCTACATGGCGTTGTCGGACGGCAAGGTCCTCGACGCCCAGGCGGGCGCCGAGACCTTCGGCAGCGCGCTGCTGGCCGCCCTCGCCGGTGTCAATTCCGTCTCGGGCCCCGGGATGCTCGACTTCCTGCTGGTCTTCAGCCTGCCGAAGCTCGTGTTCGACGACGAGATGTGCGGCCAGGCGCTGCGCTTCGTCCGCGAGGTCCGGCCCGTCGACGACCTGCCGGTCGACGCGCTCATCGACCAGTTGATGGCCGACCAGCACCTGATCATGGCCGACCACACGACGGCCCACTGGCCCGACGAGCTCTACCTGCCAAGCGCGATCGTCGACCGCGACAACCGCGAGGCATGGCTACGGCAGGGCGGCAAGGACACGTTCGAGCGGGCGAAGGACGAGGTCGAGCGCCGGCTGGCGAGCTACGTCCAGCCGCCGACCGATCCCCGCCTCGACGAGGAGCTCAAGCGGATCATCCGGTCCGGCCTGACGGACCAGACGGAGCTGCCGAGCATCCCGCCACCACCCGAGCCATCCGCAGCCCCATCGGCCGGCCCGGGCCGGCGGCTCAACCCCCGCCGCCACCGCCGCCAGGAGGGTCCCACCGCATGACTGCCCCGTTCGCGATGCCCGCCACGAGCGACTCTTCGACGCTGTATTTCGGGCCGTGGTATCGCCGCTCGCGGCGACGGATCTCGACCGGATTCCCGTCGCGATCAGCCGGACCGGCTGGACCGGCGAGGTCGGCTACGAGATCTACGTCCGCGACCCGTCCCGCGGCGGCGAGCTCTGGGACCGGATCATGGACGCCGGCCGGCGACACGACATCCGGCCGATCGCGCCGTGCGAAGCGCGCAGGATCGAGGCCGGAATCTTCAACTACGGCTCGGACATGACGATCGCGAACAACCCGTTCGAGATCACGGGCCTCGAGCGGCTCGTCGAGGAGCAGGACGCCGACTACATCGGCAAGGCCGCGCTCGAGGAGATCAGGCGGAAGGGCGTCGACCGCAAGCTCGTCGGAATCGAGGTCGAGGGCGACGCGCTGCCCTTCGAGCTGTCGCGGAAGTGTGCCGCCCTCCATGGCGGCCGGCCCGTCGGGACCGTCACGGACCTCATCTGGTCGCCGCGGCTCGAGAAGAACATCGGCTACGTCTGGGTCCCGATTCGTCTCGCGGAGCCCGGCAACGACCTCGAGATCGAGGCACCGGACGGCGCCCGGTGGCCGGCGAAGACCGCCGCGATCCCGTTCCTCGACGCCCGCAAGGACACGCCCAAGTCATGACCTCGCCCGCGCCGTCGCCGCTCACTGCGGACGAGATCGCGGCTGTCCGCAAGCCCTACCGCGCCGCGTCGCTGCTGCCCGGCCGCGCCTATCACGACCCGGCGATCCACGAGTTCGAGCGAACGGAGTGGTTCCGTCGCGACTGGGTCGCCGTCGGGCGGGAAGAGGATGCCCGGTCCGCCGGAACGTATTTCACCGCGGAGGTCGATGAAGAGCCGCTGCTGATCGCTCGCGGCCGGGACGGTGAGCTGCGCGCGTTCTTCAACGTCTGCCGCCATCGCGGGACTGCGGTCGTGGAGGACGCGTGCGGCACGGCCGTCCGCTTCCAGTGCCCGTACCACTCGTGGATCTACGACCTCGAGGGCAACCTCGTCCGGGCCAAGCACACGGACGACCTCGATGACTTCTCGTTCGACAGGTTCGGGCTCGTGAGCGTGCGGATGGAGACGTGGCAGGGCTTCGTGTTCGTCAGCCTCTCCCCGGAGGCGCCGCCGCTCGTCGAGTGGCTGGGCGACCTGCCGCCGCACCTCGCCCGGTTCGACTTCTCGGGGCTGCGGGTCGCCCACACCGTGACCTACGAGGTCGACGCGAACTGGAAGTTCATCGCCGAGAACTACAGCGAGTGCTACCACTGCCCCGGCATCCACCCCCAGCTCAACAGGCTGACGCCGTACGACCTCGGCGGCGACTTTGCCCCGACGGGGCCGTGGCAGGGCGGCTGGATGGAGCTCGTCGAAACGGCCGAGACGATGGCGATCGACGGCGGACACCGCAACGGCCGGCCCGCGATCGCCGGCATGACGCCGGTCGACGAGCGGCGCATCTACTACTACCTGATCTGGCCCTCGACCTTCATCTCGATCCACCCGGACTACGTCCTCGTCCACCGGCTGGAGCCCGCCGGTGCCGGCCACACCCGGATCGTCTGCCAGTGGCTCTTCGAGCCCGCGACGATCGCGATGCGGGACTTCGATCCGTCTGACGCGATCGCGTTCTGGGACCTCACGAACCGCCAGGACTGGCACGTCTGCGAGCTCCAGCACCGTGGGACGAAGTCGTCCTCGTGGGTCGCCGGCCGCTATTCGAACCAGGAGCCCAGCGTCCACGCGTTCGACCTGATGGCGGTCGACCGATACGCCAACGACGGCGTGAACTCCCAGCGCACCGTCCGCCTCCGCTACGACGTCCCGCCGCCCAAGAGCGGTGAGGAGGCCGACGAGTTCGAGGGCGGCATCGCCGGTGTGCGGCTGCCGCGCGCGGACCCTGCGACTTCGCGGTCCACCGCCCGAGCCAGGGCCGCTCTCCGGGACTGACCGGCGCGGACCGCTGTAACCGCGGCGCCGAGGGAACGTCATCCACCGTCCCGTACACTCCGTTGGCGAGCTGGAAGAGAGGTGCCCGATGCTCGGAGACTGCCCAGTCCATCCGGTCCTGCTGGCCAAGGACCTCGACCAGGCGCGAGCGTTCTACCACGACAAGCTCGGCCTGGAGATCCTCGTCGAGCTCGACCATGCCATCCATTTCCGGTGCGGCAATGGATCGAAGATCGCCGTCTCGAAGAGCACCACGGGGACGGCCGACAGCCAGACGCAGATCGGCTGGGACGTCCCGGACCTCCGGCGCGAGCTCGACGAGCTCCGATCGCGCGGTATCACGATCGAGGATTACGACCTGCCGGACCTCAAGACCGTAGACGGGATCGCCGACGTGGGGTTCGCCTGGATGGCGTGGATCATCGACCCCGGCAAGAACGCGCTCGCGATCATCGAGTGGAAGAGCTGACCCTGTCGCCATCGTTCGACAACGAGCTCCAGGTGGCGCTAGGGGTCGGCCGCGACCGGCCGTTCACTCTCCGTTCGGAAGGCGCCCGCCCGCCAGGCGACGACGCAGGCGTCGCCGCCGTCGAGCCGGATCCGGCGGTGCCGGCTTCGCCGTCCGCGGCCTCGACCGCGCCCGTGAGCAGGTTTGTGGGGCCGCGAGCCTAGAAGCGGCCTCGGAACGCCGCGCGCGGCGTCCCGGTACACGGAACGTCACGGCCGGAGCGTACGCCGGTGGGCAGGACGACACCGGGGAGCGTTCGTCTTGCGGGCGTCGGTCAGGCAGCGCCCTCGTCCGACGAGAACGTAGCGAGCCGGGCCCGGAGCGCGAGGACCGCGAGATCGTCTTCCGCAGATGCCTCGAGTTGGCTCAGGTCGACCGCGACCTCGGCCATCTCGGACGATGGGCGGCCCAGGAGGTAGCCCTGGCCAGCGGTGATCCCGAGGCTCCGGATGACCGACAGCTGGGGCGCGGTCTCGACACCCTCGGCGACGACCGACGCCTTCCACTGTGCGGCAAGCCCTTGAAGCGCGCGCAGCACGGCATGCGACGGGTCCTGGACAGTGCCGCCCTGCACGAGCGAGAGGTCGATCTTGACGATGTCGAAGTGGACCTCGCTGAGCAGCCGCAGCCCCGCGTTTCCGGCACCGACGTCGTCCGCGGCGAGGCGCATCCCCGCCCGACGACACGTCTCGACGTTGGCCCGCAGCTGGTCGAGGTCCTCGACCTGCTCGCGCTCGGTGAGCTCGAGGACGATCCGGTCGAGCGGGATGTCATGGCGGCCGAAGATTGCCTTCAGGTCGCCGACGCGGAACTGGCTCGACTCGAGCGTCCGCGGCGACAGGTTGACGCTGAGATAGACGTCGCGGGCCGGCAGCCGCGCTCCCGCCGCGACCGTCTCGAGACAGGCGAGGTCGAGCTCGACGGTCCGGTCGGCCGCCTCCGCCGCGCCGAACAGCGAGCTCGCGTCGGTGAACAGCGCGCCGCCCGTGGGCCGGACGAGTGCCTCGAAACCGATCGCCCGGCCGGTCGTCATCGAGAAGATCGGCTGGTAAACCGGGCGGAGCGCACGGGTCGCGAGGACCGTGCTCACGGCTTCCGACAACTCCGCGACGGAGCGGTCCTCGGACGCGAGGCCGTGGCGCTCCGCGTCGAACGCGACGACGGCCGTCCGGCCGTGACGCTTGCACCAATAGAGTGCCGCGTCGGCGTTCCGGTAGAGGTCCTGGCTGGCGATGCTCGGCACGGGAAAGGCAGAGATGCCGATCGAGACCGAGAACGGCTCGATCGGCGCGCCGGGGTCGCCGCCGTTCACCGCCGACGCGAGGATGCGGCGACCAACCGCGAGCCCTGTCTCGACGTCGGACACCGGAAGCAGGATCGCGAACTCGTCGCCGCCCACCCGGAAGGCGCGGTCGCCGCGGCGCAGGACCGACGCGGTCACCTGGCCGACCGCCTCGAGCAACCGGTCGCCGCCGGCGTGGCCCTTCGTGTCGTTGATCACCTTGAGGTCGTCGACGTCGATCAGCAGCAGCGCCAGCGGCAGGTCCATCCGCTTCGAGACTTCGAGCTGACGGGCCAGCTCGTCCTGGAACGCCCGATGGTTGCCGAGACCCGTCAGGCCATCGACGAGCGCGTCATGGCGGGCCCGGCCGTAGAGCTTCTTGAGCTCGTCGCGCTCCCGCTCCAGGGCATCGACCTCACGCGAGATCGACATGGCGAACCAGGCAAGGATCGGCGGGATGCCGAACGCGGCCAGAAGCAGGATCGCGACTGCGATCCCGGGGTTCGCGGCGTCTTCCGACGAGAACCCCTCGACGGCGCAGACGATCAGGAGCAGGCAGAACGGCGCGAGCAACGCCCAGATCAGCCGTCGGCGGATGCGTTCGACTCGATCCGGCGTGCCCGGCTGGCCATCCACGGTGGGCGTCGTCATGACCTTTCCTGGTGCGGCCCGGTTCCGGTTTTGTACGGCCCGGTGGACTCCGGCGATGTGAGCCGAAGGTACCGGGCGGACGCGGCGATGTGACCAAGGACGCGCGCGCGAGTGGTGCCTACCGTCGATTGCGAAGTTCGCGCACGAGGGACGACGACTGCACCGCGTTCGCTCCGTTTCATCGTCTGAGGTCCCCCGGGCCGGTCTGATCGGCGCCGGTCTGTTGCTGCTGCTCGGGTTCGCGGCGGGGGCAGCGGCGCCGGTCGTCGAGGCAGCGAGCTGCAAGGGTGCCTCGCACGCCGCGCCGGTCCTGTCGGCGGGCTCGGCGAGTCCCGGAACAGGCACGACGGCGACGACCATCACGTTCTCGGTGACGTACGCGGACGTCGACGGCTGCGCCCCGACCGCCATCGAGGTCAGCGTCGTCGGGCTGGGCCAGTACGGCATGAGCGGTCCCGGCTCCGGCTTCGACGGCGGCGTCGCGTTCGTCGTGTCGCGGACCCTGCCGGCGGGCACCTGGGACTACAACTTCACAGCCACGAGCGGGACAGGCGCCGGCGAGAAGACGGCGGTCCTGACGGCCGCGTCCCCGAGCAAGATCGTCATCACTCCCCCGGCTCCGCCGCCTCCGCCGCCAACACCGAAGCCGACTCCCAAGCCGACTCCCAAGCCGACGCCCCGCCCCCAGCCCACGACGGCACCGACCGCGGCCCCGAGGGCGACTCCCAAGCCGACCCCGAAGCCGCCCGCGGCGACCGCACCGCCCCCGCCAGCGCGGCCCGCGACCGACGCGCCGACGATCGCCCCGGCCACGGATCCCGGCGCGGGCCGTGCCACTCCTCCCGCCGACTCGTCCGCGGTCCCGGACAACTCGCCGTCGCCGCCGGGCGCGATCGCCGTCGGCGGACGCGGCGGGTCAGGCGGCGGAGGCTACCGCAGCTACGGCGGGTGGGCCGGCCCAGCTGGTGGCATTCCCGGGCCACTCGGGCCGGGGAGCCAGTCGGTCTTGGACCGGGGCCGCAGCCGTGACACACGTCCGGGGACGGTGCTGGTCGGGATCGTCACCTCGACGACCGCCGTGCTCGCCCTCGGAGCGCTCGGCGCGGCCGCCTATCGCCGTCGCCGGAGCCGGACCGTCCCGCTCGTCGCGCTCGCGGTCGCGGCGCCCGCGCCAGTCGATCTGCCCCTGCCACCGCCGCCCGATCTCGACGCACTGCCACCGTGGCAGACGCTGACCGGCCGGGCACCGTCGAAGTTCAACGGCGGTCCGGCGTCGGGCGTCGAGCGCAAGACGATCTCGTACCGATTCGTCCGGCTCTCCGACGGCCCCGACGACCTGCGCTCGAGGGAGGTCGGCCGGCTGGACCGGGGCGACGAGGTCGAGGTGGTGGGGGAGCATGAGGGCATGCTCCAGGTGAGGACCGCGACGGGCCTCATGGGCTGGGTGCCGCGGGTCGTGATCGTCGGCTGACGCCGGCGCGTACGCCGGAGTTCGGGCGGCGCGCCAGCCCCGGTCCCTTCAGTCGGCTGGCCGCTTCTTCGACTCGCGGTCGGTCTCGTACCGAACCTGGGCCGGGCTCTTCCGGTTGCTGGGTCTCGTCCGGGCCGCGATCCGGGCGAGGGCGCTGTCCCAGCCGGCGTCGAACCGCTTCCCGGGCTCGTCGAGGTCGAGCGCGACGGGGGCATGGTCCGATGGGATCGGCGGGCCCTTCCGCGCCTCGCGGTCGATCTCGGACCACACGACGCGCGACGCGACCGGCGCTGAGGCGTACAGCAGGTCGATCCGCATCCCCTCGTTGCGGTGGAACATCCCGGCCCGGTAGTCCCACCAGGAGAACCGCCCGCGGGCGTCGGGGTTCGCCACCCGATACCCGTCGACCAAGCCCCAGTCGCGGAGCCGTGCCAGCGCCGTCCGCTCCGGCTCGGACACGTGCGTTCCGCCATGGGCCTTCACCGCGTCCCAGACGTCCTCGTCCGCTGGCGTGACGTTGTAGTCGCCCGCGAGGAGCAGCGGCTCGTCGGGCGTGCGCGTCTCGTCGAGCCACGCCCGGAGCCGCTCGTACCACCGGAGCTTGCCCTCGTAGAACGGGCTCCCGACGACGCGCCCGTTCGGGGCGTAGAGGCAGACGATGCGGACGCCGCCGACGACCGCCGACAGCATCCGGGCCTCATCGAACGGGTTGAAGTCCTCCTCGTCGAGGCCGCTCGCTCCGGAGCGGCTGTCGCGGACGGGCCCATCGCCGAAGTTCGTGACGACGTCGTCGATGCCGACGCGGCTGGCGATCGCAACGCCGTTCCAGCGCCCCTCGCCGTGATGGACGAGCTCGTAGCCGGCGGCCTCGAACCACATCGCCGGGGCATCCTCGTCGGCCAGCTTCGTCTCCTGCATCAGGAGCACGTCGGGGTCGGCCCGCTGGAGCCACTTCTCGAGGGCGTCCATCCGGGCCTTGAGCGAGTTGACGTTCCAGGTCGCGATCCGCACGGGACGAGCCTAGAACTTCCTGCCGCGCTGCCGCTCGAGGTCGAACGCCGCGGTGTCGGCGATCGCCATGACGGCCATGGTTCCTGCCTGGACGGGATCGGAGACGACGAGGTCGACGTGCTCGGTGATCGAGCCGACCATGTTCAGCGAGATGATCGGGATGCCGACCGCCCGGATCTCGTCGGCTGCAGCGCTGATGTCGCCGCCCATGATCGAGCCGGCGAGGACGAGCAGCCGGGCGCGGGGGAGATCGGCGACGGCGCGGACCGCGGCCGCGATCTCCGCCTCGCCGACGAGGGCGATCGTATCGACGCTGATCCGCTCGCCGCGGAGGTTGTGGCGGTCGGCCTCACTCACCGCGCCGAGCGCGACCTGGGCGACCTGCGCGCCACCGCCGATCACGATGATCCGCTTGCCGAAGATGCCTTCGAGGACACGCGTCGGGTGGACCCGGCGAACGTCGTCGACCTCTTCGAGGAGTGCCGCCAGATCCGCCTCGGCGAGGCCCTCGACCTCCACTTCGACCTCGGCGCCTGGCTCCTCGCCGGCACGGCCCGTCACGCGGCGGACCGTCGAGAGCGTCCGGACATGGCCGCCGGCGACGGCTACCCGCTCCGCGATCGCGGCGACCGCCTCGGGCCGGTCAACGAGATCGACGCGGAGGGCGACGGCCGGCGGAACGCCGGGGCGGCGCGGCATCGGCGAGCGTCCCCGGGGGCGGGCTAGCGCAGCGCCGTGACGTCGGCGATCGTCATCCGGCCCGGGTCGGCCCCGCCATCCGCGTCGTGCGCTTCGTAGGCCAGCCCGAGCGAGTCGAACGTCTCGCGCGTCAGGATCTCGTCGCTCGTCTCGAGCATCAGCTCGCCGCCGGTGTCCTCGGCGATCCCGACGATCCCGGCGATGTTGACGCCTCGCTCGGCCAGCGCGGTTGCCATCCGGGCGAGCGCGCCCGGTCGATCGTCGAGCTTCACCGTGAACCAGACCGACACGCGGGCACCTCCTGTCGACTCCGATGGTAACGGCGTTGCAGGACGCCGGTCGGAGCCGCTCGCTACGCTGCGACGATGCCACCGCCCGCGCCACCTGCGGCGAGAGTCCAGGTGTTCGGCCTGGATTCGGACCGGGCGACGCGCGCCGCGATCCGGTTCTTCAAGGAGCGCCGGGTCGAAATCCACCAGGTCGACGTCCGGAAGAAGCCGATCGCGCCCGGCGAGCTCCGGCGCTTCGTCGACCGTCTCGGCGCTCGGGCCCTGCTCGACGAGGACGGTCGGGCGTACGACGACGCCGGGCTCGGCTACCTCCGGATGGACGACGCCGAGATCGTGGAGCGGCTGCTGGCGGATCCGCGGCTGCTCCGGCTGCCGCTCGTCCGGTTCGGCAACGAGGTGTCGGCCGGCCCGGCCGAGACGACATGGAAGGCGTGGTTGAGCACTTCATGACGAATGGAGGGACGCGATGACCGAGGCGCGCTCGGCGCACCACAGCAACGCCTACAACATCTTCATCCTGGTCCTGACCGTGCAGTCGCTGCTCATCATGCTGCTTCTGCTCCTGCCCCTCGACGAGGCGACGCTCACGACGCTGCGCGTCTTCGACAACCTCGTCTGCGCGATCTTCCTCGTCGATTTCGCGGTCAACCTCGCCCGCTCGAAGCCCAAACGCGAGTACTTCATCTACCAGCGCGGCTGGCTGGACCTGCTCGGTTCGCTGCCGAGCCTCGGGGTGTTGCGATACACCGCCCTCCTTCGCCTCGCCCGGCTCAGCCGACTCGTCAGAATCGGCCGGCTCCTCAGTGGCCAGAACCGGCGCGAGCTCGTCCGGGACATCGTCGAGAACCGCGGCCAGTACGCGCTCTTCATCACCGTTCTATCGGGATTCCTCGTCCTGAGCGCTTCGACGGTGCTGATGATCCAGTTCGAGAGCCGATCGGGCGACGCGAACATCAAGACCGGCGGCGATGCGCTCTGGTGGGGCTTCGTGACGATCACGACGGTCGGCTACGGCGATCGCTTCCCGGTTACGTTCCTGGGTCGTGCGACGGCGGTGCTCGTGATGATGGCGGGCGTCGGTATCATCGGCTCGCTCGCGAGCATCCTGGCCAGCATCCTCGTGCCGTCCGCCGACGAGGTCGCCGCGGCCGACGACGTCGCGGACGCGGCGTCGGCCGCGAACGGCGTTGCAGCCACGACGGCCCCGGGAAGCGCGGGCCTCGAAGCCGAGCTCGCCCAGATCCGGGTGGAGCTGACCGCGATGCGCGAGCTGCTGGCCCAGCGCTCGGACTAGGGCAGCGGGCGGGCCCGCCACGCCCAGGCGATCAGCGCGATCCCGACCACGACCGCGGCGGCCCCGAGGACCGCCCAGAAGGGGTCGCCGGTCATGAAGCTCCCGCTCCGGAGGAGGCCCGTGCCCTGGGCGACCCAGACTGCGCCAGTTGCAACGAGGATGCCGCCACCGATCAGCCTCGTTCGCTGCACCCTGGCATCCACGCTGCCATCCTAGCCGCGTGAGCGATCGCGCGACGTCGACGGATCCGGCACGCGAAGCCACGCCCGAGGCCGACGCCGGCCAAGGCGCGGGACCGGCCACCGGCCCGGCGGCGGCCGACCAGGCGGCGGAGCGGCGCCGCGGCCGTGTCCTCACCCGCGGCGATGCGGCGGCCCGGGTCGGCCTCCCCCACGCGACGGAGGACGAGCAGCTCCTCCAGCCAAGTCGCGGCGGTCGTCCGGAATTCGTCGACTCGGACCCGTGGCGCGCCCTGCGGATCCTGTCCGAATTCGTCGAGGGCTTCGATGCGCTGGCAGGGATCGGTGCCGCGGTGACTGTGTTCGGGTCCGCCCGGATGCCCGCCGGCACGCCGGACTACGAGCTCGCCCGGACGATCGGCCGGCGGCTGGCGGAGAGCGGCTTCGCGATCATCACCGGCGGCGGACCCGGGATCATGGAGGCCGCGAACCGCGGCTGCCGCGAGGGTGGCGGGCTGTCGATCGGCTGCAACATCGAGCTGCCCCACGAACAGTCGCTGAACCCGTACGTCGACATGGGCGTGGAGTTCCGGTACTTCTTCGCCCGCAAGACGATGTTCGTCAAGTACGCGAACGCGTTCGTGATCCTGCCCGGCGGGTTCGGCACGCTCGACGAGCTCTTCGAGGCGCTCACGCTGATCCAGACCGGCAAGGTCCGGCACTTCCCGGTCGTGCTCGTCGGATCGCGCTACTGGCAGGGGCTGCTCGGCTGGATGCGCGACGTCCAGCTAGCGGCGGGGGCGGTCGCCGAGGCCGACATCGGCCTCCTCCAGGTGACCGACGACCCCGACGAGGTCGTGGCGATCATTCGCGAGTATGCCGCCCGGGCGGCCGAAGACATCCCCGGCGAGGGCGACCTGCGCTCGTAGCGCCGGTCAGGCCGGCAACCGGGCCTCGATCCGGCCGTCGACGACGCGGACCGGGAAGTAGCGGAACCGGCGGACCCTCGTGAGGCGGCGCGCCTCGGCCTTGAGGCCCGGCGGATCGACCTTCGGCTCGCGGCCCGCCGGCGACCATGTCGGCTGGTACGTTCCCTCGGGGTCGAGACCGCCCGTCGTCGGCATCTGGACCGGGTTGCCGTTTCGGAGGTCGAACCGGCCCTCGTGAAGGGGGCAGCCGACGATGCAGCCTTCGAGCGTCCCGATCGACAGCGGCGCCGACATGTGCGGGCAGCGGTCGGCCACGGCGACGATGCCATCGGTCGTGTGCGCGAGCAGCACGTCGAGGTCGCCGCTCGTCACCCGGCGCATCGCGCCCTTCGGCAGCTCGACCGCGTCGAGCAGCGGCTGCCATGGCGCGTCCGCGGTGCCGGGGGCCTCGAGGTGAGGTGGGAACGGGGCAGCGGCCGCGGCCGGTTCGGGGGTCACCTCCCGATCGTAGCGCGAAACGACAGCGGCCCCGGCTCGGGGACCGAGCCGGGGCCGTGAGGAGGAGCGAAGAGGAGGGTCAGTCAGCTGCGGGCACCGCCGGCCGGCCATCACCCCGGGGCTCGTTCGCGGCTCCCGCCGCGTGGGCCTGCGCGTCGGCGGCAGGCGTGGTCTGGCGCAGTGCCAGCTCCTTCATGAACAGCGCCGCGACGGCCGCGACGATCGCCGCGCCGACGCCGATCCAGAACGTCTGAGCGACGGCGAGGCTGAACGCCTCATGGATGGCTCCGACGACCTTGGGCACGTCGACCGCGGGCAGCGTCGGGATCGCGGCCGCGAGCAGTTGCCCGAGATCGCCGGTCCCAGTCAGCTGGCTGAGGTTCAGTGCTCCAGTTTGACCGGCCTGCTGGAGGGCCAGCCCACCTTCCGGCGACACGCCCGATCCGATGATGCTCGGGACGAGCTCTTCACCGAACTTCGTGGCGAAGATCGTGCCGACGATCGCCAGGGCGACCGTGCCGCCGATCTGACGGAAGAACGTGAGATTCGAAGTGGCGACGCCGAGGAACTGGAACGGCACGGCGTTCTGAACGACCAGCGTGAAGACGGCGAACGTCGGTCCGACGCCGAGGCCGGCGATGAACATCCAGAGCCAGACGATCGGCACCGGCGTGTCAGCGCGGAGCTGGGTCATGAGGCCCGTTGCCACGGCCATGGTCAGGATCGCCCCGACGAGCAGCCACTTGTAGCGTCCAGTGCGGGCGACGATCAACCCCGAGCCGACCGAGCTGCCGATCAGGCCGATCACGAGCGGCAGGGCCGCCAGCCCGGAGTTCGTCGGGCTGAAGCCCTGGACGATCTGGAACCAGCGGGGGAGGAAGATGATCGCCCCGAAGAAGGCGAACGCCGCGAAGAAGGTCGAGACCATCGAGGCCGCGTACGTGCGGTTCCGGAAGAGGTGGAGCGGGACGATGGGCTCCTTGGCCCGGGCCTCTGCCCAGACGAACGCGAGGTAGCCGACGAGGCCGAGCAGGATCAGCCCGCCGACCTGGCCCGCGGTCCAGTCGTAGAGCTGGTGGGTCGCTGCATCGGTCAGGCCCTTGTAGGTGAGCCCGATCAGCAAGGCGGCCGTCGCGATCGTGAAGATCACGCCGCCGAGAACGTCGAAGTTCCGGGTCGCCCGCGGGTTCTTCACCGTCGGCAGCAGCCGGAAGATGAAGAACAGCGAGACGATCCCGATCGGGATGTTGACGTAGAAGATCCAGTGCCAGCTGACATGCTCGGTGAGGAAGCCGCCGATGAGCGGCCCCGCGACGAACGCGATGCCGAAGACGGCGCCGAAGAGGCCCTGATACTTGCCGCGCTCGGCCGGGGAGAACAGGTCGCCGATGATCGCGAGGGCGATCGGGAAGAGCGCGCCTGCGCCGATCCCCTGGATGCCCCGGAACAGGATCAGCTGCTCCATGTTCTGGGAGAGGCCCGACAGTGCCGAGCCGATCAGGAAGAGGACGATGCCGCTGATGAACATCGGCTTGCGGCCGTAGAGGTCCGACAGCTTGCCCCAGAACGGAACGCTGATCGTCGAGGTCAGGAGGTAGCTCGTTACGGCCCACACGTAGAGCTCGTTGCCGTTGAGCTCCGTCACGATCGTGGGCAGTGCCGGCCCGACGATCGTCTGGTCGAGCGCGCCCAGGAACAGCCCGAGCATGACCGCGAAGAGGATTTCAAGCTTGGCCCGGAGCGGCAGCCCCAGCGCCGGATCGTCGGCCAGGGTCGGCTCGTAGCCGCCCCGCTCGGCGGGGATGGATTCCATCAGATGATCGTCCCTTCCTGTGACGCGCGCTGGTTGGAGTGATCGTGGCCCGTGAGGTAGTCGGGGCCGAACTCGGTGACGACGGCGCCCCGGATGTCGTCGAGGGCCGCCGCCACTCGATCTACCTGGGCTGGGCTGAGATGGGCGAGGATCGACTGGAGGCGGTCGTGCTTGACGGCCTCGATCTCCTCCAGCGCGGTGAGGCCCTTGGGACCGATCCGGACGAGGACGACGCGACGGTCACCCGGAACGCGCAGGCGCTCCACGAGACCGCGCTCCTCCATCCGGTCGACGATCCCGGTTGCGTTGCTGAAGGACACGTCGAGCAGCTCGGCGAGCCGGCTCATCGACAGGTCGCCGTGATGCTGGAGCAGCCACATGACGTGCATGTGGGTCATGCTCACGCCGGCCTTCACCAGTCGGCCTGTGCCAGCGCAGCGAAATCCCGCGATCATGTCGTGGACGCCGGCGACGATGCCATCGAGCGTCTCGGCGGATGCGGAAGCGCCGCCCGCCATGGCTGCGGCCTTTTCGTTCGCGCCGATAGTTCGCATGACCGCAATAATCTAGCAACTGTCAACAATCGCGTCAACGGCAATCTTGTCAACGAGATGTGGAGGCCAGCCTGTGCGATTCGCGCTGATGACCGAACCCCAGCAGGGGCTCAGCTACGACGAGCAGCTGGCGATTGCGCGCCGAGCTGAGGCCGCGGGCTTCGAGTCGTTCTTCCGCTCAGACCACTACCAGAGCTTCCCCGGCCCCGCCGGCAATCCCACGACCGACGCCTGGGCGGTCCTCGCCGGCCTCGCCCGCGAGACGTCGACGATCGGGCTGGGCGCTCTCGTCTCGCCCGTCACGTTCCGCCGGACCGGCAACCTCGCCAAGGTCATCACGACGGTCGACGAGATGAGCGGCGGCCGGATCGAGTTCGGTCTGGGCGCCGGCTGGCACGACGTCGAGCATGCCCAGCTCGGTCTGCCGTTCCCCCCGATCGAGGAACGCGCGGGGATGCTCGAGGAGAGCCTGCAGGCGTTGCTCGGGTTGTGGGGCGAGCAGGACGGCTGGTCGTTCAACGGCAAGCACGTCCGGATCGAGGACGCCCAGTTCTACCCGAAGCCCGTCGCCACGGCCGACCGCCCGACGATGAGCAATGGAGCTTCGCGCCCGCGGATCCTGGTCGGTGGCGGCGGCACCCGGCGCTCGATGCGGATCGCCGCCCGGTACGCCGATGAGTTCAACCTGTCGTCGTCGTCACCGGAGGTCGCCCGCGCGAAGTACGCCGAGCTGGCGGGGGCCTGTGACGCCGAGGGCCGTCCGCCAGGATCCGTGACGCGGTCGACGATGTCGGGCGTCCTGATCGGGCGGACTCGCGACGAGCTGCGGCGGCGCGAGCAGCAGCTCCTCGCGGATTTCGGCAACGTCGACGCCGGCGAGGACTGGATCGAGGAGCGGCGTGACCGGTGGGTCTACGGGACGCCGGACGAGGCCCGGGCCCAGGTCGAGCGGTTCGCGCAGGCCGGCGCGGAGCGGATCATGCTCCAGGACTTCCTGCCTCGGGACCTCGAGATGATCGACCTCATGGCCGAGGCGCTGTTCTAGCGAAAACCGTTAGCGCGGGGGGGTCTACTCGGCCGCGGCTGAAGCCTTCGCATAGCGCGGGTCGTCGCGGCGGATCGGGTCAGGGTTTGTGCCGCGGGCCCTCGCGATGCGCTCCGTCAGCAGCTGCAGCGGGGTCGCCGTACCGATCAGCGCCGCGACCGGCGCCGGCAGCGACGCCGCGTCGGCGACGATCAACCTGCCGGCGGGCGTCAGGTCGGCGGGGATCATCTCGCTCGCCTCGGCGGCGACGATCGCGGCAGATCGGACGCCCAGGACCGCGGCCGCGGCAAGCGCCTGGCGTGCGCGGTCCAGCCGTTCTGCTCGCGCCTCCCTATCAGCGAGGACGAGCACGATCGCCGTGGCATCGTCGACCGCTGGCAGATGGCCGTGCAGGAACGTCTCCAGGTCACGCATCGCGGACGGCCGCCACGCCGCCTCCTCGACCTTCAGGACGAGCTCCCGCGCCGCAGGGCGATCGGCGCCCGACGCGAGCACGATCAAGCTGCGAGCATCGGCGACTCGGCTCGCGATGGCTTCGGCGCCGACCTCATCGCGCGCGCCCGCGGCCACCAGCTCGACGAGCGTGTCGCCGTCGAGCGATCCGCCCGATAAGTGCGCTCCCGCGGACGCCGCCGCCACGATCGGCGAGAGGTAGCCGACCGTATGGCACCAGCTGTGATCGAGCTCGACTGTCTCGACTACGATCTCGGCCACCGCCGCGCCCGGGGAGCCGGCGCTCGCCGTCACGATCGCCGTCCGCGCACCGCCAGCCGCCGACGCGGCCAGCGCCCGATTCGTTGCCGCCGTTCCGCCCTCGTGGGAGATCCCGATCACGAGCCCGCCCGTGGGTGGGTCGAGCGCGAGCTCGAACGCCTGCGCCGCCACCACGGACCCGGCGCCGCTCGGCATCCCGGCCGCGCGAATCGCCTCGCGCAGGATCTCCGCGGTCGCGAGCGCCGCGTGCTCGCTCGTGCCGCAGCCGGTAACCACGATCGTCGCGCCGGTGCTGGCCGCCTGGCCGATCGCTCCGGCGAGGCGGCCTGCCGCGCCCTGCGGATCGGCGAGACGCTCCACGATCCGGCCGGTGATCCACGGCTCCGCGGCGATCATGTCGGTCATGTGGTACGGCGGGCCGTCGCGGGACGAGGGCTGCGACGTCGGGGCCCACGGCGTCGGCGCCGCGTCCAGCGGCGCAGACGGGTCGAACGCGATGTCAGGCATCAACTGAGGATAGGCGGCCCAGTTGCCCTGGGACAGGACCACGGCGCGGCGCGCGACGGGGACCAGCACGCCGCGTACGATTTCGCGAACGAAGGAGGCACGCGGTGCAGGTTGGCTTGCTGATCCCACAGGGTTGGAAGGGCGAGTACGACGGCTGGGATCCCGCCGACGCGTGGGCCCGGACGATCGATCTCGCCCGACACGCGGAAGCCCTCGGCTTCGAGTCCGAGTGGGTCTTCGACCACTTCACGACCGTCCCCGAGCCGACCGACGAGATCACCTTCGAGTCGTTCTCGACGCTGTCGGCCCTGGCGATTGCCACGGAGCGCGTCCGGCTCGGCCACATGGTCATCTGCACCGGATTCCGCAACCCCGCGCTGACCGCGAAGCTCGCCTCCACGATCGACGTGATCAGCGGCGGTCGATTCGAGCTCGGGATCGGGGCGGGCTGGAAGGAAGACGAGTGGCTGGCATACGGCTTCGGTTTCCCGCCGACGAAGGAACGACTTGCCCGGTTTGGGGATGACCTGGAGGTGATCACCCGGATGCTCGGTCCCGGCCGCGCGACGTACGAGGGTGAATACGCTCACGTACGCGGCGCCATCAACGAGCCGAAGGGCGTCCAGTCCCACATCCCGATCATCGTCGGCGGCAACGGGCCGAACGTGACGATGCGCCTGGCCGCCCGCTTCGCCGATGAGCTGAACCTCGTGTTCAAGCCGCTCGACGAGATCCCGGACCTGATGGCGACCGCTCGACAGCGGTGCGAGGAGATCGACCGCGACCCGTCGACGCTGCGGCTCTCGATGTATGTCGCCGACCCGGAGGTCAAGGAGCCGGGACAACGGCGGGTCGACGTGCTGGGCCGGCTCGCGGGGATGAGCCTCGACCGGCTGGTCGCGTTCCCGACGCGCTACGGCGCGACGCCCGAAGTCCAGGAGCAGTTCGCCGAGGACTGCCGCGCGGCCGGGCTGCTCGAGACGCCACGCGAGGCCGCGGCCGTCAGCTGAACGAAGGCGGCCCGCGCCGGACCGGCGCGGGCCGCGGTTGCCAGTTGCCGTCAGATCAGGGAGCCGGGGAGGCGGCCGTCGTGTCGAAGTGGATCGAGTCGGCGATCGCTTCCGCGGCCGAGAGGTCCTCAGCATTGGCGCCCGCCAGGCGCTCGAGGATGACGACCACGCGCTGACCATTCACGTCAACGATCCGCATGTCGTCGGTCGAGCCATTGGGGGAGCAGCAGAAGCCTCCATTGAAGCTGGGCCCAGGATCCGGCCAGAGGCGGATGTATCCGGGTGGTCCGCCGCTGCACGTCGTCTGGTCGATCCCAGGAGCGACGGTGAACTCGGTCCGCTTCGCCGCAAAGCCGTCGACTTCGACATCGGTCGTTGCCGACGCGACTCGACCCGTTTGCGACCTGAGCAGGTCGGTGAGCTCGGCTGCCGTGGCTCCGGCCGAGACGACGTCGTTCTCGTCCCACTCGCAGGCGTCGGGGAAGATATGGCTGACGTTCCAGGTCATGAACAGGACGTCGCTGTCGGTTTCGGATTCACCATTTGCGACGATGCAGCCGCCAAAGAGGCGCCATCCGGCCGGGACCTCAACGGTGTACGGAACAAGTGTCGCGACCTCGTTCGAGACCGAGTAGGTCCCCGGCTCGAGTGGGCCGGTCTGGTCCCGCGTGTCGCAGATCGGTCCCGGGGAGATGAACGCGACGGATGGGGCGCCCGACTCGGTGGGGGTCGCGGACTGGCTCGGGCTCGGTGTCGGCGGGGGCGGGGTCCCGCCCGGGCCCGGTGTAGACGGCAGGAGCCTGCTGGCCCCGAAGAGGACCGCAATCACGGCCGCCGCCGCAAGGGCGGCCTTGGCAAGGTTGGACATGTGAGGTTCCCTCCACGGGCCGACTACGACCCGTTGTCGAGTTCGGTGGATGTCGCCCCGGACCGCGTCGAAGGCCCGGTCCGGCAGCTCGTCACGCCCCTCGGCGATGAAGGCTCGGATCAGGTCGTCGTGCTGCGCGGTCATGCGGGACGCTCCTGGGATAGGGACGGTGTGCGGGCGTCGGCCTCGAGGCTCGCCCGGAGGGCGGCCGTGGCGTGATGGAGGCGTGACTTGGCCGTGCCGAGCGGGATGTCGAGACGAATCGCGACCTCCGCCAAGGGCAGGTCGAGGTAGTGATGGAAGACGATCACGGCGCGCTGCTCGAGCGTGAGCCTCCGGAAGGCGCGCTCGAGCTGATCACGGTGGTGGACGGTCAAGATGCCCTCCGCCTCGGCCGATCCGTCGATCGGTAGGAGCCGGATGTCGGCGGACCAGCGCGTGCGACGCCGGGCCTCGGCGTAGCACTGGTTGGTCACGATCCGATGGAGCCAGGGTTCGAATCGATCCGGGTCGCGCAGCGTTCGCAACTCCCGCCAGGCCACGACGAGGGCCGCCTGGACGGCATCCTCGGCGAGGTGGGCGTCACGCAGGATCCTGTGCGCGATCCCCATGCACCGGTCGCCGACCTGGCGGGCAAGGGCGTCGAAGGCCTCCTCGTCGCCCTGTTTCGCCCGGTCAACCAGCTCTCGATGCACTCGACTCTCCTGTCCCCTCGATCGGCCATGGTGACCGATCAGCGGGTAAGAGGGTCAGGTGCTCGTAAAAGGTTCAAACTCGGGTCGGAGGGCGATGAATTCGGCCGATCCGGCGGAACGGCCAGTACCGGAACCACGCCCGGCCGACGAGCAGTTCGACCGGGACCGGGCCGTACCGGCGCGAATCGACCGGTTCGCCGAGGCCCGCCGCCATGAGCTCGGCGTCAGTGGCGTCCGAGAGTAGCCACGCCTCGTCCGCCCCGAGGATCAGGTAGCCCTCGGCGTACGGCACGCGGTCGCCCGGTCGCGCGGCGACTCGCTTGATCGCCAGCTCGTCCGAGTCCGGCTCGCGGAAGACGACGACCGTGCCGCGGCGGGGCCAGCGGGCAGTCGTCGGGTCGACGAGGAGCCAGTCGCCCGGCTCGATCGCCGGGCGCATCGAGGACTCCGTGACGGCGACCCGCCACGGCCCGCGCAGCCGCTCCCGAAGCGATGCCGCGCGGCGCGGTGAAGTCAGGGCAGCATTGCCCGTGTCAGCCAGGCCGGCCGGCGACCCGCGTCTTCTCGGGCCCGCCCGTCGCCTTCCAGGCGGCGTCGATCTCGTCGATCAGGTCGAGCAGCTTCTGGGTGTCGGCGGTGTCGGTCGAGGCCTTGACCTTCGAGGCCTGCTTGCTGGCGTTCCAGAACAGCTCGTGGAGGTTGGGGACCTTCTCAACGTGCTCGGGCTTGAAGTAGTCGTGCCAGAGGACGTCGAGGTGATGCTTCACGAGCTCGGCGCGCTCCTCCTTGATGTGGATCGCCCGACCGCGGAACGTGGCGTCGTCGTTCGCGGCGTACTTCTCGAGGATCTTGTGGCAGGACTCCGCCTCGATCCGGGCCTGCTCCGGGTCGTAGATCCCGCAGGGCAGGTCGCAGTGGGCGCGGACGACCGTCTTTGGGGCGAACCACCGGCTGAATCGCGACATGGGGGGCTCCTTCCAGGGCACTCGAAGGTCTCGGCGTTCCGCGGGGAATCGTGCGGCCACGCCCGGGGAATCGAAGTGTCCCGGCGTGCCGGAACACTGTCAAACGGGTTGCGTCAGGGCGCCGCAGGATCGTGGCTGAGCCGGACGACGGCCGGATCGATCGGGCTCGCCAGACCGAGCGTGACGGTTCGGAGGACGCCGATGTCGTCGCACGTCCCGTCGCCGTCCGTCGACTCCGTGATCGTGTACCCGTCATTCGCGGCGGCGAAGACGAGATGGCTGCGGCGATCGCATGCTCCGCCCGTCCAGCTGACCACGAGAACGGACGGATCCTCCCCGAGACCGATTCCGTCGGCGATGTTCAGCTGCCCGGGCTGGGCCGGCCCGACCGCCTGGACCAGACCGGTCCGGTCCTCGAGCGTGACCGGGAGTGGCTCGACGACGCCCGGCCGGCCCGGCAGCTCGAGGGCGAACTGCCGAGCCGGCAGCAGACACGCCGCCAGGATCAGCCCGAGCACGAAAACGCCCCAGACCCGCACGGGCGGAGCATAGCCAGCGACGCTCCGCAGGCGAGGCGCAAGGTGGCGCACTCGGCGAGGATCGCCTAGGATCGGCGTCGGGAGGCGCCGAGCAGCAGTCCGCCGGCATCGCCGGCAGCAGTTCTGCGGATCCGACGACTCCCGTGGCACACGCAGGTTCGACTCCTGCAACTCGTCGCGGCGCGGCCTGCCTCGACGCAAGCGAGTCGGCGGCCATGCAGGCTTCGGGCCTCCGCCGTCGTCCCGCGGCCGCGCCGTGGCGGGTCGATCGACCGGCAGCCCCGGTCCGCATCGGACGGTCACGTGGAACAGCTCATCGGGCCCCTCGTCCTCCTCGTGCTCATCGTCATCGCGGCCCTGCTCGTACGCGCGTTCGTGAGCGTCATCACTGTCCACGACTACGAGCGCGGGCTCCGCTATCGGAGCGGCCGCTTCACCGGGCTCGTCGACCCCGGCTCGCACCTCGTCATCCGGCCGGTGAACGAGATCCGCGTGCTCGACGGCCGGCCGTCGGTTATCACGGTCGAGGGCCAGGAGGTCCTCACCTCCGACGGCGTCCCGGTCAAGGTCAGCCTCGCCGCCCGGTACGTCATTGGCGATCCGGTCGCCGCCGTGACGGCCGAGCAGGACTACCGCCGGGCGCTCCACCTCGAGCTCCAGCTCGCGCTGCGCGACGCACTCGCGGCCGGGACGCTCGACGAAGTCCTCGCCGCGCGCAGCAAGATCGGTCCGGCGGTGATGGAGCGAACCGCGAGCTCGCTCGCCCGGATGGGAATCGAGCTCCTCGCCGTCGAGGCGCGCGACCTCATGGTCTCGGGTGAGCTCAAGCGTCTGTTCGCCGGGGTCGTCGCAGCTCGCAAGGAGGGCGAGGCGTCGATGGAGCGCGTCCGCGCCGAAACGGCGGCTCTCCGAAGTCTCGCGAACGCCGGCCGGATGATCGAGGACAACCCCGGATTGCTCCAGCTTCGGATGCTCCAGCAGGTCGGCGGCTCGACCGGGAATACCGTCGTCCTGTCGATGCCCGACGGCCACGGCGGCACCGCGGCGACGGAGGACGAGACGGGCCCGATCACGACCGACGCGGTCCGTCGTCGGAGGGCCGACGCCCGAGGTCCGGAATCCGCCGGCGGCTGACGACTGAGGCGGTGGGGGGCCGAGTCGGGGCCGCCCCAGCCGGTATGATCGAATCGTGAGCGATCGCGGAGTGCCCATCGCCGATGGCGCCCACGCGTGCCCGTTCGTCGCCTTCGATGACGAGCGAGATGAGCGATCAAGCGTTCCCGATCACCGTCATCGCTGCTACGCGGATACCCCGCCGGCGCCGCGAGCCCTGGCGCACCAGGAGGCGTACTGCCTCTCGACCGCGTTCCCGGTCTGCCCGGTGTTCCAGGACTGGGCGCGGCGGGAGTCGGCCCGGGCGCGGGGAGCGCCGGAGGCAGTTCCGGCCGAAGACCGGCCCTCCGCCGCCGATGTCGGATTCGCAGCCGCAGTGACGGCCGCCGACGGAGGCACCGGTCCGGCCGCCATCGACGATCGAAGCGGCTACGACGACGTCGACGAGGAGGCCGACCGGTCGCCACTCCACGACGACGGCGGCACCGTGCAGCGCAACCCGCCCCGGGACTGGTCGGCGCCCCCGCCGTGGCTGGCAAGCGCTGAGGCGACGGACGCAGCCGGCGGCCAGCAGCCGGGCGCGCCGACGTTCCTGGCGAGCCGGCAGCAACCCGGCCAGGGTCTCGCGGGCAGCGCCGCGGATCAGCTCGCCGGCGGACCGCCGCCGGTCTCCCGCCAGTCGCCGTCGTACCGCGGCGCCGCGGCCGCGGGTGCCATCGGCGCCGCTGGCGCGGCGTCGGGCGGCACGCCGCCGGATCCCGGCCCGGAGACGCTCGACGAGACGTCCGATCTCGCCCAGCCGGCGCCACCCCGGCGTCCGCGCGCTTACGACCAGCACCTTGGCGGCCCGTCGAGCGGCCCGGATTGGGAGCGGCCGAAGCGCTACGAGGCGTACCCGACGATTCGCACCCGGGTCGGGCTGCCGCCGATCCCCCGGATCGCGGCCATGGTCGTCGCGCTGGCGATCGCGGCGATCGCGCTGTTCTTCCTGCCCGCGCTGCTCGGCCTCGGGAACCCCGACTCGGGGAGCGCGTTGCCGTCGGTGTCGGCGTCGCCATCGGCCTCCGTCGAGCCGACGCCCACGCCAGTCCCGACGCCGATCGTCTACCTCATCCAGAAGGGCGACACGCTGTCGAAGATCGCCTCCGCCAACGGCATGACGCTCGAGGAGCTCCTCGCCGCGAACCCCACGATCAAGGACCCGAACAAGATCACCGAGGGCCAGCAGATCATCATCCCGGTCCCGGAGCCCTCGGCTGAAGCGCCCGCGGCGGGGTCCTCCGCACCGGGCAGCGCCGCGCCCTAACGGTCCGCCGGACGGCCGTGGCCGCGCCACCGGCTCGCCGGGCGTACCGGCCCTTAGCGGCGGGCGAGGTTGATCGAGGTGATCTTGCCGGCCTCGACGCGGAACGTGGCGTCGAGATGGAGGGAGGGAGCGCCCGGCCGCACGACGAGGACGTCCGCCTCGTAGGTGTTGCCCATGTCCCGGACCTCGCCGGGGATCATCTTCAGCCCCGAGTCGCCGCGGAGGAACCAGCCGCCGACGCGGTCGACACCGCGCAGCGTCTGGGCGCTGTCGCCGGCATGGATCCGCATCTCGGCGTTCTCCGCCATGAGCCCGACGGCCGCCTCGCGGTCGCCCGCGTTCAGCAGCTCGAAGAAGGTATCCATCGTGTCGACCGCACCCATCGGTCGGCAAGTCTACCCGGCATCATTTTGGGATGCCGTCGCCCCTCGCCCGCCATTGGGCCCTCGATCCGGAGGTGACATTTCTCAACCACGGCTCGTATGGCGCGTGTCCCATCGAGGTGCTGGCCGTCCAGCGCGAGTGGCGCGACCGGCTCGAGCGGCAGCCCGTGAAATTCATGTCGCGCGACCTCCATGGCCTTCTGGCCCACGCAAGGCGGGCAGTCGCCGCGTTCGTCGGGGCGGACCCGGACGACCTCGCGTTCGTCACCAACGCGACCGGCGGGGTGAACGCGGTGCTGCGATCGCTCGAGTTCGAGCCTGGCGATGAGATCCTGACGACCGACCACGAGTACAACGCGATCCTCAACGTCGCCCGCCACGTGGCCGCGCGCGATCGCGCGCGGATGGTCGTTGCTCGCCTGCCGTTCCCGGCGACGTCGCCGGATGACGTCGTCGAGGGGATCATCGCCTCGACGACCGATCGGACGCGGCTCGCCGTCATCAGCCACGTCACGAGCCCGACGGCGCTCGTGTTCCCGATCGCGCGCATCGTCGCCGAGCTCAGAGAGCGTGGGATCGACACGCTCGTGGACGGTGCCCACGCTCCTGGGATGGTGCCGCTCGAGCTCGAGACGCTCGGCGCCGCCTATTACTCGGCCAACCTCCACAAATGGGTCTGCGCTCCCAAGGGCGCCGCATTCCTCCATGTCCGGCGCGACCGACAGGCGGTCGTCCGGCCGACGACGATATCCCACGGCGCGAACGCGCCCGAGTCAGGCGGGCTTCGCTTCCGGACGGAATTCGACTGGCAGGGCACGCTCGACCCGACGGCCTGGCTCGCGGCGCCGAAGGCGATCGAGCTCGTCGGCGGGCTGGTGGACGGCGGCTGGCCGGGCGTCATGGCCCGAACCCGAGCCATGGCGCTCGACGCCGGGCGAGCGGTTGCCGGCGCGCTCGGCGACGTCGGCGGCGCAAATCCGGAGCTTCTCCTGCCACCGGACGCCATGATCGGGGCGATGGTCGCGCTGCCACTGCCGAGCGATGGCCCGCTGGGCGGTCCGGCATCGACCGACCAGTCCTCGCCGCTCGACGCCGACCCGCTCCAGACGCGGATCTACGACCGCTTCGCGATCGAAGTCCCGATCGGCCCCTTCCCCGTCCCGGCCGCCGAGTCAGCCGAGCCGCCTCGCCGCCTCATCCGCGTATCGACCGCGCTCTACAACGACCCGTCCGACGTCGGGCGGCTCGTCGACGCCCTGCGGAACATCGCCGCTGGATCTTGAACGGCCGCGCGAACGCTCAGAAGCCGCCGCCGGAACCGCCCCCGCCGCCGCCGGAGCCGCCGCCGCTGAACCCGCCGCCGCCACCCGAACCGGAGCCGCCCGGCGCGTTGCCGATCGTCGAGAGCGCCGCGGTCATGCCGCCGAAGTCCGGGATTCCGGAGCTCGAGAAGAGCCCGCCACCGCCCCCGCCGATGCCGCTCGCCCGGTCCCCGGCCCAGCCGCCGCCGTACCACAGCGGGAGGTACGTCGAGGACGTCGACGCGCGACCCGCCTCGACGTCCTGGACGCTGCGGGCCAGGACGTCCTCGACCTCCTTGTCGAGCCCGAGCGCGACGCTCCAGACGACCGCCTGGTCAGGCGTCTCGAGCCAGCTCAGGCGCGGCTCGGCGACGACCTCGTCCATCGATCGGGCCTGGGCCAGCGTCTTCTCGAGCGTCCGCCGGTACGCCGCGAGCATCGCCCGGATCATCGAGCCCGGAATCGACACGGCCGGCATCCAGCGGGACATGACGATCAGGACGACGCCGCCCGCGATGCCGGCGCCGCCGATCACCGTCAGCCCGGCGCTGGGCACGTTGAGACCGCCGACGACCGCGACCGCACCGAGGACCACGGCGATGGCGCCGCGTAGGATCCAGCGTCGGGTCGCGTCCGACGGCTTCTCCCGGAACCAGCCGTTGCGGACGACCTCCTTCTCGAGCGCGGCGTCGAATCTCGGCACCGATGAGCCGAAACCGAGCAGCTCGTCCGGCTCGATGTAGTCCGACGCGCCCGCCACCTTGTGCAACTCCTCCCGGGCGAGCCGCTCCGCCGGTCCGAGCGGTCGGGCGCCATTCCGGGCCCGCCGCGCCTCCTCGAACGCGTCCGCCGCCGGCGGCCCAACGGCGATCCCGACCTTCTTCTTCAGCCCGAGCAGGCCCGATTCCTCGCGGAATGAGATGTCGCCGCGGCTCGCGAGATCGAGCATCGCGGCCGTCAGCGCCCGCCGCGAGGCGCGGCCATTCACGAGGAAGGCGCCGGCCGCCGGCGTCAGGTCGCGCGGCGGCCCCGCCATGTGGATCGACGGGTCGTCGAGGTACTCGGGATCACGGCCGTACCGTAGCCAGGCGAAGACGCCGCTGCCGATGAGCACGAACAGGATCACCGGCGCGCCGACGAGCCCGACGGCCGCGTCGACCTGGCGCGCGACCTGCAGGCGCTGGGCGTGCTCGGGCGTGGCACTCGCGTCGACCTTCGCGAGCGCCGCGGTCAGCGCCCCGTCGAGATCGCCTTCGCGGAGCAGCGGCAGCATGTCCTCCTCGAAGATCCGCTGCTTCTCGGCGTTGTCCAGGTAGGCCGCCCGATAGCCCGGACCGCCGTACAGGATCACCTGGCCGTGCTCGCGGCTCGGGTCGAGGTCGAAGAGGATCACGAGCCCGTCGTCGAACCCCTTCCGACCCACGCCCCACTGGTCGATGAGCGCCTGGGCGTGGGCGTCGGCCTCCTCCGTCGTGATGCCGTAGTCGCCGACCTGGCTGTAGACGACGACCTCCGCCCCGGTCCGGCTCTCGATCGCGTCGATCGTCGCCTCAGCCGCGGCGACCGAGTCCGGCGAGAACACGCCGGCATAGTCGTAGACCGCCCGGTCGCTGACGGGATCCGGGAATGGCGGTCCCGGCGGCGGTGGATCGGCAGCCGAGGCAGTGCCGAACCCGATCGCGGGCACGATGAGCGCGGCGAGGAGGAACGCGGAGGCCAGGAGGCGCGCGGCCCAGGCGACTCCCCTCCCGGCCGGCATCAGGCCATCGCCCTCACGACGGTCGCGGGACGTCGCGTTCGGATCCGCCTGACGAGCTCGGCGGACTGCTCGTACCGGCCAAAGCTCGGCATGATGTACGTCCCGGCGACGTCGGCGGCCATGGCCTCGATGAGCGCGAGGGCCGACTCGAGCCCGATCTCGGCGGCGCGGTCGCC
>JBJMMH010000225.1:0-2726 GCA_045804885.1 Chloroflexota bacterium | reverse complement strand
CGAGGGTGAGCTTCGCGTCCGCGGGGAACGTCTTGGCGACCCCGTCGATCGACCACGTCCCGCCTCGGCCATGGGCGACGAGCGGGGCGGTGGCAGTGGGCGTGAACTTGTCGAGAAGCAGCACTCGGACGAGCGTCGCGGGGTCGACAAACGCGATCGCGGTCCCGGCGAAATAGTGGGCGAGGATGTCGGCGGCCGGCTGGCCCGCCAGCGCGCGACCTCGGGCTCCGTACTGCGACATCCCGACCCCGTGGCCCCAGCCACGGCCGTAGAAGACCGTTTCCGGGGGGAACCCCCGGACGATCGGGGGCGGCCGGTCGACCGCGGCGACATGGGTTGCCGGGGCGATCACGCCGAGGGCGAGCGACGCCAGGGTCGTGACGACGACGAGGCGACGGATCGACTGGCTCGACAGCGGCTTGCTCTCGTGCGGAACGACACCGTGCCGGTGCGGCAGTGCACCGGCCATGGCCCGGGCGGACCAGCGCCACCATCCGTTCGGCCCACGAGACGCGGCGTTTGGGAGCGCGCGGATGGCGCGCCCCGGACGCCAGCGACAACGGTAGGCTCTCAGGATGGTTCCGCGCTTCTACGTCGCGCACGGCGCGAGTGGCACGTCGGCGAGCATGCGCGGCCACGTGGAGGGCCTTCGCCGCCGCGGCATCGACGCGATCGCGATCGATCTGCCGGTGAAGAAGGCGGAGGATGCGACGCCCCGGTTCCGGGTGATCGTCCCGGACCGGCCCTCGAAGGGGGAGGCCCCGATCACGGTCGGCGGCCAGTCGTACGGCGGTCGCGTGTCCACGCTCGCGGCGGCCGAGGACGGCACGGACTATGCGGCCATCGTGTGCTTCAGCTACCCGCTCCATCCGCCCGGCCGGCCCGAGCAGGCCGTCGCCCGGACCAGCCACTGGCCGGCGATCCGCTGTCCCGTCCTGCTGCTGTCGGGCGAGTCCGATCCGTTCGCGAGGATCGAGCTGCTCCGTGCGGCGGTTCCGCTCCTCCGCCAGGCCGAGCTGCACACCTACCCGAAGCTCGGCCACTCGCTCAAGCCCGTCCTGGACGACGCCCTCGACCGGGCCGCGGCGTTCCTCCTGCGCGCCGCCGGCTGAGGTCGCCCCGGGCTGGCAGCTCCCGCCGAGCGGGGGGCGCGCGGCCGGACCCGCTGGACAAGCCCGCTATCCTGACTAGACCCCAGGGGCCGCGACGACACGGAGGCAGGTCGCGCGGCTGAACCGAAGACGCCGCCGGAGAGCCCAGTCCGGCCTCGCGCTCACCTGTCCCCGCCGACCGGCTCTCCGCTCTGCGTTCCCGCCTCCGTTCGGCGCGCTCACCGTGCCGTTCGGACAGGAAGGAGCACTATTGCCAGACGTGGCTGGCCGCCGTCGTGCGGCCGTCGTCGCGATCTCGATCGCGGCGGTCGTCGTGTCGGTGATTCCGTTCGCGGTGTCCTCAGCGAGCGCCCCGCCCGGAATCAACCGCTTCTTGTACGCCCTCGGCGAGGTCGAGTCGGGCGGCAACTACACGGCCCGGAACCCGACGTCGGGGGCCTACGGCAAGTACCAGATCCTGCCGTCGAACTGGCCCGGCTGGGCGAAGCTCTATGTCGGCAGCTCGACCGCTCCCTGGACCCCGCTCAACCAGGAGAAGGTGGCCCGCGGCAAGGTCACCGCCCTGTGGAACTGGCTCGACACGTGGGAGAACGTCGCCCACTGGTGGTTGACCGGCTCGGGTGACACAAACAAGGCCAACTGGTCAAGCTACTCGCGCTACTACGTCGCGAAGATCATGAAGCTCTACAACGCCGTGTCCGACACTACAGCGGCCATCGACGTGATGGCGGAGCCGCCGGCGCCGACCCCACTGCCGGTCGGTCAGGTCACGGTGACTCGCCACATCGATGAAGGAAACCTCGGCGTCGTCTACGCCGGCCGCTGGATGGACGCCCGGCATACCGCGTACGCCGGCGGCCGGGTCCGCTACTCGCAGACGAATGGCGCGACGGCGACGTACGCCCTCTACGCGAAGTCGGTCCAGTGGATCGGACCCGTGGGCCCAACCCGTGGCAAGGCCCGTGTCTCCATCGACGGCAAGGTCGTCGCGACCGTCGACCTCAGGCGCAGCCGCTTCGCGGCGTCGGCGGTGCTGTTCAAGACGTCGTGGAAGCGGGTCGGCGAGCACAAGCTGACGATCACCGTCGTCGGCAGCGGACGGCCGGTCGCGATCGACCAGTTCGTCATCACGCGCTGAGCCGCCCGCTCGCGCGATCTCGTCCGCGACGGCGGATCGGCCACGCGCCGGTCCGCCGTCCGGCGTAGCCTGCGGACGATGGTCGCGATCGTCACTTCGGGACTGACCAAGCGCTACGGCCACTCGGGGCCGCCGATCCACCCGCCGTGGGTCCATCCAGCGCCTGAGGTCCGCGCGCTCGAGGATCTCTCGATCGAGGTTCTCGAGGGCGAGATCTTCGGCTTCCTCGGTCCGAACGGCGCCGGCAAAACCACCACCATCCGCATCATTTCGGGCCTGTCGCTTCCCACCACCGGCACGGTACGCGTCAACGGCATCGACGTTCTCAACGAGCCGGTGCGCGCGAAAAGCGTCATGGGCTATGTCCCCGATCGCCCGTACCTGTACGAGAAACTGACCGGCCGCGAGCTGCTGCATTTCGTCGCCGACCTCTACCGTAAGAACTGGAGTGACTGCGAGCCGCGCGCGGTCGAGCT
>JBJMMH010000224.1:0-28114 GCA_045804885.1 Chloroflexota bacterium | reverse complement strand
CGATCGGCTACTTGGCGATCTCCCAGATGTGGCCAGCAGGGTCGCGGAACGCCGCCGTCCGGATCCCCCAGGGCCGGTCCATCGGACCGTTGAGGAGCTCCACGCCGCGCCTCCGAAGCTCCGCGCACGTCGCGTCGACGTCCTCGACCGGAATCGTGAACTGGAACCGGGCGCCGGCGTCGGCCGCTCCGACCCGCGCGGGCGCGATCAACTCCGGTGCCTGGGTCGACTGCAACAGGTTGATGGCCGTCCCGCCGAACATGAACACAGCGGAGACCTCGTCCTCAAATGCGACGGGCAGCGCGAAGACCCGTTCGTAGAACAGCCTCGTGGCGGCGAGATCCTCGACGAAGAGCGTGATCGCGCTGATGCCCTTCGGCCACGCATCAACCTCGGAACTCGCCATGGGGGTCCTCCAAGCTGACGGCATGGTCGACACCGGCCGTCGCCGTACCTCCATCAGACCTTGCCAGCTGCCGAAAGTGATCGGTCGCCTGCTTTGGAAGACAATGTCGCCGAAGGAGGCGACGATGAACTTCAACAACATCCTGATCGGCTCGGACGACGCCCCGCGCCTCGTCGAGTACTACACGAAGTTGTTCGGCGAGCCGACGATGTCGGAGGGCGGCTACACCGGCTGGCTGCTTGGCCAGGGCTTCGTGTCCATCGGTCCGCACTCCGAGGTCCACGGCAAGAACACGGCGCCCGGCCGGCTCATCTGGAACATCGAGTCGCCGGACGTGAGAGGCGACTTCGAACGACTCAAGGCGGCCGGCGCCATCGTGATCCGAGAGCCGTACGAGTTCGAGGAGGCGCCGGGCTACGCGATCGCCACGCTCGCGGATCCCGACGACAACTACTTCCAGCTGGTGAGCCCGATGGGGTCCGACGGGTCCGCGACCGGCGACACCGCCTAGCGCCTGCGACGCGCCGCGATCAGAGCACGAGGCGGATCACGATCTCGCCGCCGTCCATCTCGCCGGTGGGGACGAAGCCAAGCTTCTCGTAGAACCCGCCCGGGCCGTCGTCGCCCGGAACGTAACTGGTGAGGAGCTCCGTGCCGCCGTTGGCGCGGACGATGTCGGTGAGCTGGCGAACGGTCTCGCGACCGTAGCCGCGTCCCTGGAATCGCTCGTCGATGAGGAGCCGCCACAGGAACCACGGCCCGAAGATCCCGGGCTGCGGCGTGACGTCCCAGCTGAGCATCACGAAGCCGACGGGCTCCTCGCCGGCGTAGATCGCCCGGTACCACGGATGCCCCTCCGGGGACTCCGCCGCGTCAACGAACGACTTCGCGACGCTCGCCACGAAGCGGCCTTCGGCGGCGCCGGCGCTCAGGGCCGTGATGGCGTCGCGGTTGTCGTCGGTGATCTCGCGAAGTGTGATCGGTCGATCGGTCGTCATCAGCCGCGTCAGCCGCCGGGGGCCGGCGCGACCTCCGACGGGCGCGACCCGCTGCCGGGCTCGGCCTCCGACTCCATGTCGAGCTCGGACCCCTCGCGCATCGGCAGCTCGCGGAGGAACAGGATGAATATCGCCGCGGCGGCTGCGGCCACGATCCCCACCCAGAAGACGGAGGCGGTCGCGATCGCGAACGCGTCGTGGATCCCCGTGACGATCGCGTCGAGGTTCGCTTGGACGATGGGTCGGAACGGCTCCGGCGTGCCGGCGAGAATCTGCTGGCCGAGGTCGCCCGTCCCGGTGAGCTGGCTGATCGCGCTGCCGGCTCCCCCGCCGGCCGAGCCGAACGCCTGGACGATGAGTGGATCTGCGCCGGCCGCCTCCATCTGCGTGGGCAGCTCGGCGACGAAGCGGTCAGCGAACAGCGTGCTTGCGATCGTCAGCCCGACGGTGCCGCCGATCTGCTGGAAGAAGGTCAGGCTGCTCGTCGCCACGCCGATCAGCCGGGGCAGCACGGCGTTCTGGACGATCAACGTGAACACCGCGAACGACGGCCCGATGCCGAGGCCCGCGACGACCATCCAGAGCCAGAGCGTCAGCCGATCCGTGTCCGCGGTCAGGTTCGTCAACAGGAAGCAGCCGAGCGCCAGGAGCAGGGTCGATCCGAAGATCAGCGCCTTGTAGTGGTGGGTCCGGGCGACGATCTGGCCCGACAACGTCGCGCTCACGATCAGCGCCAGGAGCATCGGCAGCAGGCTGTACCCGGACTCCGTCGCGCTGGCGCCTTCGACCACGATGAAGTACCGCGGCAGGAAGATGATCCCGGCGAAGAACCCGAACGCGACGAGGAACATCGCGCCGACCGAGATCGTGAACGACCGATTGCGGAAGAGGCCGAGCGGCACGATCGGATCGGCCGCCCGGGACTCGACGAAGATGAAGAGGGCGCCGAACGCCAGCCCCACGAGGATCAGCCCGCCGACGACGGGATCGGTCCAGTCGCCGGTCTGCTTGTTGGAGAGCCCGATGAGGAACGGCGCGATCGCCGCCGTGAACACCGCCGCACCGACGTAGTCGATGTTGCGGCCGGCCTCGGGTCGCTTGATCGGCGGCAGCAGCCGCCAGCAGACGACGAGCGAGATCAGCGCCAGCGGGATGTTGACGAAGAAGATCCAGTGCCAGCCCCACGTGTCCGTGATGAAGCCGCCGATGCCCGGCCCCAACAGCGAGGACAGCCCGAAGACCGCCCCGAACAGGCCGAGGTACTTGCCACGCTCGGCCGGCGAGTAGAGGTCGGCGACGACCGCGAGCGCGACCGGGAACACCGCGCCGCCGCCCAGCCCCTGGAGGCCGCGGAAGAGGATGAACTGCCACATCTCCTGGCTGAGCCCGCATAGGAGTAACGCGACGATGAACAGCGAAAGGGCCCAGATGAAGATCGGCCGGCGCCCGTACAGGTCCGAGAGCTTGCCGTAGATAGGACCGCTGATCGTCGACGTCAGGAGGTAGACGGTGACGGCCCACGTGTAGAGGTCGTTGCCGTGGAGGTCGGTGACGATGATCGGCAGCGCGGTCCCGACGACGGTCTGGTCGAGTGCGAACAGGAAGAGCGCGAGGAGGATCGCGCCGAGGATCTCGAGCTTCTGGCGGTTCGTCAGCTCGATCGACGGCATGGACGTGGGCGAGTCGGACATCAGGAACCCCCGCGGAGCGGTTGACGGCGATCAGGGCGCGGTTGGTGTCGGGTGGAACCCTACCCCGCGAAGGAGACAGGCAGTGGCAGGTTCGCGGCCACTAGCGGTCGCGGTAGGCCGAGTACTCCTTGCGACCACCGAAGAATCCCAGGCTGTAGGTGCCCAAATCCAGCAGCAGGGCGATGATCGTGAAGATCCAGTTGATCGTCGACATCCCATTCGCCGATCCGAACCCGTAGATCAGGGTCGTCCACGGCAGGAACAGCCAGCCAATCCCGAGCGCGAGCTGCGATCCCAGCACGCCGTTCCAGTACTCCGGGTCGTTGTACCAGCCGACGAGGAGCACAAACCGCGGCAGGATGAAGCCGAAGACCGCGTTGATGCAGCCCATTCCGATCCCTCCCTCATGAGCGGCATCCGCCGCGAAGCGCCGCCATCGTACGCCGCGGGGCAGTGAACGATTCGGTCGTACGATTCGTCGGTTAAGCATGCGGTGGACGGCTGGACGATGACCGAACGCGTGGAGCTCGCGTCTTCGACTGACGTCCGGCGGGCGGCCTTCGAGGCGCTCATCACCTCCGAGCTCGACGGCGCCTACCGCCTCGCCGGCGTGATCCTCGGCGACCAGTGGCAGGCCGAGGATGCAACGCATGACGCGATCGTCCAGGCCTGGCTCCGGTTCGGGTCGCTGCGCGACCCCGATCGATCTCGTGCCTGGTTCGGCCGGATCCTCGTCAACATCTGCCGTGACCGGCTCCGCGAGCGCGGACGCCGACCGATCGCCGTTGGAGCGGCGGTCGATCGGCCGACCGACGACCGGACCGCGGCTGTCGATGACCGGCTTCTCCTCGACCGGGCGTTCGCGACGTTGAGCCCGGACCACCGGGTCGCGCTCGTCCTCCGCTTCTACGCCGACCTGCCCGTCGATGCCATCGCCGATCTCACGGGTGTGCCTGCAGGGACCGTGAAGTCGCGCCTCCACGTTGCGCTGGAGCGGATGCGCTCGGCGCTGGGATCGGACGAGGAAGATCCACGATGAACGACGCAACGTTCGAGCGCCACGTCCGGGACTGGCTCGCCGATCGCGAGCCTGGAGCCATTCCCGCGTCGCTCGTCGCCAAGGCCGGAAGCATCCCAAACGAAACGCCGGTTCCGGTGGCGTGGCGGATCTGGGGCGCCGTCGTGCGACCGGCGGCGCGGGGCGGATCGTCGGCTCCGGGCTTGCGGCTCGCGCTCGTCCTTGCCCTGGTCGGGCTGCTCGTGGCGCTCGCGATCGGGACGGCGTTCGTCGGCCGCGCTCCCGTGCCCGCGCCGGAGCTGACGAGCTGGCGCGACTTCGTTGTCGGCCGGACCGCGCCGGCGATCGAATTCCGGTCGGTCGGCGGGCCGCTGTCGGACACCGACGACGGGACGCTCGAGTTCGAGGACCTGGTCGGGACGCTCGTCGTCATGTACGTCCCGGATCCGGCGGCGCGGCCGGGCCAGATCGATGTCGGCGGGCTCGTGGCGGCGACGCTCGCGGCGCCGGGATCGCGTGCATTCCTCGTGGCCGCTCCAGCCGAATGGTCGCGGGCCCTCAACGTCGATCCGGACGTCGTCGCCGCCGAGCCGCCGGCAGCGTGGCTGGCGGCTCGTGACGAGCCCGGTCCGGCGATCCTCGTCGTCGACCGGCGCGGCGTCGTCATCGCGGCGTTCGCCGCGACGATGCCGACCGAAGGGCAGCTCGCCCGCGTCCTCGCCGGCGCGGAGTCCCAACAATGACCCGGCGTTGCGCTGCATTGGTCGCGATACTCTGCGTCGCGGGCTGCGGCCAATCCGGGACGCCGATGACACCCATCCCGAAGGGCAGCCCGCCGAGCTCACCGGTAGCCACGGCCCCCGTTTCACCTTCGCCGGCCCCGACCTTCGCCGCCTCGGCGTCGGCCACCCCGCTGCCCCTCCCCCAGGGCAGCGACCCGCTCGAGCCCGACCCGGCGCTGTTCGCCGGCGTCCCGATCGACAACCCGTTCTGGCCGATGGCGGTCGGCAGCCACTGGGTCTACTCCGAGACCGACGGCGAGGGCAACGACCAGCGGGTCGAGGTAACCGTCCTTGACAAGACAAAGGAGATCGTCGGCATCGAGGCTCGGGTCGTGCACGACATCGTCACGCTCAAAGGCGAGACGATCGAGGACACGCTCGATTGGTACGCCCAGGACAAGGTCGGCAACCTCTGGTACCTCGGCGAGGACACGAAGGAGTACGAGAACGGCCAGATCGTCAGCACCGAGGGTTCCTGGGAGGCCGGCGTCGACGGGGCGCTCGCCGGCGTGATCCTGCCGGCGGATCCGCAGGTCGGCATGACGTATCGGCAGGAGTACTACGCGGGTCAGGCCGAGGATGCGGCCGAGATCCTCGCGGTCGACGAGCACGTCGAGGTCCCGGCCGGAACGTACGACGGCTGCCTCAAGACTCGCGACTACACACCGCTCGAGCCCGACGTCGAGGAGCAGAAGTTCTACGCCCGGGGCGTCGGTCCCGTTCGGGTGATCCAGACGTCCGGCGGGACGAGCGCAGAGAACCTCCTGGAGTTCATGCCGGGCGGCTGATCGCTCCCTGGGCTCAGTCCGCCCGTCCGGTGGCCGCGTACCCTGTCGCCATGGACAGGGCCGGCGGGTGACCCAGTCGGCGGATCGGTCGCCCGCTCGTCGGTTGCTGCCGCTTGTCATCCCGGGCGTCGTCGTCGGCATCGCGTCGGCGGTGCTGCTGATCGGTCTGACCGTGGTCGCCGGCTGGCTCGAGGACCTGCTCTGGGAGGGCCTCCCAACGTCGCTGGGCCTCGCCGCCGACTCGCCGCCCTGGACGATCGCGGTCCTGACGCTCGCCGGCGTCGCCGTCGGCTTGGTCGTGACGTTCGCGCCGGGCCACGCCGGTCCCGACCCCGCGACGACGGAGCTGGCGGCTCCGCCGTTGCCGCTTATCGTGATGCCCGGCCTCGCGATCGCCGTGATCGTCACGCTCGGGAGCGGCGTCAGCCTCGGGCCCGAGAACCCGATCCTGGCCATCAACATCGGGCTGGCGGTCGCGATCGGTGCCCGTCTCCTGCCGCGCCTGCCGGCGCAGGCGTGGAGCGGCCTGGCGTTTGCGGGAACTGTCGGGGCGATGTTCGGGACGCCGATCGGCGCGGCCCTCCTGCTCAGCGAAGCCCCGGACACGTCGGGCCGGCCCCTCTGGGACCGCCTGTTCGGGCCGCTCGTCGCCGCTGCCGCGGGCTCGATCACGATGCTCACGCTTGGTGGCGAGTCGTTCGCGCTGACCATCGCTCCGTACGGTTCGCCCCAGCTGATCGACCTCGTGACGGGCTCGGTGATCGCCGCTGGAGCGGCGGCGGTCGGCCTCGTCGCCATCTACCTGTTTCCGCTGATCCACGCCGCGTTCCATCGGCTGGGCCGACCGATCGTCGCCCTCGTCGCGGGCGGCCTGGTCCTCGGCGTCCTCGGCGTCGTCGGCGGCCAGATCTCGATGTTCAAGGGCCTCGAGCAGATGAAGGAGCTCACGGCCACCGCGTCGAGCTACGCGCCGATCGGGCTGGCGATGCTTGCGGTCGTCAAGCTCATCGCGCTCCTCGTGGCGAGCGGCTCCGGTTTTCGTGGCGGCCGGATCTTCCCGTCGGTGTTCGCGGCGGTGGCGATGGGGCTCTTCGTCTACGCCGCGTTTCCGCAGGTGCCCCAGGCGATCGCCCTGTCGGCCTGCCTCATCGGTCTCCTCGTGGCGGTGACGCGGAGTGGCTGGCTGGCGATCTTCATGGGCGCACTGATGGTCGGCGACCCGGCGATTCTGCCGGTGCTCGCGGTGATCGTCCTACCTGCCTGGCTCCTCGTGACCGGCCGACCGCAGATGGTCGTGAGGCCCGCGAAGGCGTGAACCGCGTACGCGGGCGCGATCGTTGTCGCCACCGTCTCCCCTCCGGCGCGACGAGGACGCCATAATGGGGATCCGATAGACGGTTATCTGAGCCAGGTGAAGAACTCGCAATACTGGCCGGGAGTATTGACAAGGGGGTTGCCAGAACGGCCCCTTTTCGGGTAGGATATGAGGCGAGATGGCGTGTCAACACTTGACACGCCACAACGTATGTCCGGCTCGAGGCGGGACCGGCATATGGGCGGATCCGCTGCGGCGGAGGGCGGGTCGGCCGAAATTCATGAACGTCTGCGCCGGGACGGCGGTCGCCGTGTGCCGTCTCGGAGCTATGGAGTCACCTTGATCACTTTCGTTGACCACGCAAACGACGGGGTCGAGCCGACCGATTCGGAGCTCGCCCCTGCGCTCACCCTAGACGCTATTCCGGAGCCCGGTGACCAGGAGCTCGCCGCGGAGGCCGCGGCGACGGAGGCCATCGAGTCGGAGGCCGCGAAGCCGGTCGTCCCGGTCGCGACGACCGCCGACCCCGACGAGGAGCCGGCGGAGGTCGTCGACGAGGAGTCGCTCGACGTCGAAGACTCGACGCGCCTCTACCTGCGCGAGATCGCGCGCGTGCCGCTGCTCACCGCAGAGGAAGAGGTCGTCCTCGCCAAGTCCCTCGAGCTGGGGGTCCGCGTCGCTACGGATCCGTGGACCGCGATCGTCGACGTCCACGAGTGGACGCTGCACGACACGGAGGCCAAGACCCGAGCCAAGAATCCCGCGTATCGACTGCCGTTCGCCGACGATGCCCACCGCATCGTCCGCGACGCGCTGGCCGACGACGGGGCCATGGATCTGCTCGTGACCGCGCCCAAGTTCGGCTTTACGGACGCGATCGCGGCGGCGGAGGGCGAGGCTCGGCAGCTTCTCGAGAAGGCACGCAACCTGCGGGCCATCTACAACGAGCAGCTCGACGTGGAGTCGTTCACCGCGCTGTTCGACTGGACCAACGGCGACGGCCGTCGGACGATCATCCGCGACGAGAAGGCGATCGTCGCCATGCGGACGTGGGCCCGTGACGAGGTCGCCGTTGCGGCGGTCCGGCGCTGGCTCGAGGCGGGCAACGAAGCGGAGACCGTCGCCGAGATCATCGACGATCTCGTCACCCGTGGGCGGGTGGCGCGCGATCACCTGACGTCGGCGAACCTCCGGCTCGTCGTCGCAAACGCGAAGAAGTACATGAACCGCGGCCTCGGCTTCCTGGATCTGATCCAGGAGGGCAACGCGGGCCTGATGCGGGCAGTCGACAAGTTCGAGTGGCAGCGCGGGTTCAAGTTCTCGACCTACGCGACGTGGTGGATCCGCCAGGCGATCCAGCGCGGTCTCGCGGACCAGTCGCGGACGATCCGCATCCCGGTCCACATGGTCGAGACCATGCAGCGGGTCACCCGGACGACGCGCGAGCTGACGCTCTCGCTCGGGCGCGAGCCCACGGCGGAGGAGATCGCCGCGGAGCTCTCGAAGGATCCCCGCATGGCGATCACCGCTGAGCGGGTCGAAGAGGTCCGCCGCTACGGCCGCTCCCCCATCTCGCTCGAGACGCCCGTCGGCGAGGAAGGCGACACGGAGCTCGGCCAGCTGATCGAGGATCAGGACGCGGTCCGTCCGGACGAAGTCGTCGCCGATCAGCTTCTCAAGGAGCAGGTCGCGAAGGTCCTCAACAGCCTCGAGGGCCGCGAAGAGCGCGTCCTCCGGCTGCGGTTCGGGCTCGACGACGGGCGACCGCGGACGCTCGAGGAGGTCGGCCGGGAGTTCGGCCTGACGCGCGAGCGGATCCGCCAGATCGAGTCGCATGCGCTGCGGAAGCTGCGCCACCCCTCGCGGAGCCGCAAGCTCCGGGAGTTCGCGACCGACTGACGTCGGCTTTCACACGACGACGCTGCGCCGTCCACCCACCGGGTGGGCGGCGTTTTCGTGCCGCCCGTCCTCGGGCGCGCCGCTGGGTACGCGAAAAAGCGGGGGCCCGGCGCGAATAACACCGCCGGGGGAACGATGTCGAGCCTCCGGGCCACCCGCAGCGGGAAACGTATCCGCGCTCTTCCGACGCCGCGATGCCGTTCGACACCCCGTCGCTGTCGGCCAGCCGACAGTGGCCGCGCGCCGAGGCCGGCCTCTTGGCCGCAGCACCCCTGTGGCGATCATCGATGTCAGTGGGTTGCGCCGATGGCAAATCGGACGTTCAACGCGTTGATTCCGTACGGGAGCGGCCGCCCCGGGGCCAGCTTCGGCCTCAGGAGCTCGAATTCGCGCTGTCGGAGCAGCTCAGCGAGGCTGGCAGTGCCGAGCAGGAGAGCGAGATTCCGCCCGGCACACTGCGCGCCACCTCGCGAGAACACGTTCATCTGCCAGTCGGCGTCTGCCGAACCATCGAGCCAAAGATCTGGCGCGAACCGGTTCGCATGCGGCAGCCGTCGCGCACGGTGGTGGGCGACGACAGGGATGAGGACCCTCGCGCCAATCGGCAGCTTCTCGCCGTACCACTCCGTCTCGGCCGCCGTCACTCGCACGAGCATTGCGGCCGCCGGCCACAGCCGAACACTGTCGAGCAGGCAGGCGCGCACGAAGGAAAGTTGGGCGAGGCCGGCAACCGTGCCCGGCCCATGGGCGCTGTCCGCCATGCGGACCTCCGCGAGCGCGCGCTTATGCGCGGCCGGATCCGTCGTGAGCACTGCCAGGGCGTTGAAGACCGCGGTCCGAACCGCGTCGAGCGCCATCAGCCAGAACGGCACCTGGCCATTGGGCCGGGTGTCGGCCGCCTTTGGCGCCGACTCGAAGAGACTGACAAGGGTGCCGGGTTCGGCGGCGGCGACGTATCGCTGGATTCGTTCGTCCATGGACGCCCGAAGCCGTGCGTTCCTGCGTCGATCCCAGACCTTGAGCCCCAGCCAGTCGGCGTCCGCGCGCAATCGGCTGTGCTCCTCGCTCAGCTCCGTGTCGTCCGCGGCGGCATCGCCGAGGGCGCAGCGCCGCGAGACTCTTCGAAAAGCTGCGACCGACCGCTCATAGTCGAGGACCCCGGCGTCCGACAGCATCGCGGTGACCTCCTCGTGGACGACCCTCACGAATCGCTCCGCGAGGCGATGCGGCTCGTGTCCGTAGTCGAGCACCGCCTCGTTGAATGGCCGGCGCTCGGCGTGGAGATCCGGCGGTGAGCCGTTGAGCGCATCTGGGGCGAACGGAGAGAAGAGACGCCGCTTCTCGGCAGCGTTCATTGCGTAGACGGCGACGGGCGACTCCAGGACACGGCGGACGTCTTCGGCGGCCAGGACGAGGAGCGTCTGCCCGCCGACGCTTCGAAGCATCACAGGCCGGCCGGAGTAGCGCTCCGCCAGCCGTTCCACCGTCGCCACGCCGCGCCCGGTGTCGAAGCGCGTCGCCACCTCGGCCCAGAACGGCAACGGGATCGCGATCCCTCGGAGCATGCTCGGCAGCAGGTACGTGACCGTGAAGCGGACGTTCTCGAGGACGGAGGCCCGCGGGAGCCCTGAGATGATCTTCCCCCTAGAGCGGCGACCCATTATGGCAGCGGCTCAAATCCTGCACCCCGGACATGAGCGGCTCGGTCAGGCGGCCGGTTGCGGCTCCCGGTCGGTCCCCGGCGCCCGGGCCGGTGCGCCACGGACGCGGCGAACTTCCTGGTACGCCGCGAAGCCAGTCATCAGGAGTGTCAGGACGAGCAGTCCCGTCCGGTACGCGTGCGCCGGCCCGGTTCCGCTGAGCAGATCGCCATTCAGGAAGTTGACCGCGCTCAGCGCGGCGCCGTTGAGGACGAAAAGCGCTGCCGGGAGCCGGATCTCGAGCCAGTCCCGGGCGAACGCCATCGTCGCGCACCAGGTCGCCCAGCCGATGAACCACGCGGCCATGATCCGGGCGTCGAGCGGGTTCAGCTCCCACGGCCAGCGAATAGCCGCGAACTCCGGGTTGATCACGAGCAACAAACCGTCGGACAGCAGCAAACCCGTCGTCGCGATCAGGAACCAGCGAAACGGCTGCCAGATGGGGCCGCCCGCGGTCGGGGCGGGGATGCGCCAGACGCCGCGCGGGACCATGTAGAGCATCGTGACCGGCTCGAAGATGTACAGGATCAGCCAGAGGTGGCCGACAACGGTCTGGGACGGATCCCAGTTGAATTCGTCCGCGTGCCAGAACGTCGCGAGCAGCAGTGTCCCCGTAAACGCGAGATTGCCCCAGAACATCCAGCGCAGTCCGCGCCAGTCGCGGCCGAACGCGACCGACAGGAAGAACGCCGTCCGGAACACATAGCCGGCGCCGATGAACAGCTGCGACATCCTGGGATGGACGTCCCAGGCGAACTTCTCCGGGATGGAGTCCGGGAAGAAGAACATCCAGACAGCGAACGCCGCCGCGGCGGTCGCGCCCAGGATCCCCCAGCCGAGCTGATCGGTGCGTTCGGGCAGTCGCACGTCTTTCCTCCCCGGTAGTCGACACGTCGCCGGTCGGTCCGACGATAGGCGTGCGCCGTCGTCGTGTCATCTCGCCACGCCGCCGTGTCGGTTGACGTGGCCGCCGGGCATGACGCCGACACCGCGGATGGCCGACGATTGAGTCATCGCTCCAGCGACTGTCGACGATGCCCACCCTCGACGCACCCGACTACACGATCGCGCGGTTCCTGATCGAGCGCGGCCTCGCGCTCATCTACGCGATCGCCTTCCTCGTTGCAGCGAAGCAGTTCGCCCCGCTCGCAGGCGAGCACGGGCTCCAGCCTGCCACGCGGCTGCTCACCCGCACGCGGTTCCTGGACACTCCCAGCCTCTTCCACTGGGGGTACTCGGATCGGCGGCTCGCGATCGGGGCGTGGACAGGCGTCGTGGTCGCGCTCCTGCTCGTCGTCGGGCTGCCGCAGCGGGCGCCGCTACCCGTCACGATTGCGGCATGGATCGTCCTGTGGGTCCTCTACCAGTCCATCGTCAACATCGGCGGCACGTTCTATGGGTTCGGCTGGGAATCGCTGCTGCTCGAGGCGGGCTTCCTCGGGATCTTCCTCGGCAACGCCGAGACCGCGCCGCAGTGGCTGGTGATCCTGGCGTTCCGCTGGCTGGCGTTCCGGGTCGAGTTCGGAGCCGGCCTGATCAAGTTGCGCGGGGATCCGTGCTGGCGATCGCTGACCTGCATGGACTACCACCACGAGACCCAGCCGATGCCCAATCCGCTGTCGTGGTTCTTCCATCACCTGCCGCGGCCGCTCCACCGCGTCGAGGTCGTCGGCAACTTCGCGGCGCAGCTGGTGCTCCCGTGGGGCCTCTTCCTGCCGCAGCCGATGGCCTCGATCGCCGCGATCCTGATGATCCTCACCCAGCTGTATCTCGTCGTGAGCGGCAACTACGCCTGGTTGAACTGGCTGACGATCGTTGCCTGCCTGGCCGGGATCGCCGACCCGGCCGGCGCGCCGGCCGCCAGCACGTTCGCGGCGACGCCGGTCTGGTTCACCGGACTCGTCCTCGCGATGGCAGCGCTCGTCGTCGTCCTGAGCTGGTGGCCTGTCCGGAACCTGGCGAGCCCCGGCCAGGCGATGAACGCGTCGTTCAACCCCTTCCACATCGTCAACACGTACGGAGCGTTCGGGTCGGTGGGGCGGACCCGCTACGAGGTGGTCGTCGAGGGGGCCGCGGACGGATTGTCCGGAGCGCGCGGCGACACCCCGGAAGCCTGGCGCGAGTACGAGTTCAAGGGCAAGCCGGGCGCGCCGTCGCGGACGCCGCCGCAGGTCGCGCCGTACCACTACCGCCTCGACTGGATGATCTGGTTCATTCCGCTGTCGCCTCGGTACGCCGGCGAGTGGTTCGTGCAGTTCCTGGTGCGGTTGCTCGAAGACGACGAGCCGACGCTCCGGCTGCTCCGCCGCAATCCGTTCACCGACGCCCCGCCGGCGCTCGTCCGGGCGCGGCTCTTCCACTACCGCTACTCGACCTGGGCCGAGTGGCGGGCGACCGGCCAGTGGTGGGTCCGGACACCCGCCGGCGAGCTCGTGCCGCCGTTCGGGCTGAGCGACGTGCGGCGAATCGCGGGGTCCGAGTGGTGACGGCCGCGTGGTGACCCGGCCGAGTGACGGGCGCCCACGAGAAGGCAGCGGGCCGGTCGACGCGGTCGTCGTCGGCTCGGGACCGAACGGTCTCGCCGCGGCGGTGACGCTGGCAGGTGCCGGCCACTCGGTCGCGGTCCTCGAGGCGGCCGACACGCCCGGTGGTGGCTCGCGCTCGGCGGAGCTCACACTCCCGGGGTTCGTCCACGACGTCTGCAGCTCGATCCACGCCTTCGCGCGCATCTCGCCGTTCTTCCTCGACACGGCACCCGCGTTGGAACGCCACGGCCTGCGCTGGGTCCGGCCGCCGGCCGCGGTCGGTCATCCGCTCGACGACGGCTCGGCGGTCCTGTTGCGCGGCGACGTCGACGAGACAGCCCGGGGTCTCGGCACGAGCGCCGACGCCGACGCGTACCGGCGGCTGTTCGGTTGGATCGTCGACGCCTCGCCGACACTCCTGCCCGATCTGCTCGGGCCATTCCACGTACCGCTGTCGCCGCCCCGCGCGCTCCGGATGGCCCGGTTCGGGCTCGTGGCGCTGCAACCCGCGACGCGGCTCGCGCGGCAGTTCCGCGGTGACGCCGCGCGGGCGCTCTTCGCCGGGATCGCGGCACACTCGATCCTGTCGCTGACGGAGCCCGTCAGCGCCGCGGCCGCGCTCGTGCTCGGCGCCGCGGCACACGTCGGTGGCTGGCCGTTTCCCGAGGGCGGCGCCGGCCGGCTGCCCGAGGCGCTCGTCGCCGAGCTGACCGCCCGCGGTGGGCGCGTCGAGACGGGCCGGCGGGTCGAGCGGCTGTCGGATCTGCCCGAGCACCGAGTCGCGATCTTCGACACGTCGCCGGAGTCGCTGGCCATGATCGCGGGGACGCGCCTGCCCAACGGCTACCGCCGCCGGCTCGAGCGCTACCGCCACGGGCCGGGCGTCTACAAGCTCGACATCGCGATCGACGGCCCGATCCCGTGGCGGAACCCGGAGCTCCTCGAGGCGGCAACCGTCCACCTCGGTGGCACCCTTGAGGAGATCGCTCGCTCCGAGGCCGAGATCGCGGCGGGCCGCGTCCCGGAGCGGCCGTTCGTGCTCCTGACCCAGACCAGCCTGTTCGACGCGACGCGGGCGCCGACCGGCAAGCACACGGTGTGGGCGTACTGCCACGTCCCCAATGGCTCGTCATGGACGCGACCGACCGGATCGTCGGACAGATTGAACGGTTCGCGCCCGGCTTCCGCGATCGGGTCCTGGCGACGGCCGCGCGGGGCCCGGCCGAGATCGAGGCCAACAACGCCAATGACATCGGCGGCGACATCGGCGGCGGCCGGCTCGACCTCGGCCAGCTCTTCACGAGACCGTCGCTGCGGGTGTTCGACCCGTACTCGACACCCGACCCCGCGATCTTCCTGTGCTCCGCCGCGACGCCGCCGGGCGGCGGCGTCCACGGGATGTCGGGGTTGCATGCGGCGCGGTCCGCGCTCGACAGGCTGGAGCGGACGTAAGACGGAGACGCCAGGAGGAGGCCATATGGAGACGATCACCGTGATCCTGAACGTCCGGACCGACCGGATCGACGAGTTCGTCGACGGGTTCCGGATGCACGAGGTCCCAGTCTGGCAGGAGCTTGCCGGACGGGGCTCGCTCGTTCGCGCCTCACTCTCGCGGCTCGACATCAGCTCGCGGCCGGTGGCTGGCTCGACACAGTTCATGGTCGTGGCCGTATTCGCGACCGGCGAGGGTCACCACGAGCACGACAACCACCCGGGGTTCCAGGCATGGAACGCGATCGCGGACCAGTACCAGGTCGGCGAGCCCCTCGCGTTCGGCGGCGAGACAGAGGTTGCAATCGGCGACTGAGCGGCCGGGCGCCCGTCGTCATCGAACCGTCAACGACAGGTCACAAACGCGACACACCCCATAGCGAAGGTGCTCGTCAGCGGCCGGTACCGAACGCCGGCCACCAGGAGGAGCACCTGATGCACCGTATCGCCCGCACCTTCGGCCTCGTCGCAGCGGCCATTGGGATCATGGCCAGTCTCTCGGCCGGCGCCGCATTCGCCGCGGGGTCGCCGGTCGTCGGCCACGTCTACGTCAACAACAACAGCGCCGGACACAACACGATCGCCGGCTTCAATCGTCACGCCGACGGCACGCTGACGGCGCTCGCCGGCTCCCCGTTCAATGCGGGCGGCGCCGGCACCGGCGCGCCGTTCGGCTCTGCCGGCGGCCTGCAGGAGACGGCCGACGGCCGCTATCTCCTCGCGACGGACCCCGGAAGCGACCAGCTCTCCGTGCTGCGGATCCTGCCGGGCGGCGCGCTTCGCCTCGTCGAGGTCGAAGATGCGAACGGCCGCCTTCCGACGAGCATCACGGTGCACGGCAGCCTCGTCTACGTCGCGAACGGGGGCGCCGGCGGCAGCAACTACACCGGCTTCCGGTTGAACGCCGGCGGTCATTTGACGCCGATCGCGAACTCGACCTACGCGCTTCCGGACGACGCGCTGCCGGGACACGTGCTGATCAGTCCTGACGGACGCCGCCTCGTGGCCACCCGCGTCGGGCCGAACGCCGGGCCGTCGTTCCTCGACGGCTTCCGGATCGGCCGCGACGGCCGGCTGACCGCGGCAACGGGCTCGCCGTTCGCCGCTCAGCGGATCGGCCCCTTCGGCAGCGCCTTCTCGCCGATCGACGATGACGTCCTGTTTGTGTCGAACGCCCACGACGGTCCCGGCAACGGATCCGTGTCGGTGTACAGCGCCGCCGCCGACGGCGGGCTGACGGCGATCGCCGCGTCGCCGTTCGCGGACAACCAGACCGCCCCATGCTGGGTCGCGGTCACCCCCGACGGATCGACGCTCTTCGCCATCAACACGGGCTCAAGCTCGATCTCGCGGTACGCATTCGCCGCGAACGGGACGCTCGCGCTCGCGGGATCGACGGCCATGAACAGTCCTACGGGCCTGCGGCCGTTCGATGCCTCGGTCTCGCCCGATGGCGCGTACCTCTACGTCGTCGACGCCGGCGTGGCGAAGATCAGCGCCTTCGCGGTTGACGGAACCGGCCTCACCGAGCTCTCGGGCTCGCCGGTCGCGATCCCGGGCGGGGCCTCTCCATTCGGGATGGTTGTCGACTGACGATCGCGTGTCGAACGGCCCGGTCGCGGTGGCGTCCGGGCCGTTCTGGCATCCTCGCGCGACTAGCCGCCGGTGACGAGGACCAGCTTGTAGACATCGTGCGGGTGAGTGCCGCGGCGGACGTCGAATTCGCGGATTCGAAGCGTTCCGGCGGCCGTCGACGGCGCCGCCGATGGATGTGTCGACGGCCCGCCCGGCGCGGGAGCTGGACGACAGGTGTGGGATGCCCGGAGCCCGCGGGCGACGCAGCCGCCGGGCTCCCGGTGGCGGGTCCGCACGCCGCCAGCGCGACGACCGCGAGCGGGATGGCGAGGTGGTTCCGCAGCCGGCGGGCTCGCATCGCGTTCACAGTCTGCCGGAAATGCCGGCCGTCCCTCTGCGATGCCGTTCGATGCATCAAATTCGACGCGGGGGCCGGCCCGGCGCGGCGAGGCGCTATGCCACGAACGGCATCGCGGCGGAGCGTGTAAGAAACGGCTGCGGCGATGCAGACGCGGCCTAGCGCCCTGCCGACCGAAAGCCCGCGAGCATCACGCCAACGCCGGCGATCGCCGCGACCGCGAGCAGCAAGACGAGGATCGTCGGCAAGCCTTCGTCTCTCGCTTTGCCCGGCTCGCCGGCGCCGGGAGCGCCCTCCCTGGCTGTCCCGCCGACCAGGGGCGCGGCTGCGACAGCGACACGGGTCATCGACGTCCCGAACCGCGTCGCGTCGCCGCCGTCCGCGTCGAGCGCCGCTTCGAAGATCAGCTCGCCTGCCTCGGGTACCGTGATCGTCCCCTCGTACCCCCCGGCCGCTTCGTCGAGGAGCGGCAGCGTGGCCGTCGAAACGTTCGGCCCGCGCGCCTCGTGTGCGCGAACGACAACGTCCGCCGGCAGGCGGAACGCGTCCCAGTCGGTGTTGGGCTCGACAGTCACCGCCACGTCGATCGGCCGGCCGGCAGACACCGTCCCGGAGTCAAGCTCGATTCGGGCCTTCGACAGCGCCGTGACGGGAGCGTCGGACGGCGGACCCGTGCCGGCGATCTCGAACAACCAGTCGCTATCGCGGCAGACATCGTTCTCGCACATCGTGCCGGGGACGCCGATCTCAACCCGGGCGAGGCCGCCCGATGGCACCCCGAGCCGTGCCCGGTAGTGGCCCGGCCAGTCGCGGATCGCCACCGCGCGGGTCGCGTCGCCGGAGCCGTCAGGTGGGACTGCCTGCACGAAGATCGTCGCGCCCATTCGCGGAATCCCCGGGCCAGCCGGGTCCCACAGCGTCACACCGACGTCGAGCGCTGACCCCGGGGCGACGTCGGGCGGCACGGGGTGATCCAGCCACGCCTGAATCTCGGGCCGCTCGCGAGGCCGGTCCGAGGGAGACGGCGTGGGCGAGGCGGCCGACGAGACCGCGGGGACGCTCGCCCAGGCCGCGGCCACTACCACCGCCAACCCCAGCATTGCGGCGCCTGGGCCACCTCTCATTCGCATCGATCTTCGTACACCGGGGCCCGCGCCGCCGTTCCGCAAAGTCGTTGCACCGTCAAATGACGGCCGGCGCGCGGTGACGCTCGTCGCTCGAAACCGGAGGCTTCGCGGGTGACGATGCGGTCATGCCGTCATCGCGCTCTTCCAACGCCACTCCGGGTTCCGGCGTCGCTGCCAGCGACCTCGCCCTGCTCCTGTACCTCGGTGCCGTGTGGGGCGCCGCCTTCCTGTTCTTTCGGGTCGCTGCGCCCGAGATCGGCCCGGTCTGGACGGCCGAGATTCGGGTGGCGATCGCGGGGCTGGTCCTCGCAGCCTTCACCGGGCGGTCGGCATGGCGCGCCGCGCGCCGCCAGCCCGTCGCGATCCTCGTCACGGGAGCGACGTTCTCCGCGATCCCGTTCACGCTGCTCGCGTTCGCGACGCTCAGCCTGCCGGCGTCACTCGCCTCGCTGATCATGGCGACGACGCCGCTGTTCACGGCGATCGTCTCGGCGGCGTGGCTCCGACAGCGCTTGTCGCGAGGCGTCATCGCCGGCCTGGTCCTCGGGTTCGGAGCGGTCGCGTTCCTTCTCGGCGGGTCGCCGATCGAGATCGGGCCCTCGACGATGCTCGCGTTCGCCGCCGGGCTTGCGGCGGCGCTCAGCTACGCGTTCGCCGGCACGTGGGTTCGGCGACACCTCGCCGACGTCGCCCCGCTCGATCTCGCGACGGGCCAGCTCGTCGCCGCCACGCTCATCCTGCTGCCGATCGCTGTGGCGACCGGGTTGCCGCCCGTCCCGTCATCTGCCGCGGCCGGATCGCTTGTGGCGATGGGTGTCGTGTCGACCGCCATCGCCTGGCCGGTCTACTTCCGGATCGCAGCCCGGACGAGCGCGACGGCCGCCAGCAGCTCGACGTTCGTCGTGCCGATGTTCGGCATCTTCTGGGGCGGCCTCGTCCTCGGCGAGCATGTCGGACCGGAGCTGCTTGCCGGCTTCGCGCTCGTGATCGTCAGCCTCGTCCTCGTCCTGCGGCTGCCGGTGCCACGACCCGCGACGGTCCGCGTCTCGCTGGGGAGGGTGGTCGGGCGATCGTCGGCCGCGATCGGCGCCGCCCTCGGCTGATCCCGGGCGATGAGCGGCCAACCCGGTCCTGCGGCTCACTCCGTCGGAACGGACCTCGCGAGCCACGCGCGGAGCCCCAGCCGGACGGACGTCCCGTAGCCCCAGTCCACGACGTTGACCGCGACGCTCTCGCTGCGGTCGACGAAGCCGAGCACGACGCTTCCCGCCGGCTCGGCGTCGCGGAGGTGGTCCGGCGGGCAATCGAAGTTGTCGTTGCAGACGAGCGACTCCCACACGGCGGCGGTGCGGACGTCGGGAAGCTCGTCGGGGAGGATCCGGAGCGCCGCCCGGACGAGGCGCCGGCACTGGGTGGGCGCGACGCTGTGGCACTCCATCGATGTCGGCAGCGGCCGATTGAAGCTGGCGGGCTCGAATCGGAGGGTCGGGCCGCGCTCCGCGGTCAGCCGGCTCGGGAACGGCGTGGCGACGCCTGGCGACGCGACGCGGGCGGCGGCCGACGGCAGTCGCGTGGCTCCGAGGCCCGACACTGCGGCGCCGCTGACGACGAGCGCGAAGGCGGCCATCACGGCGAGCACGCCGCGCGGCCTGCGCGAGCGCGAGACGGCCCGAACCGGCACCTCGAAGCCCACCCGACGCAGCGTACTCCGCGCCACGAGATCGGCCCCATCGCACCTGTCGGGACGCCCCGTCGGTTCGGCCTATCCTTCGGCGGTGACCCGCTATCGGCTCGACCGACCGCCCGATCTCGATGCCCCGATTCTCGTCGCGGCATTCGACAGCTGGATCGACGCCGGAGATGCCTCCTCGACGGCGGCCGCGAGGCTCGCGGGCGATGGCCCGACGATCGTCGAGTTCGAGGGCGACGCCCTGTTCGATTACCGCGCCCGCCGGCCGACGCTCGAGATCCACGACGGCCGCCTCGCCGACCTGACGTGGCCGGATCTGACGCTCCGCCACCGCCGCGTCGCCGGTCGCGACCTGCTCGTGCTCGCGGGCGCGGAGCCAGATTTCCGGTGGCGTGAGTTCGCCGCCGACGTCGTCGACATCGTCAGGGACCTCGACGTCTCGCTGTGGATCAGCCTGGGCGCGATTCCCGCGGCGGTTCCGCACACGCGTTCGGTCAACGTCCTCGGGTCGACCTCCAAGCCCGAGCTGCTGCTCGGCGAGGTCCAGCCCGGACCGGCCGGAATCCTGCGCGTCCCATCGGCGGCGATCTCCGTGCTCGAGTCGTCAGTTGCCGCGGCCGGCATCGCCGCGTGCGGCTACTACGCACAGGTGCCGCACTACATCTCCGGCCCGTACCCGGCTGCGGCGGTCGCCTTGCTGTCGGCCGTCGGCCGCCACGTCAAGGCCGATGTCGTGGACCCCGAGCTCATCGAGGAGGCCAAGCAGCTCCGCGAACGCCTCGACGCCGCAGCCGCCCTCGAGGAGACGACTCGAACGTATGTCGAGCGGCTCGAGGCGATGGTCGACGAGGAGCGGCTGCCGTCCGGGGATGACCTCATCTCCGAGATCGAGCGCTTCTTGCGCGACCGCGGGAGCGAGGGCCGGGAGCGCACGTAGGGCAGTCCACGTCGGAGACCAGCCCCTAGGATCAGGTGGACATGACCTCGGACTCGACGACCGTCGCCATCGAGCTGTTCGTCGGGCTGGTCGCTGCGGCCGGGATCGTCGGCTGGCTCATCCATCGCCTGGCGCTGCCCATCCCGTACACGGTCGCCCTCGTCGTCCTCGGCGTCCTCGCGGGCGCCATCCTCCCGGTCGATGTCGTGATCAGCCCCGAGCTCGTCCTGCTCGTCCTCCTGCCGGGCCTCGTGTTCGAGGCCGCGCTCCGGATCGACATCGACGACTTTCGGGGGACGTTCGGCGGGATCGTGCTGCTGGCGGCCCCCGGCGTCCTCGTCAGCGCTGCGATCGTCGCGGCGGTTCTGGCCGTCGCGACCGGCCTCCCCCTCGAGCTCGGCTTCGTCGTCGGGGCGATGGTCGCCGCGACGGATCCGGTGGCTGTCGTCTCGACGTTCAAGCAGCTCGGCTCGCCCCGACGCCTCGCCACGCTCATCGAGAGCGAGAGCCTCTTCAACGACGGGACCGCGCTCGTGGTCTTCAGCGTGGCCGTCCAGGTCGTCGTGGGGACGGTCACGCCGGCGGGGGTCGTCGTCTCGGTGGCGACCATCATCGTCGCGAGTACGGCGATCGGGCTCGCCGCCGGCTGGGTCGCATCGCGGCTCATCGCGGCGGTCGACGACCATCTCGTCGAGCTGACGCTCTCGGTCGCGGCCGCCTACGGGACGTACATCGTCGCGGACGCGCTCGGTCAATCCGGGATCATCGCGACGGTCGTGGCCGGGCTGCTCGTCGGCAACCACGCCAGGCGCGTCGGGATGAGCGAGCGGTCGCTCGAGGCGCTCGACACCGTGTGGGAGTTCGCGGCGTTCCTCCTCACCGCGGTCGTCTTCCTCCTGATCGGGCTGGCGATCGGCCTGGGTGACGTCGCGTCGGCGCTGCCGTGGATCGCCTGGGGCATCGTTGCGATCCTCGTCGGCCGGGCTGTGGTCGTGTACGGCCTGCTCGGCGGGGCGTCGCGACTGACGTCGGGCCGAGACGACCGGCAGGCGCTGCCACTTGCGTGGCTCCACATCCTGTTCTGGGGCGGGCTGCGGGGCGCCGTCGCCATCGCCATGGCGCTGTCGCTGCCGACCGATTTCCCGCAGCGCGATCTCCTCCAGGCGACCACCTTCGGGATCGTCCTGTTCACGCTCCTGGTCCAGGGCACGACCGTCGAATGGCTGATCGATCGTGTCGGCGCAGGCCGCGCCGCGGCCGGGACGCCCAGCCGTGAGGCGGAGCCAGCGGCCCGCTAGTCGCGGCCGGCGTCGAGGTCGAGCAGCAGCGCGGCGATCTCGCGGGCGTTCGTCGTGCCGTAGTTCGCGTAGCAGTTGTTGAACATGAGGTGGACTTCGCGGGCCTCGCCGGCCGCCTCGCGGATCCGCGGCACCCACTCCGCCAGCTCGTCGCGAGGGTAGAGGTAGCGGAACCGCTCGGCGGGCGTGATGCCCTTCTTCTCCCACGTCTCGGCGTTCCGGCCGTGGAAGCGGACGAGCGCGAGATCCGAGGAGGTCACGAGCGTAGCGGGCGGCACCGAGCTCTTGAAGCCCTGCGGCTCGTCGACCATCACGAAGGGGATGTTGCGCTCGGCGAGGAAGCGGCTCGTCCGCTCGACGTTCTTCTCGTTCAGCCACGAGCCGTTGCGGAACTCGACGGCGACGGTCCACGGCTTGAGCCGCTCGGCGGCCTCCTCGATCAGGGCCCGGTTCTCGTTGGACGGGAAGACCCACTTTGGATACTGGAGAAGGATCGACCCGAGTTGGCCCCGGTCCGCGAGCGGCGCCAGGCCCTCGCGGAACATGCGCCAGACCTCATCCTGCAGCTCCGCCGGCAGGTCCTTCGTGTAGATCCGGGCCTTCGCCGCCTGGTCCTCCGGCAGCGCCTCGCGAATCTGCTTCGGGAGCCGCCGGGTCTCCGTCCCCTGGCCGGTCATCAGCGCGTGGGCCTTGATGTCGAACGTGAAGTCCGGCGGGGTCCGGTCGACCCAGAGCTGCGCGGTGCGTTCCGCCGGCAGCGCGTAGTACGTCGCGTCGACCTCAACGACCGGGAACGTCGAGGCGTAGTACTGGAGCCGCTCCTCCGCGCTGTCCGCGCCGAGCGGGTAGAACACGCCCGACGCCGTCATCGTCGGGTCCGTCCATGACGCCGTCCCGACGAGGATCTTCCCGCCGCCGTCGAAGTGGAGCGGCTCCGCGGCGGCCGATTCGAGAGCGGCAACTCGCTCGGCTGCGGCAACGGAGCCGGGATCCGTCTCGACTGTCATGGATCCAGCCTAACCTTCCACCGATACCTGACACAACTTGTCACCAAGAAGCGTAGGATGCCACGATGCGCGCCAGCCGGCTCGTCAATGTCCTGCTGCTCCTCCAGACCCGCAGCCGGATGACCGCAGCGGAGCTCGCGGAGGAGCTCGAGGTCTCCGTCCGGACGATCTATCGCGACGTCGAGGCGCTCGCAGAGGCAGGCGTCCCGATCTACGCGGAGCGTGGTCCGCACGGCGGCGTCCGCCTCGTCGACGGCTATCGCACCCGCCTCACGGGCCTGACGGCTGACGAAGCCGAGGCCGTGTTCCTGTCGGGTCTGCCCGGCCCGGCCGCGGAGCTGGGCCTGGGGACGGTCGTCGCGGCCGCCCGGCTCAAGGTGATGGCCGCGTTGCCGCCGGAGCTCCGGGCCCGAGCGAGCCGCGTCGCCGAGCGCTTCTACCTCGACGCACCGGGTTGGTTCCAGGCGTCGGAGGCGCTGCCTCACCTGGAGGTCCTCGCCGCGGCGGTGTGGGACAACCGCTCGATCCTCATGCGCTACCGGCGCGGCGAGCGTGGCGGCGTCGTCGAACGGCGTGTCGATCCCTTCGGGCTCGTGCTGAAGGGCGGGGTGTGGTACCTCGTCGGCCGGACCGACGGCGACTTCCGGACGTACCGCGTCTCGCGCGTCGAGGACGTCCAGCTGATCGCGGACCGCTTCGAACGGCCCGACGGCTTCGACCTTGCGGATCACTGGGAGCGTTCAACAGAAGCGTACGAGCGGTCGATCGAGCGGTTCCCAATCACCGTTCGCCTCGCGCCGGAGCGGCTCGACGCGTTCGCCGGCATCGTCGGATCCCGAATCATGGCGGCGGCGACCCGGACGCCGGACCCGGACTATCCCGATCTCGTCCGCCTCCGCGTCGCGTTCGACTGGATGGACGAGGCGCTCGGCGCCATCCTCCGCATGGGAGCTGACGCCGAGGTCCTCGAACCCGAGTGGCTTCGTCAATCGATCCTCGCGGCCGCGGAGGCGATCATCGCCCGCTACAGCGACTCCGTCGCTGCCTTGCCCGGATGAGGCCGTCCGCCAAACCTTGGCGGCGTCGGCGAGAGATGCTGGAACCAGCTCCGGCCATGCCGCTGGTCGTCGCTGAAGCCTCTCGCGGCGCGCACCCGCTGGGCTTCCGCGAGCTCGCGCGCTCGCTGGTCGAGGATCGTCTTCAGCAACTCTTCGGTGAGCATATCTGCCCCTTTCCCCGTTCTTGCCCGTCCGTCATCGACTCCTGAACCATAGCGCCAAAACCTGCCAGAACCTGTCAGGAAGCAGCGACTTCGACGCGCGACGGTCGCAAGGCGTTTGCAGCGCGGAGCCGGGCCAGCGCTGAGGCATTCCGACCGAGGCGTGGCCGACGATGCCGGCGAAGGACGGGGGTTGGGAGGAGTTCAAGACGTGACGTTCAACCCAGGGGCGCGGCTGGACCCCGATCAGGTCACCGACGTTCGCGGCCGAGGCTACGGCGGCGGGCGGGGCCTGGCCGTCGGCGGCGGCGGCATCGGCCTTGTCATCGCCGTCGTGTACGTGCTGCTCGGGGGCAACCCTGCGGCTCTCCTTGGGACCGGCCAGAACGACGCGGTCGTCGGCCCCGGTGGCTCGCAGCTCACCCAGGAGTGCCGGACTGGCGAAGACGCGAACAACCGCGACGACTGCCGGATTGTCGGGTTCGTCAACAGCATCCAGGCCTACTGGTCCGACGCCTACAGCCAGGCCGGCGGCCAGTACCGGCCGACGCAGACGGTCCTGTTCTCGGGCGCCGTCGACACCGGCTGCGGGACCGCGACGTCAGCCGTCGGGCCGTTCTACTGCCCGCCCGACGAGTCCGTGTACCTCGACCTCGACTTCTTCGACGAGCTGCAATCGCGCTTCGGCGCCGAGGGCGGGCCGCTCGCGGAGGCGTACGTCGTTGCCCACGAGTACGGCCATCACATCCAGGACCTCGAGGGCAGCCTGTCCGGCGGCAGCGGTGGCACCGGTGCCGAGAGCCAGAGCGTCAGGACCGAGCTCCAGGCCGACTGCTTCGCCGGGGTATGGGTCGCCCACGCGTCGTCGACCGGCTACATCCAGCAACCGTCGCAGGACCAGGTCGAGCAGGCATTGAGCGCGGCTGCCGCCGTCGGTGACGATCGGATCCAGCAGAAGACACAGGGCCAGGTCGATCCCGAGACGTGGACGCACGGCTCCGCTGACCAGCGCCAGCACTGGTTCCTGGTCGGCTTCAAGTCGGGCGATCCTGGCGCCTGCGACACGTTCAACGGCTCGATCTGACGGGTCGCCGCGTGAGCGGCCGCTCGACGTAGGCGACCGCGGTCGCCGCTTGTCGCGGACGATCGGGCCGCTTGACTCCGCAGCGGCGGACGCCACGATGACGCCATGCGGATCCATGGACTTGGCCGGGGGTCGGTCGCCGTCCTGGCCGTCCTCGGTGCGTTCGCGATCACGGGGGTGAGCGCGGCGCCGCCCGCGAGCGCCGCGGATCCGGCGTTCCCGCCCGGGAACGCCGGCTTCCACACGTACAACGAGATGGCGGCCGAGGTGGGCGCGACGGCGGCCGCTCACCCGGCGATCGTGAAGCGCTTCTCCATCGGCAAGTCCTACCAGGGCCGCGACCTCTGGGCGGTCAAGGTCTCGGACAACGTTGCTGTCGACGAGCGCGAGCCCGAGATCGTCTTCGACGGCCTGCACCACGGCGCGGAACACATGAGCCAGGAGATGACGCTCGCGATCCTGCGCTGGCTGGTCGACGGCTACGGCGGCGACCCGACGATCACCCGCCTCGTCAACGCGCGTGAGATCTGGATCGTGTTCGGGCTGAACCCGGACGGCGCGACGTACGACATCAGCGGCCGTGTCTACCACTCGTGGCGCAAGAACCGCCAGCCGACGCCGGCGTCCTCGGCGATCGGTACCGACCTGAACCGGAATTACGACTACCGCTGGGGCTGCTGCGGCGGTGCCAGCTCGAGCCCGACGAGCTCCCGCTATCGCGGCCCCTCGCCATTCTCGGCGCCCGAGACGAGGGCCTTCCGCGACTTCATCGCGAGCCGCGTTGTCGAGGGCCGCCAGCAGATCCGCGTGTCGCTGAGCTTCCACACGACGGGCCGGCTCGTGATGTGGCCGTACGGCTACACGCTCACCGACGTTCCGTCTGACATGGCGGTCAAGGACCACAAGGCGTTCGTCGCGATGGGCCAGGCGATGGCGGCCTCGAACGGCTACAAGCCCGAACAGGCGAGCGACCTCTACATCTCGTCGGGGACCTCCCGCGACTGGCTCTACGGCCGCTATCGCGTTTTCGCGTTCACGTTCGAGATGTCACCGGACTCGACGCCCTACCCGGCCGACGAGGCGATCCCGACCGAGACCGGCCGGAACCGCGCGGCGGTGCTGTACGCGATCGACATGGCGGATTGCCCATACCGGTCGATCGGCCTGTCGGTCACTGCCTGTCGAGTGACGACCGGGTCGCGCTGAGGGCCTGTCCAGCCTGTGTCAGGCCCCGGCGGGACCCGCCGTGAGCGCGACTTCGATCTCCGACCAGCCGATCGCCTCGGCGTCGGCGTCGTCCGCCTCGACCTCGGGGCCGCCGGCGCGAGCGAGGACGACCGAGGCGATGACCAGCGCGATCCACGCGACGTACGACGCATAGAGCGTGAGGGTCAGCATGAAGTCGTGATTCGCGAAGAGGACGATCTGCTGCTGGGCGGGCTCCATCAGCCCGGCCACGATGCCGATCGTCGCGAGGACGGCCAACCAGGAAGCAGCGCGGGCCCCGCCTCGGGTCGGGCGCATCGAGATCGCAGCCAGGAGGCCGACTGCGGTCAGCAGGACGAGCGGCGGCGACACGGCCGAGCCGCTGGCCCACAGGTCGGCGGCCACGGTCAGCCGCGAGCCGACGCCGCCGAACTCGTGCGGTAGCGCGTGGCTGACGCCGACAGTCGTGAGTGCGAGACCGAACGCGATCGCGACCGTCGCGACGGAGGCGATGAGGGTATGACGCATCGAGCTCTCCCCAGAGACGAGGACGTGGGTAATCCGTTGATCTCTTGGGATCGTCGCCGGGCGATCGCGGGGCGACACCGGTCGGATGTCAGGCAGGGCACTGGACATCCGTCGCACGTCGGCGCGGCGCGAGATGAGGGCGAAGCGCGCCGGCTTTAAGGCCGGTTGGGCGCCGGTCAGTCGAGCGTGACCTCGATGAGCGGACTCCACGCGACCATCCGATCGACGTCGGTCCGGCGCCAGTTCGCGGCGATGAACGGCATGATCTCCCGCCGCTCGGCCTCGTCGGTGATCACCCGCGCGGTCGCCGGCAGGTCCCGGGCGAACTCCGGGTCCTTGACATGGACCGTCATCCGCGGGTCCGCCTCGAGGTTGTGGATCCAGCCCCGCTTCCTCGGCGAGGGCATGCCGCTGATGAACAGCCGGCCCTCGATGGGATGGATCGCGATCTCGATCCGGCGGTCGTTGCCGGTTCGGCGGCCGGTTGTCGTGATATCGATCGGGCGCCGGCCGTCGAGTCCTGGCACCGTGGCAGTTGCGTTCATGATCGTCCTTCGCAGACAGTGAGTTGCAAGATGCAACTCAGTCTACACCGAGCGCCCCGGCGGTCAGACCCGCTTGCCCTGTGCCCGCATCTCCGCCTTGTGGGCGCGTTTGCCGGCCTGGTACGTCGCCAGCTTGTCGGCCGAGTCGACGTCGCCGAGCGTCATGTGGTGCGGCGCGTACTGCTCCCAGCCGGGCGGCGTCACGCCCAGCTGCTTGCCCAGGATCGCGATGACCGTGCCGGCCTTCATCGGCCCGAAGCCCGGCAGCTCGAGCAGGCGGGCCTCGAGGTCGGCGCCGTCCTTCGCCTCGCCCCAGACCCGGCGGGCGTCGCCGCCGTAGCGCTCGACGAGGAACGAGCAGAGCTCCTGCGTCCGGCGGGCCATGTTGCCCGGAAAGCGATGCAGCGCGGGCCGCTCCCGGAAGATCGCGTCGAGCTTCTCGGGGTCCGTCGAGGCGATGATCGCGCAGTCGAGGGTGCCAAGGCGGCGCTTCAGCTCGAGCGGTCCGGAGAATGCCTTCTGGAGCGGCACCTGCTGGTCGAGCTCGAAGCCGATGAGCAGAGCCAGCGGCTCCTCGACGAGCAGGCGGTCGGCCTCGTCGTCGCCGCTGAACGGGAGCTTCTCGACGTGGGGCACGGCCCGGATCATAGCGCTGGAGGCGCAGTCGCCGGCCGTACGATGCCATCCATGGCCGACGTCACCGTGATCCGCGCGTCGCAGCTCGTCAACGTCGACGCCGGGGAGGTGCTCCCGGAGCGCCCGATCCTGGTCCGCGATGGGCGGATCGAGGCCGTGGTGTCCGCGGACGAATCGATGCCGGATGGCGCCCGCATGATCGATCTCGACGGCCTCACGATCCTGCCCGGCCTGATCGACTGCCACAGCCACCTCATCGGCGACCTCGAATTCGCCGGTGTTCCGGCGACG
>JBJMMH010000223.1:0-4127 GCA_045804885.1 Chloroflexota bacterium | reverse complement strand
GCTTGTACTCGGTGTCGAACGGGAGCTCCGCCACGCGCGGGTAGGCAGCCCGCGTCGCCTGGGCGTCGAGCCCGCCCTTCTCGGCGAGGACGACCAGCGCGCCCTCGGTCGGGTCGCCGACAAGCTTGCCGTCCGTGACCTCGGCGTCGGCGCAGAGCGCCATTGGCAGCAGCAGCTGGTCGAGCGGAACCGCGGGCTGGCCCGCGACGTGGGTGATCTGGCCAACGGTTGAATAGCCCTCGCCGGAGATCGCGTAGCGCCGGCCGACAACCGCCATCTGGACGGCGGTCATCTGGTTGAGCGTCAGGGTCCCCGTCTTGTCGGAGTTGATCGCACTCGTCGAGCCGAGGGTCTCGACCGAGCGCAGGCGCTTCACGATCGCTCCGGCCGCAGCGAGCTTCTGCGTCCCCGAGGAGAGGACCGCGGTGACGACAGCCGGAAGGCCGGTCGGGATCGCCGAGACGGAGAACGCGATCGCGGTCAGGAACAGCTCGTCGAACGGCGTGTTACGCCAGAGGCCGATCCCGATCGACGCCGCGAGCGCCAGGCCGGCGATGATCAGGATCTGGTTGGTCAGGCTGTTCAGCTGGCGGGTGAGCGGTGTCTCCTCCTCGGTGGAGGCCTGGAGCATGCCGCTGATGTGGCCGACCTCGGTCGTCATGCCGGTTCCGGTGACGACGATCGTTCCCGAGCCGCGCGTCACCTGGGTGTTCATGAACGCGAGGTCGACCCGGTCGCCGAGGGCCGAATCCGCCGGCACGGGCGCCGTCTGTTTCGGCACCGGAAGGCTCTCGCCGGTGAGCGCCGACTCGTCGATCTCGAGCGTCGCCGACGTCAGGACGCGGCCGTCAGCCGGGACGAGGTCGCCGGCCTCGATATTGACGATGTCGCCCGGGACGAGGTCCTCCATCGGGACGGACGCGAGTGCGCCGCCGCGGCGGACCTTGGCCTGGACGACCATCATCTTCTGGAGCGCGGCCACGCTCGCGGACGCCTTGCCCTCCTGATTCAGGCCCATCGCGGCGTTGAGCAGCGTCAGCCCGATCAGGAGCAGCCCGGTCACGAACTGGCTGGGGATGAAGAGACTCAGGATGCCGGCCCCCAGCAGCACGATCTGCATCGGGTCCTTGTACTGGCGCAGGAACGCCTGCCAGCGAGGCTCCTTAGGCGCGTCGGCGAACTTGTTCCTGCCGTACTTGGCGCGGCGCTTCTCGACTTCCTCGCCGGTGAGGCCGACCTCGATCGTGACTTCCTGACCCTGCAGCGCCTCGTCCGTCCCGAGCGCATGCCAAGCGGTCTCGCCGCCGCTCGCCGCGGGCGCCGTCGCCGGCGGGGCTGTCGTGCCGCTCTCGGCCGGCTCGCTCACACTCGTCATGACCCCATCCTTCGCTCTGTCGTGCGGCCGGCGATCGGCGCCTGCTCAGGGCGTCGAGAGTCGCGTGACGGCGCCGATTCTGTGACGGCCGTTCGGGCGCGTCACGGGTGCGAGCCGGTGGGCCGCCCGGGGCGACGACCGACCGGCTTCAACGGCGTTGAGACGCCGCTGGGCCGCCGTTCGAGCCGCGCTCGATGTGGCGGCGGCCAGACTCTGGTGCAGCGCAACAGGGCGCGACCCCCGCCGCCGAACCCCGAGGATCGACCATGCCCGCAACGAATGTCAGCCTCGGCTACTCGCTGTCGTCCGAGGAGCACCCGCCGCTGGACCTCGTCCGGAACGCCCAGCGAGCCGAGGCGCTCGGCTTCGAGTACGCCTCGATCTCCGACCACTTCCATCCGTGGATCGACGCCCAGGGCCACAGCCCGTTCGTGTGGAGCGTCCTGGGCGCAATCGCGCAGGGAACCTCGCGGCTCCGCGTCGTGACCGGCGTCACCTGCCCGACATTCCGGATCCACCCCGCGATCGTCGCCCAGGCCGCGGCGACCGTGGCGGCGATGATGCCCGGCCGGTTTCAGTTGGGCGTCGGTAGCGGCGAGGCTCTCAACGAGCACATCACGGGCATGCGGTGGCCGCCGTACGAGAAGCGGGCGGCGATGCTCGAGGAGGCGGTCGCGATCATCCGCGAGCTCTGGGCCGGCGATGTCGTCAACCACGATGGGGAGCACTTCACCGTCGAGAACGCCCGGATCTACACGCTGCCCGACGAGCCGCCGCCCGTCTATGTCGCGGCGGCCGGTCCCGAGGCCGCCGAGCTTGCCGGCCGCGTCGGCGACGGGCTCATCTGCTCGTCGGAAGACGCCGAAGTCGTCCGACGCTTCGACGCGACGCCGAAGAGCGGCGGCGGCACGGGTCGAGGCGGGGCTCGCCCGCATTACCTCCAGGTCAGCGTCTGCTGGGCGAAGGACGAGGCCGAGGCTCGCCGGATCGCGCACCGCCAGTGGCCCATCGCCGGGCTTCGCGGCGAGATGAGCCAGATCCTGCCGACGCCGACGCACTTCGAGCAGGCCGCGAAGATGGTGTCCGAGGAGGACATCTCGAAGGGCATCGTGTGCGGCCCGGATCCCGACAAGCACCTCGAGGCGATCCAGTCGGGGATCGACGCCGGTTACGACCACATCCACATCGGCCAGGTCGGACCGGACCAGGAGGGCTTCTTCCGGTTCTACGAGCGAGAGGTCCTGCCGAAGCTGAGGGGCCTGAAGGCGGCCTGAGGCGCCACTGCTCGCGCCGTCTCCGGGCTGGCGCGGGGTCGACGTCCGCCCCGGCGTATAGTCCGGCGCGGGCAAGCAGCGGGAGGGCCAGGCATGACGACGAACGATCCAACCACCGGATTCTTCGCCGGGCTCTCCACGCGCGCCTACGAGCCACTCCTCGACGACACGAATGCGAGCGTCCGGTTCGACGTCGTCGACGGCGACGATACCGACCACTGGCTGCTCCGGATCACGGCCGGAGCGCTCGAGGTCGAGCATGCAGACGGTGAGGCCGACTGCGTCATCACCTCGCAGCGGGCGGCTTTCGACCGACTCGCGACGGGTGGGATGAACCCGATGGCGGCGCTGCTCCGGGGGGCGATCGTGGCGGCCGGCGACCCGCGCCTGGTCGTCCGCGTCCAGCGCCTGTTCCCGGCACCCACGGGCATGCCGGAAGCGGCCGCCGGTCGCGACGTCGGCAAGCGGCGGAGCTGAGCGATGGCCGAAGCGCTCGTCCGCGTCCTCGACGGCAACACGTTCGTCGTGAGCGACGAGCGCGGCGACATCGAGGCCTCGCCGACCGAACCGACCGGGCTCTTCGCGTACGACACGCGCTTCCTCTCGACATGGGTGCTGACCGTCGACGGCCTTCGACTGAACGCGCTCTCGACCGACGACCTCCAGTACTTCGAGGCGCGGTTCTTCCTCGTCCCCGCGACCGGCACCGTCTACATCGACCCGAAGCTGTCGGTCATCCGGGAGCGCGCCGTCGGTGACGGGTTCCACGAGGAGCTGACGATCCTGAGCCACACCGACGAGACGTCCACGGTCAGCGTCCGGCTCGAGGCGGCGAGCGACTTCGCGGACCTGTTCGAGGTCAAGGACAGGTTGGCCAAGGTCGGGACCTACGAGACGCGCGTCGACGACGGCCGACTCGTGCTGGGCTACCGCCGCGAGACGTTCCATCGCGAGACGACGATCTCCGCATCGCACGCGTCGGTCGACGAGCGCGGGCTGACATTCGAGGTCACGCTCGAACCCCAGGGCTCATGGACGACCGACATCGACGTCGTGACGTCGGTGTTCGCCGCCGGCGCCCGGAACACGCAGACGAAGTACGGCCGCAGCGACCGTCGGGCGCGGCCCAACATGCAGCACAGCCTCGACGACTGGATCGCGGCCGCGCCGAAGCTGGAGTGCGACTGGCAGCCGCTTCAGCACACATACCGGCGGAGCCTGATCGACCTCGCCGCCCTCCGGTTCTCGCCACTGATCGCCGGACGGGGGAGCCTGCCGGCGGCCGGCCTTCCGTGGTTCATGACGATGTTCGGCCGCGACAGCATCTTCACCAGCCTCCAGGCGCTGCCGTTCTCATCGGAGCTCGCGGCGACGACACTCCGGGTGCTCGGCGACTGGCAGGGGACGCGTGTCGACGACTTCCGGGACGAGGACCCGGGCCGGATCCTCCACGAGATGCGCTACGGCGAGATGGCCGC
>JBJMMH010000222.1:0-17327 GCA_045804885.1 Chloroflexota bacterium | reverse complement strand
TCAGCTCGGCGATGACGTCGCCGGCCCGGACGCGCGGGGCAATCTTTGCCGACGGGACGCCGGCACCATCGAGCGTCCCGGCCGGCGGAAACGGCTGTCCCTCGACCAGGCTCGTCGCGGGCCGGCCGGTCAGGCGCAGCGCGAGAAACTCCCAGGTCGCGAGGTACCAGCACGTCGCGGCCGCGACCTCCCGCTCGTTGCGCTCGACCCAGAGCGCCGCCGGCAGCCCCGCGAGCGACCAGCCGGAAAGGCCCGTCACGGCCGCCAGCTCAGCGGCCTCGGCGGTGGAGCGCGAGTCCTGCCAGATGATCGCCGGACGCGTGGGCCGGCCCGCGGCGTCGACGGCGACGAGCGTCGGGCCGTGGCCGTCGACCGCGATCGCGACCACCTCGGCGGTGGCGGACGACGTCAAGGTCCGGACCGAGGCGACGAGCGCACGCCACCAGGCGTCGGGGTCCTGTTCGGCCCGTCCGGCGGCCGCGTCCGTTTCTGTCGGATACGGCCTCCGCGCGAGCCCGAGCAGCCGCCCATCGAGCGTGACGAGGCCAGCCTTGACCTCGGTCGTGCCGAGGTCGATGCCGAGGATCGCCGTCTCGCGCGCCGTGGCCATCAGCGTCCGTCCGCCTGACGTGCGACGGCCTCCGCGGTGGAGATGTCCGTCACGAGCGTCGTCACGGCGCCGGAGCGAAGCGCGCCAAGGATCGGCCGGGCCTTCGCAGCGCCAGCGGCGACGCCGATCCGGACCGGCACGCGGTCGAGCCGATCGACGTCGAACGCGATCGTCCGGTCCTCGAGGTCGCCGCGGACGAAGCGGCCCTCGACGTCGAACGGCGCCATCAGCAGCTCGCCGACCGCGTCGGCCTTGTCGAGCCGCCGGCACGTCGCCTTGCCGAACGCGGCCGACGTCCAGGCCCGGCCCCCGACGCCGAACACGGCGACGTCGAGCCGGTCCCAGAGCTCGAGGATCCGGCGAACTCCTGCGTGGGCGATCAGCGAGCGCTTCGTCGCGGGATCGTCAACGAGGCCCGGCGCCAAGAGGCCCTGGGGAATGCCGCCGATCGCGTCGGCGACGCGCCGGAACGGTTCACGGGCCGGACCGCTGAACCAGTAGCCGCCGCACAGCGGGACGACCGTCGCGCCGGTCTCACGCCGGGGCTCGTCCATCGCGTCGGCAAGCGCCGAGATCGACGAGCCATCGCCGACGCCGATGATTGCGCCGTCGCGGACGGCGGCCCGCAACACGTCAGCGCCGAGGCGACCGACCAGCCGCCGTCCGACGTCCTCAGGGCCGCGGATGCTCGCCGCGAGATGGACTCCGTCGAGGCGAAAGCGGTCGCGGAGCTCATCGCCTGCGGAGCTCGTTTGCGGCCCCTGGTCGACGATCCGGATCTCGACGATGCCCTCCGCGCGGGCGCGCTTGAGGATCCGCGAGACCTGCGGCCGCGTGACACCGAGCAGCTCCGCTACGCGCGACTGTGTCTCGCCGAGCTCGTAGTAGAGCCGGCTGGCGTCGATGAGCTGCTGGACGTCCGACAATCGCCACTCCACTCAGCTGCGCGGCACATCTGCACGATACAGATGTGCATGCGGGGCGATGATCGCTGCGGGCACGGACCGCTGTCAAGGTGGCCCGGATGGCATCATGGCCCGGATGAGGTCGCTCGCCGTGATCGCCGCGTTCGCGGCAGCCCTGTTCGCCGCGTGTGGTTCGGGTGCGGTCTCGCCACCGTCGGCGTCGTCGCCTCGGCCCTTGCCGTCGCGGTCGGCGCCGCCGTCGCTGGCGTCCTCCTCGCCGCGCGCATCCGAGAGTCCCGGACCGTCGGCCGCCGTCCAGCTGCCGCACGAGGCGACGGATCTCGAGGCGCTCCTGCCCGATCAGGTCGACGGCAAGACGTTGACGAAGCTGAGCAACGGGCCGCTGGCGTCGCTCGGGAACGCCGGCGCCCAGCCGCTCCGCGACGCGACCAAGCAGATCGGCGACGGGTCCGGCAACTGGGGCCTCGCATACGCCGGCGACCCTGAGGGCAAGTTCAACCTGTTCGCGCTGCAGATCCATGGCGCCGAGACGAGCAAGCTGCTGACGACGTTCACGCAGCTGACGCTGGCCGAGACCGTCGGCGGCCGCGCCGAGGCGGCCGAGCTCGGTGGCCGCAGCCTGGTGCATATCGTCGACCCCGTGAGCGACATCGGCGATGTCTGGTTCTACGGCGAGGGCGACACGCTGTTCGGCGTCCAGGCGGGCTCGCCGGCGCAGGCGACGAAGCTTCTCGCCCTGATCACGTAGCCGCGCCAGCTAGCGGGACGAGGCGAGTCGCGTCAGGGCGTCGCGCGCGGCCCGTGCACCGGTCGCGGAGAAGCCGGGGTCCAGCGCCAACGCCGCCCCGAGTCGCTTCTTCGCCGTCGCAGTGTCTCCGCCGTCCATCGCGATGATCCCGCCGTGGTACAGCAGGAGCGGGTCGCGCGTCCCGAGCCGGAGCGCCTCCCCGGACAACCGCGCGGCATCACGGGCGCGCCCGGCAACGTGATACGCCCACGCCAGCGCGTCCGCGGTGCGAAGCGTGCGGCGGGTCTTGTATGCGGCCTCCGCCAGATCGACGGCCTTCGCGGCGTCGCCGTGGTCGGCCTCGAACAGCGCCAGCTCGAGATCGACGTCGACGCCGGCAGCGACGAACAGCCGCGTCTCGGCTCGAGCGAGGTCGTAGCTCCGCGCGGCGGCGGCCGCGTCGCCGCTCGCCTCCTCGGCCTCGCCGAGCGCGATCACGTACTCGGCAAGCGGAAGGATCGCCGACGCGGCCTCGAACCGGCGGATCGCCTCGGGCAGGTCACCGCGGCCGACGGCGAGCCGGCCGAGCCCGGCGATGGCCGCGGCATGGCTCGGAACGGTCGCCAGCGCCGCTTCGTATGCATCGGCCGCCGCGTCGGGCTGGCCGACATAGACGAGGAGGTTGCCGAGGAGCGTCCGGACGTAGGCGCTGTTCTCGGGAGCGGACGCGGGCGAGTTGGCCGCCTGGCGCATCGTGGCGACGGCCCCCTCGAGGTTGCCGTGGAGTTCACGCAGATAGGAGAGTCGGGCGAGGGAAGTCAGGTCGACCCGGCGGGAGATCAATTGGGCCTCGGCGTCGGCCGCCTCGTCGTAGCGGCCCAGCTCGACGAGCGCATCGACGCGGGCCGCCTGTGCAGACGGCAGGCTGGGGTCGAGCGCGAGGGCGGCGGCCGACGTCGCGAGCGCGTCGGCGAACTGGTGCTTTCCGAGCTGCAGGCCGCCGATCCCCACGAGCACCAGCGGGTCGCGCGGCGCGAGCCGTCGCGCCTGGTCGAATGCCTCCTCGGCCTGCGCGTAGAGCGATGGATCAGCCGTCTCGCGGACCCGTTGCAGCAGCGCGAGGCCGAGGTCGCGAAGCGTCGCCGCATCGTCCGGCTTGGACGCCAGCTCTCGACGCAGGCCGCCGATCATGGCGAGCGTCCCGGTTTCCGACGCAGCGACCGACGCAGCGGGCGTCCCGGCAGGCCCCGCGCTCGGTGGTGGCGACGATGTCGCTGAGGAACCGCCCACTGCCGCCGCCCCGGGCAAGCCGCAGGCCGTGAGCAGGAGCGCCGCTGCTAGCATCAGCGCGGTCCGGGATCGCACGCGATATCGGGACATCACTCGTAGTTCGGTCGGCGCGGCATCCCGGATGAACGATTTCGCACGCCGCGTTAACTCAGTTCGCCCCGCCGGATGCGTTGCTTTTGGATTCTGAAAATCGACGGGGCGTCGCAGACGGTCCCGGGTCCCGGCCCGCGGCCTAGATCACGCGGCCCGGGTTGAGGATTCCCTGCGGGTCGAGCGCGTGCTTGATCGATCGCATCACGCCGACGACATCAGCGCCGACCTGCTCGACGAGCGCGTCCCGCCGGGCGATCCCGATGCCGTGCTCGGCCGTCACGGTTCCGCCGAGGGCGATCGCCGCACGGTAGAGATCCGCGCGAGCGAGATCGGTCAGCTCCTCGGCCCGCGGGTCGTCGTGGTCGAAGATGAAATTCGGGTGGAGGTTGCCGTCGCCGGCGTGCCCGAACGTCGCGATCCGGACGCCGTGGCGCTCACCGATGTCGGCGATCGCCCGCAGCAGGTCGGGGACGCGGCTGCGGGGCACGCCGACGTCCTCCATCCGGACCTGGCCCTGCTTCTCCAGGGCGCGAAGGGCGAGCCGGCGGGCCTGGCGCAGCCAGTCGGCCTCGGTCGCGTCGGCCGCTCGGAGCGTCGACGTCGCGCCGGCCGCGTCGCAGGCGGCCACGGCCCGATCGAGCTCGGCCGACGCAGCCGGCTCGGCACGGTCGGACTCGACGAGCAGCATCGCCTCGGCGTCGCGGTCGAGGCCGAGATTGAACGCGTCGTCGACCGCGGCGATCGAGGGTTTGTCGAGCAATTCGAGCGTGACAGGCTCGATCCCCGCTGCCACGATTCTTGCGACCGCGTCGCCGGCGCCGTCGAGCGAGGGGAAGAACGCGAGCATCGTCGTCCGTGCCGGCGGGGCGACGCGGAGGCGAAGCGTCGCCTCGGTGATGATCCCGAGCGTTCCCTGGGAGCCGACGAACAGGTGGGTGAGGGCGTATCCCGCCGTGTCCTTGACGTTCTTGCCGCCTGTCCGGATCACGCGGCCGTCGGCGAGGACGACCTCGAGCCCGAGGACGCTGTCGCGCGTCTGGCCGTACTTCACGCAGCACAGCCCGCCGGCGTTCGTGCCGAGGTTTCCGCCGATCGAGCAGATCTCGTAGCTCGCCGGATCCGGGGCGTAGAAGAGGCCCTCCGCCGCGACCCGCTTCTTGAGCTCGGCGTTGAGGATCCCCGGCTGCGTCACCACCACGAGGTTCTCGCGGTCGATCTCGAGGACGCGGTCCATCCTCGTCAGCGCGATCGTGAGGCCGCCCTCGATGCCGGCGGCCCCGCCGCTCAGCCCGGAGCCCGCGCCGCGCGGCACTACCGGGATCCCGTGCTCGCCGGAGAGGCGGACGAGCGTCGCGACCTCCGCAGTCGAGGTCGGGAGGGCCACGGCGAGCGGCAGGCCGGCCTTGAGGTATGCCGTCTCGTCGCTCCGGTAGCTCTCGCGGTCGGCTGGGTCGTCAAGCAGCCGCAACTCCGGTAGCTCATCGCGGACGGCGCCGAGGAACGCCGACCTGGCGGCCTCCGATGGCGCGGACGGGATCGACGGCGCGGTCACACATCCAGTCTACGCACGGTGCGCTGGGCGCCGCGCCGGACGATCGGACGGTCGACGTGCCACGGGGTTCGCCGTAGCATCGACCGGATGCGAGCGCTGTCACGCGGCCGCGGGCTCGGCCGTCTCGGCCGCGTGGGTCACCTGAGCCGACTTGCCGCCGCCACGTCCCTGATCGTGATCGGCGTCGTGCCGGTCCTCGCCGGGAACGGCCGCTCGCCCGCGAGTGGCGCCGTCTCGTCTCCGGTGGCCGCGGCGGCGGGCGCGGCCACGTCGGCGACCCCACCGCCCTCGCCGTCGCCCTCCGAACCGACCGCCGACACGTCGCGCCAGGCGCCGTCGTTCGGCGGCCTTTCGCCTGACGATCGCGTCGCCATAACGGGCTCACTTCCGGGCCTGATCCCGGGCAGCGTCGACAGGACCAGCATCAACCTTACGGCGGAGTACGACGTCCAGCTGTCGCTCAACTACGGCACGCGGGCGTTCAAGGCGAACACGACGATCCACCTCCGGAACGACTCCGGCCAGCCGATCGACCGCGTCGAGCTCAACACGATCGCAACGCGCCTCGGCTCGCTGAAGGTGGGCGTGGTCACGTCCGAGGGCAAAGCGGTGACGGCCTCGGTCCACGACCAGACGATCCACGTCCCGCTCGGCGGCATCCTCGGCACAGGGAAGTCGGTCGACATCACGGTCGCCTACTCCGCCACCCTGAGGAGCACGACGAGCGGATCGACCTGGCTGTTCACGCGGGCGAACGGGATCGTCGACGCCCACCGCTGGATCCCGTGGGTCAGCAAGGACGTTCCGTTCGACCGGCCCAACCACGGCGACCCGTTCGTGACTCCCGTGAGCCCTCGGGTGCGCGTCGCGATCACGAGCGATCGAGCGATGGGGATCGCATCGACGGGCGAGGCGACCTCGAAGAGCGGCCTGACGACGACATTCGAGGCCACGAGCGTCCGCGACTTCGCGTTCAGCGCCGCGCCGGACTACAGGTCGACCTCGACGAAGGTCGGCGACGTGACGGTCCGCGTGTACTACCGGCCCGGGTTCCCGGCGACGTCGGTGCTGTCGTACGCGAAGCACGCGTTGTCGTCGTTCGAAGGACTCGTCGGCGCCTACCCGTACCCGAACTACGACCTCGCCCAGACGGCCGGTGGCTACGGGATGGAGTCGCCGGGTCTGACGTGGATCCCGACCGGCGTCGCGTCGGCCAACCTGAAGTACCTCGTCCACCACGAGACCGGCCACCAGTGGTTCTACGGGATGGTCGGCAACGACCAGGCGGCGGAGCCGTTCACCGACGAGGCGCTGACTGACTTCATGGCTCGCTATGTGCTCTCGCAGCGACGGGCATCACGCTGCTCGACGGCCCGGCTCGACCTGTCGATCTACCGCTACTCGACGGCGTGCTACTACGAGGACATCTACATTCAGGGCGGCAACTTCCTCGACGACATCCGCAAGACGATGGGCTCGACCGCGTTCTGGAACGCGATCCGCGACTACGTCGCGGCGAACCGGTTCAAGCTGACAACGACGAAGACGCTGCTCGACACGCTCGACAACCACACGACGAAGAACCTCGTCCCGAGATACGAGCCGCGCTTCCCGCGGCTGTATTGAACGCCGAAGGGCCGGCCCGTTCGGGCCGGCCCTTCGCTTCGCGGTGTCCGTGCGCGATCACGATAGGCGCGCGCCTATTTGGTTCTGGTGGAAGTGGGTCTGGCCCGACTGCGCCTGGGCGAAGTACGGGAACGCCGAGCGGAACGGCCTGTCGTTCGCGTTGACGCCGTCCGTGAGGACGCCGATCAGCGCCGGGTTGAAGCTGAACGAGGCGTCGCGACCGTCGAGGACCTGGTAGGCCGCGCCCGCGACCGACAGGAGCTCGATCTCGACGACGTCGTCGGTCAGCCGCCGGCCGTTCGGGAAGCCGCAGGCGTCGCCGCCCAGGACCCCGAGTCGGCTCGGCGTGGGCGAGCAGAGGTCGCCCTTGATGTCCGTGTTGATCCGGATCATCTCGGCCGGCTGGACGCCCGCCGGGCGGTTGACGTTGAAGCCGGCGGGCAGCGTGACCGGGCCGTTCTTCGTGGTGATCGTGAACGGCTTGGCTGTGACCATGCCGGTGAGGAAGATGTCGAAGATGTCGCCGCGACCCGAGCGCGGCGTGTTGACGTTGACCTCGGTCGAGCAGTTGTGGTCGGCATCGGCGGGTAGCTTCACGCCGTACAGGCCGCAGAGCAGCCGCCCGATCTCTGGATCCTCGACGCTCCGCTGGAGCAGGGCGCCGACGTCCGCGCCGAGGCCATCGGTGTAGACGCCGAGATCCTGGTTGGGCTCGAGCGTGTTGAAGGCGTCCTTGAGCGCGAGCGGGATCACGACCTCATTGACCAGTGGCATGCCGAGGCGGGACACCTGCTGGGTGCCGCGCTTCGTCGACGCCCAGACGCCGAGGACCGGCTCGTTGCCCTGCTTCAGCCTTGAGATCGGCACCTCCAGGACGAGCGTGTGGACGTTGAAGCCCGACACCGAGTCCTGGGGCCGGTTGTTGCCGCCGGTGTAGCCGATCGGCGGGTCCTGGCCCCGGAGGGTGAGCAAGTCGAAGACCTGGAGGTCGACCCAGAACGCGTCGTCGGTCTGGCCGGCGTAGATCTTCATCTGGTTGGCGCCGCTGCCGAAGGTCCGGATCGCCTGGTTCTCGAGCGCCGTGTAGTTCGGCGTCGACTTCTTGCCGATGTTGCTCGGCGTCGTGAGCATGTGGTCGACGAGGACGGTATTCGCGCCGCCGGCGGCGTGCTCCGTGACGGTGACCTTCTGCTTCATGTTCCAGTCGCCGTCGTTGAGCGACGTGACGGGGCCGGTGTTGTACAGGAACGTGTTGCCGTTCGGGATCGACGTCTCGGCGGTCAGCGTGTAGGTGAAGTCCGAGACCGCGTCGCCGTCGTTGTCGACGTTGATCGAGTACTGGGCGGTCGGGTCCCATTCCCAGTAGTTGGGGCCGCCTTCGGGTCCCTCGAACGGGATCCAGCTCGCGGCGATGACGACGTTGTTGGGGTTCGACGGGCTGACGAACACATAGGTGTCCGTCGTGTCGGCGAAGGCGTCCTTCGAGATGAGCGGCGCCTCCCGGTGGCTCGACGCGGCCGCACCGCCGACCGAGCCGGCGAGGATGAGGAACGCGCCGGCGACGGGGAGCGTCCGCCGGGCAAGGCGAGACATGCTGTAGGTCCTCCAAGGAGTCGTTGGCGGGCGCCTCGACGGCCGTTAGCGCGCTTCGATCGCGGTCGCCGATGGCTGAGACACCCGCTGATGCGCAGCACCCGATCGATTGGATGAATCTCGGTCGTTCAGCCGTGTCGCCAGGAGGACACGCGTCAGCCGCCGGCGAGCCGCCTGTCCGCGGCGAGCGCATGGGGCATCTGCCGGAAGCCGTCCGGTAGCAGCGGCCGCCAGAACCGCCAGACGCTGACGAGCCAGGCCGACACCGCGCGTTCCGTTGGGCCCCAGCGGAAGCCGTAGTCGCTCCGGATCGACGCCGGCAGCAGGCCGATCGCCGGCCACAGCGTCCAGCCGTACGCGACCGGCGGGATCGCCGCGAGCGGCGGCAGCACGGGTCCGAGCGGCGGGTGCAGCACGTGCCGGGCGAGGTCCCGCGCGACCGCCGAGACGCGGACGTCGCCGCCCGGCCCGATCATTCGCGCGACGTACGAGTCGAAGGCCGCGAGGTCGGGCGGCAGGCGCGCCGCCGGCACGCCGAACGCGCGGCCGATCGGCAGCGTCTCGGCGTAGTACCGCTCGCGCTCGTCTCCGGACAGCGGCTCGATCCACGCCTCGTACGCCGCGATCGTCGTGTCGACGAGCGTGGCGTGGACCCAGAGCGACAGGTCCGGGTCGCGCGCGGCGTAGCCGGCACCCCGGATCGACCGGTGGAGCTCGTTGAGGCGGCGGATCTCGGCCCGGGCCGCGGCCGTGGTCCCGTAGACGATCGTCAGGTAGCTCCGAAGCGTCGCCCGGAGCCGGGCCCACGGATCGGTCCGGAAGTCGCTGTGCTCGTCGACGCCCGCGGCGACCTGCGGGTGCGCGAGCTGGAGCAGCAGCGCCCTTGGGCCGGCGCCGAGCAGGAGCATCGCCTCACGGTTGAGCCGCCACGCGACGCTGTCAGGTCCGTAGAGGCCGGCGGCGTGGTCGGAAGAATCGAGCGGAGCGGGAGCGGAACGAAAGCTGGCGGCCACGGCCGAATGATCGGCCAGCGGGCGAACTGTCGCGTGCGACGGCGGCTAGGCCTCGCCCTCGGGCCGTCGCCCGATGACCCACCACGCGGCGCGGAACGTCCCCGCCGCGGCGAGCAGCTTGATCGCGTCGACGACGATGAACGGCGCCAGGCCGAAGGCGATCGCCGTGGGCAGGTCGACGCCGACCGCGATCGCGAGCCACGGCACGCCGACGAGGTAGATCCCGATGTTGCCCAGCAGCATCGCCGCGATCGCTCCCGGGAAGTTCCGGTCCCAGCCCATCTCGGCGAGCCTGCCGGTGATCGCGCCGGCCGCCAGGAAGCCGATGAGGTAGCCGCCCGTGGCGCCGAGGACGAACGTGCCGTCCTGGCGCGAGACGAAGGTGTCGAGGCCGGATCCCCCGCCGGCGTACACCGGCAGCAACAGTCCCATCAGGACGTACAGCCCGACCGACGAGACGCCGCGACGCAGCCCCAGCGCGCCCCCGACGAGCAGGACGCCGAACGTCTGACCGGTGATCGGGACGGGCGACGAGGCCAGCTTGATCCGGAAGTCGGCGACGATCGGGATCGTCTGGCCTTCCTGGACGATCGTCAGCTGGGCGGTGAGGGCGATGAGCAGTGCGCCGGCCACGATGAGGCCGAGGTGCCGGACCCGCGGACCGACCCGTTCGCCGAGGCGGATCGGGACGAGGAAGTCGGCGAGCGTGATGCCGCGCTGTTCGACCGGGAGTCGGCTGAGGCGCGGAACGACGATCGTCATCCGATGACGGCTCCCTCCAGAGCGCCGGCGGTCTGTGACGAAGCCGCCGGAAGACGCCCGGAGTCTATCACCGCCTACTCGTGCTGGACGGCCCTCACGATCGCCAGCCGGCTCGCGAGACGCGCCGGATACCACGCCGCGAGCATCGACAACCCGATGCCGAGGAGCAGGGCCAGACCGATCGACGCCCACGGGAGCTCGATGCCGAGACCGAGCGTGCCGCCCGCGAGGACGATCATCAGCGCCCCTGCGACGAGCCCCGTCACGATGCCCAGGAACGACCCCGACAGGCCGAGGATCCCGGCCTCGACGACGACGGTCCGCCGGACCTGCGTCCGGGTCATCCCGGCCGCCCGGAGGACGCCGAGCTCGCGGACTCGCTCGAGAACGCTCATCGACAGCGTGTTGACGATCCCGAGCGCGGCGACGATGACCGCGACGATCGCGAGCGCGTCGAACAGGCCGAAGACCCGGGCGAGCGCGGCGTCGACGGCGCTCGCAAGCTCTGCGAGCGGCGTCGGCTGGAGCGCGGACTCGACCGCGAGCTGGTCGACCGCGGCGCGCGCGTCGACCTCGCGACTCGGGGCGAAGCGGACCGCGAGCGCGTCGGCGCCGGTGACGCCCAGCGACTCGGTCGCGTCGCGCCAGCCGACGAGGATCGCCTCTCCGCCGTCACCGGGCAGCGTCCGTTCCGCGATGCCGGCGACGCGCAGGGGGACGATCCGCCCGTCGCCGATCGCGAGCTCCATCTCCGACCCGACAGAGAGCTCGTTCCGGGCGGCGAACCCGAGCGGCACGATCACGGAGCCGCCGGCATCGAGTGCTCGCAGCGCGTCGGCCCGGTCGCCCGCCACGAACCGGAGCCGGCCGTCGGCGAGGAGATCTGCGCCGACGACGGCGGACGCGTCGGTCCGGACGCCGCGACTCGCCACGTCGAACGTTGCGATCGGGCTGACGCTCGCGACACCGTCGACCGCCTTGAGATCCGCGAGGACCTCCTCGTCGAGCCCGACGGGGCGGATCGACGTCAGGAGCTCGTCGCCGGGGATGACCTCCGCGAGCCATGCGCTCGCGGCCGCTCGGGAGTGGCTCGCGACGCCGCCGATCGCGACGATCATTGCCAACCCCGCGGTCATCGCCCCGACGGTGAGCGCCGTCCGGCTCCGGTCACGAGCGAGACCCGCCCGCGCGAGCCGCTCTTCGAGACGGAACAGCGAGCGAAACGGCAGCCCCGCGACGCGGGCGATCCCGCCGAGCAGGTATGGCGACAGGAGGACGACTCCCAGCAAAAGGGAATAGACCGCGAGGGACCTGAGGAACCCCGAGCCGACGGCGCCCTGCGGCCACGCGAACAGCCCGGCGAAGCCGACCGCGACGAAGACGGCGACGAGCCAGCGCAGGTGGGCCCGGCGCGCCGACGCCGGATCGAGCCGGGCCTTCAGAGCCTCGACCGGCGGGATGGATCCGGCGCGACGGGCCGGCTCGACCGATGCGGCCAGCGTCACCGCCAGGCCGATCGCCACTGAGATCGCGACCGACGCCTCGCCGAGCTGCGGGGCATCGAACGGGATCGACCCGACGGATCGGACGTAGCCGGCCATCAACACCGCGAGGCCGGCCCCGACGGCGAGGCCGAGGATCGAACCGAACACCGCGAGGATCGCGGCCTGGACGAGGACGAACCGCGCGAGCTGGCCGCGGGTCGCGCCGGCCGCGCGCAGCAGGCCGAGCTCGCGGACGCGCTCGGTGACGGTCATCGACAGCGTGTTGAACATCAGGAACGCGCCTACGAACAGCGCGACCGCGGCGATCAGCGCGGTCATCGCCCGGAAGTCGGCGGTCGACGATCGGAGCGATGTCGCGAGGTCCCGCGGCGAGGAGAGCACGTACGGCTCCGCGGTCAGCGCGACCTCCAGCGCCGAGCTCACCTCCGCCGGCGTCGCGCCCTCCCCGACGATCACGTCGACGCGGCTGACGCCGTCCACGCCGAGCAGCCGCTGCGCGGTCCTGAGCGGGACGACGACGGTCCGGCCACCCGAGCCGACGAAGGGCCCCTCGCCGGCGAGGATCCCCTCGACCTCGAGCGTGACGGGGCCGTCGGGGCCGCCCTGGAACGTGACGTCGGAGCCGACGTCGAGCCGCGCCTCCGCGGCGAGGCGGTCCGTCACAAGCGCGCCGAACGCCTCGGGTCCCGGCAGCTGTTGGCCGGCGACCAGCGAGAGGTCGCGGATCTGCGACTCCGCGGCGGGATCGACGCCGAGCATCGTGACCGGCTCGTCGAGGCCGGTCTGGGCCGTGGCCTCCGGGACGAGGTACGTTCGCCGCTCGAGCACTGGTGCCGCGACGACGACGCCCGGTGCATCGTCGATCGCGGCCACGCTCTCGCGGGAGAGGCCCGCTTCGCCGAACGCGGCGACGCGCAGATCGGCCCGGCCGACGATGTCGTGAACCGTCCGGTCGATCGCGGTCTCGATGCCGGCGTCGGTCGCGAGCGACGCGAACAGGACGCCGACGCCCAGGGCGATGCCCACAACGGACAGGAACGTCCGGCCGCGGCGGGCTCCGAGGCTGCGAAGAGCGAGCGACGTCAGGCCGCGGTTCCGGCGCATCCGGTCAGAGCCCCAGCTCGGCGAGCCGGGCGATCAGCGGCGCGGCGTCGTGGTTCGCACGCCTGCCGAGCATGATCTCGTCCCGGATCCGGCCATCCGAGATCACGAGGACTCGGTCGGCGTATGCCGCCGCCTTCGAGTCGTGCGTGACGAGGACGACGGTCTGCTGGCGCTCGACGCACGAGCGCCAGAGCGCGTCGAGGATCTCGGTCCCGGTCGTGTAGTCCAGGTTGCCGGTCGGCTCGTCCGCGAAGAGCAGCGCCGGCCGCGTCACGAGCGCGCGGGCAATCGCGACGCGCTGCTGCTCGCCGGCTGAGAGCTCGTCCGGGCGGTGGTGCTCCTTGCCGTCGAGGTCGACCAGCGCGATCACGTCGCGGATCCGCTCCTCGACGTCGCGACCGGCATCCTGCCCCGCGATGGTGAACGGCAGGGCGACGTTCTCGGTGACGTCGAGCAGCGGGATGAGGTTGAAGGACTGGAACACGAAGCCGGTCCGGTCGCGGCGGAGCGTCGTCGCGGCGTCGTCCGACAGCCGGCTGATGGCGGCGCCTTCGAGCACGACCTCGCCGGAGGTCGGGCGGTCGAGTCCGCCGAGGAGCTGAAGCAGCGTCGACTTGCCCGAGCCCGACGGGCCCATCAGTGCGACGAACTCGCCCTCCGCAACGGCCAGCGACACGCCGCGCAGCGCGTCGACGGTCGTCGACCCCAGGCGGTAGCGCTTCGTGAGGTCGCGCGCCTCGAGGACCGTCGCGGCGACGGCCATCGTTCCGGTCGTAGGCGACGCGTCCGTCGCCGGGGCGGGCTCGACCGGCGCGGGAGCGCCTCCGCCGGCGCGAAGCTTGGTGAGCGTCGTTGCCATGGTCTCGTCTCCTGGGGTGCGGTCGGGGCTGGTCCGGGGAGGTGACTCTGGGCCTGGATCTGGTAGTGAGATGGAGGTAGCGAGCACGTGGGCGGGCGGGGCGCCGCCCGGTCGGCGTCAGCCGCCGAGATAGAACCCGGTAACGCCGCCGACGATGGTTTCGATGAGCCCGGCCGGAGCCGGATCGACGACCCGCAGCCTGTCCGCGGTCGTTGCCGGCTCGCCGGGCGGGAACGTCGGCGGGCCGGCCGGCGTGGCGTCCGCGGCGAATTCGTGGGGTCCGCCCGGCCCGAGATTGGGCGGGTCGGTCGGGATCGGCGGCATCGTCCGGACGGGCGTGGGCTTCGGGGTTGGCTTGGGCGTCGGCCGCGGCGTGGCCTTGGGCTTGGGCTTCGTCACGGCCTTCGTGCCGCCGCCGCTCGACTTCGTACCGCCCGACGTGCCCGAGCCGCTCGACTTCGAGCCGCACTTGTCGGCGAAGATCACGGTCCACATCTTCTTGCCGGTCGGACCCTTGTATGCGCCGATGCCGATCACGTCCCAGCGCTTGCCAAGGATGTTCGACCGGTGGCCCGGCGACTTCATGAACGACTGGTGGACGACGCCCGTCGCGATGTCGTCGGGATAGTTGTTCCAGCCGATGTTCTCCCCGGCGACGACGTAGCAGTAGTGCTTCTTGTCGAGGACGCGGAAGACGTTGTAGCCGGACGGCGGGATGTTGTGACTGAAGTAGCCGCGCGTGATCATGTCCTTGCTGCGCCAGCGAGCGATCGAGGTCAGCGTCGAGTCCACCTTCAGGGCCTTCAGGCCGGCTGATGCGCGCGACTTGTTCGTCAGGCTGACGAGCAGCCTCTCCGACGAGGAGCTGAACGAGCCGGCACTCCACGCGGCGGCCGGGCGTGGCGCGGCAAGGATCCCGACCGACGTCGCGGCGAACGCGAGAGTGACGATCAGTGCGAAGCGGCGGGTCGGCCGGGCCTGGGCGAGGGTCATGCGACTGGTCTCGACCTCGTGCGTGCCACCGGCGTGGGTGGTCCGGTGTTGTCCCGGACCCTAGGCAGCGGTCCGGGGCAGGTCCGCGGCGCGATGGTCCCGGGGCGGCAGCGCAGGGGTACCAACTCCTGCCCAAGAGCCAACCGAACTGCACCCGACCGCTCCACGGCGCGCGTCGCGGCGTCCGGTGGCTCCTACTCTTGGCCGGTGCGACCGGTACGAAACGCCGATCCCCGTACCGGCATCGGGCGTCGTATCGTCGGTTCCCGATTCGGTTCCGAGATCCGCACGAGGGTCCATGACGCATCTCGCCCTCCTCGCGACCGGCCAGGCGCCAAAGCGCCGGCTGCCACCGCGCCAGCTCCCGCCCGACCGATTCCTGGCCGAAGTCGAGACGTGGATCCGGGCGGAGTACCCGGAGGCGGTCCGGACGACGGAGACGCGCACGGCGGAAGGGGGCGCCCGCGAGCTCGCGATCGGGTTTCATCCGGCGGCGTCCGACGTCGTGATCGCCGCGGCCGAAGACGGCGCGATCTCGATCGCCTCCGAGTTCGCTCCGGTGGGACCGGGCTACCAGACGTTCGTGGGACGACTCGCCCAGCGGCTCGGGACCGAGCAGGGCATCGCCTGGGCGATCGACGAGGACACCGTCGGTCCGGTGCCGATGACCGACCCTGCCCGGGCTGCCGACCGCGCGGCCGCGGAGCACGGCTATCTGACGTGGCTCGGGAGCGGCCTGATCGCCGCCCGCGAGGCTCGCCGTCGGGGCGCGGAGACGGTTCACCTCGGCACGCCGTTCGGCGTGCGCTATGCCGTCGACGCCGCGATCGCGACGAGCCTCGGGCCCCGCGACGACGCCTGGCTCGAGGAGGCGATCGGCGACTCCCGGCTCGCGATCGACGTGACGCCATGGTGGGCGGACGCGACCGACGCCCGCTACCTCCTGAACCGGGCGCTCTGCCTGATGTGGACCGATGTCCGGTGGCGACCGCCGGCGGCCGACGACGAACGGCGGGTTCAGGACGAGGTGCTCCGGGTGCTGGCCCGGGCCTTCCCGCTTGACCCGTCGCTCCCCTACCCGTGGCGCGAGTGGCACGAGCTCGTCCGCTACCGCGGCGTCGATGACGCGATGAGCCGCCAGGTCGAGGGCCGCGCTGCGCGGGCAGCGTCGGCGCCGCCGATCGGCTACCGACGCGGTCTCGTCCGGGTTCTACACGAGGGCTGGGAGCTCGAAGTCCCGGGGTCGTTCTATGAACAGCGCACGGCGGACGAGTGGACGGGCGGCGACGCCGGCCGCACGATCACGATCGCCGCGACCGAGACCGGCACGCCTTCGGGGCCGATGAGCCCGCAGGTATTCCTCGAGGAGGTCTCCCGGCACCTGGGCGGCGAGGCGCTCACGCACGACGACGGCGAGATCCTCGGCCGCGCCAGACTCTCGACCGACGCCAGCTCCGGGCTCGAGGTCGGCGTGCTCGAGGGCTACTCGGCGGTGCGCGGCCGCGGCGCGGCGATCAAGATCACGTTCGATGACTCGGCCGACTGGCGCTGGGCGCTGGACGCCTGGCGGGCCCTCGCGCCCAGCCGCGGCGAGACGCTCGCCCGGACCTGACGCTCAGGCGGTCCCGTAGCGGGCCGCGAACGCGGAGTACGTCGCCGCGATCGGATCGGCCGGCTCGTTCTCGAGCTCGTCGATTCCGAAGCGGCGCGCGTCGGGCGTCTTGACCCCGTTGCCGGTGAGCAGGGCGACGACCTCCTCGCCCTCCCGGATGATTCCGTCCCGTCGGGCCTGCTCCGCCGCGGCGACCGTGACGCCGCCCGCGGTCTCGACGAAGATGCCCTCGGTCGCGGCCACCCGGCGGATCGTCGCCGCGGTCGTCTCGTCCGTGACGGCCTCGATCGAGCCGCCCGTCCGTCGGGCGAGGTCGATCGCGTAGCCGCCGTCGGCGGGCGAGCCGATCGCGAGCGAGCGAACGATCGTGTCGGGCCGTCGGACCGGGACGATCTCGCCGCCCCCGGCGAACGCCGTGGCGACCGGCGAGCAACCCGCCGGCTGGCCGCCGACGAATCGCACCGGCTTGCGCTCGACGAGCCCGATCGTTGCGAGCTCCTCGAACCCCTTGGCGACCTTGGTGAAGAGCGAGCCTGAGGCGATCGGGCCGACGACGACGTCGGGCAGCCGCCAGCCGAGCTGCTCGGCGATCTCGAACGCGAGCGTCTTGCTGCCCTCGGCGTAGAACGGCCGAAGGTTGACATTGACGAAGGCCCAGCCCTCTTCGTCGGCGATCTCCAGGCCGAGACGGTTGATGTCGTCGTACGTGCCGTCGACCCGGACGACGGTCGCGCCGTAGCTGAGCGCGTGGTCGACCTTGGCAGGCTCGAGATCCGAGGGAACAAAGACGAAGGCACGGAGCCCGGCCGCGGCCGCGGCGGCCGCTGTAGCGCCGGCGAGATTGCCGGTCGAGGCACACGCGATCGTGTCGAAGCCGAACTCCTGGGCGCGGGCGACCGCCACCGCCACGACGCGGTCCTTGAACGAGAGCGTCGGGTTGCGGGTGTCGTCCTTGAGCCGCAGCGCGCCGGCCGTCAAGCCGAGCACGGTCCCGAGCCGGTCCGCGCGGAGCAGCGGGGTCGAGCCGACCGCCAGGCTCCTGGCGGGGGCCTCGTCGAGGGG
>JBJMMH010000221.1:0-30429 GCA_045804885.1 Chloroflexota bacterium | reverse complement strand
CGTACGCCGAGTCGATCGGCGCCGCGCTGCCGATGCCGCCGCCGGCCGCGTTCAACCTCGACGACGTGTCGTTCGAGGCGCGGCCGGGCGAGCTCGTGGCCCTCGTGGGGCCGTCGGGCGCGGGCAAGACGACGACGACGTACCTCATCCCGCGGCTGTACGACGTCGAGGCTGGCTCCGTCTCGATCGACGGCATCGACGTCCGGCAGATCAAGCTCGCGTCGCTCGGCGCGCTCATCGGGTTCGTGACCCAGGAGACGTACCTGTTCCACGACACGATCCGGGCGAATCTCCTCTACGCCAAGCCCGACGCGACGGAGGACGAGCTCCACGCGGCGACGCGCGCAGCGGCGATCCATGAACGGGTGCTGGAGCTCCCGGAGGGCTACGACACGATCGTCGGTGAGCGGGGCTACAAGCTGTCAGGCGGCGAGAAGCAGCGGATCGCGATCGCGCGGGTCCTCCTGAAGGATCCGCGGATCCTCATCCTCGACGAGGCGACCTCTGCCCTCGACACCGTGTCGGAGCGGCTGATCCAGGCTGCGCTGGAGGGGCTGATGGAGGGCCGCACGACGCTCGCGATCGCCCACCGCCTCTCGACGATCCTGCGAGCCGACCAGATCCTCGTCTACGAGCGCGGCCGCATCGTCGAGCGAGGGACCCACCGCGAGCTCGTGGCGCGCGGCGGGCTCTACGCCCGGCTGTACCGGGAGCAGTTCCTCGCCCACGAGGAACAGCCGTCGCCCGAGGCGGTCCCTGCCAGCGCGTAGCGATCGCTACGATGAGGCGGTGAAGCTCCGCACCGTCACACTCGTCCACACGGGCGGCGAGACGTTCGCCGGGAAGACGGGCACCGGCCGGCAGTACGTTTTTGGCGACCTGCTCGCGAAGAACGAGTACTCCCCGGTCGAATCGGTGGTGGCGTCGCTCGCGGCGTGCACCGGGATGGACGTCATCTCGATCCTCGTAAAGAAGCGCCAGCAGATCGAGCGCTACGAGATCGAGGGCCGGGCGTTCCAGCGGACGGAGTACCCGCAGGTCCTGACCGAGATCGAGATCGTCCACGTCGTCGAGGGCCCGGTCGTGCTGGAGCAGGCGGTGCGACGGGCCATCGAGCTGTCGGCGACGAAGTACTGCCCGGTCAACGCCATGCTGTCGGCTGGCGCAACCGAGATCCATCACCGCTACCGGATGCACTGCACCGGCCTCGAGGAGAAGGAGGCCGAGGGCGAGGTCGTCGTCACGGGGCCGTACCGTCGGCCCGACGTCATCCCGTAGCGCCGCGCCGCCGGAAATCGATCCCCCGTGTTGGCGATGCCGTTCGTGGCATCAAAGCTCGGAGCGTTGGCGGTTGCGGCGGTCGACGCTCCGCCCTGAGCACCGCTCCCACCCCGGCGGGTGATGCCAAGAACGGCATCGCAAGGGGGATAGATGAATTCCCCCGGAGGGCTACCGCTTCCTCGCGAGCGTGACCCCGTCGGCGATCGGCAGCATCGCGATCGTCACCCGCTCGTCCGCCGCGAGCCGGTCGTTGAGCCGGCGCAACCCCAGCGTGTCCTCGTCGTCGACCGAGTCGTCGGAAATCTTGCCGCCCCAGAGCACGTTGTCGTACGCCGCGAGGCCGCCCGGCCGGAGCAGCTCGATCACCCGCTCGTGGTAGTCGGGATACTCGCGCTTGCGAGCGTCGATGAACGCGAAGTCGAATGTGCTCGCGGCGCCCGTGGCGAGCAGCTCGTCGAGCGTCTCGAGGGCCGGGGCGAGGCGGAGGTCGACGCGCTCCCCGACGCCGGCCTCGGCCCAGTAGCGCCGGGCGACCGACGTCCACTCCTCGGACACATCGCAGCACAGGATCGTCCCGTCCGGCGGCATCGAGAGTGCCACGACCAACGAGGAGTAGCCCGTGAACGTGCCGATCTCCAGGCACCGCTTCGCGCCGGTCAGCTCGACGAGGAGCCCGAGCAGCGCGCCCTGCTCGGGCGCGATCTGCATGTTGTGCTCCGGCAGCAACGCGGTCTCCTCGCGGAGACGAGCAAGCAGCTCAGGCTCCCGGACGCCGTGCGCGACGAGGTAGTCGTGGACGTCGGCTGGCAGGCCGATCGAGGTGTTCGCCATTCCCGGCACGATACCCCGCGCCGCGGGGGGGGCGGGCAGCCGACTATCCGTACCGGATCGGCTGCGCCTGGATCACCTGCCGCCGCGCGCCGCGTGTCCAGATCGACGTGATCAGATCGGGGATCCACCAGCGCAGGAAGTAGAGCCGGCAACCGAGGCAGTAGCCAGTGATCCCGAGCAGGCCCTGCAACCCGGCGACCGCCAGGGCCAGGATCCAGCCCACTGCCCACCAGCCGACCGCGAACGCGAGCAGGGACGCGATGAGGGCGATGCTGCCGAGCGTCTGGGCGAACCGCGGCGGGTACTCGTGCTCCGGCTCGGCCTTGCCGAGGTGCGCCGCCTTCGCGAGGCGCCGCCAGATCGCGCCGTAGATCGAGTACTTGAGCCCGAACGCGGCGCTCACGCCGATCGAGACCAGGACGATCGCGACGCCCGGGACCCACCCGGCGACGAACGACGCGATCAGGATCAGCGACGACGTCGCGGCCCCGAACCGATGGCCGCGCGGGTCGATCATCCGCGCCGGTGGCAGTTTCGCGGCGGCGTCGGCTGGGACGGCGTTGGGCATGGCTTCGTGTTCCCTCTGCGCGCTTCGATCTCCGGGGTGTCCGCATCGTACGGTATTCAACTAGTCGAGATTACGGCCCTGTGCATGGGTATGCAATGGTGTGTATAGTCATGCGTCCATGACGGCGGTCGATCCGATCTCGGCGAACGCACCGTGCGGCGCTCCGTGAAGGGCCTTGGGCGCCCGTGAGCGCCGGCATCGAAACCGGTCCCGCGATCGCGATGGACCGCCGACGTGGTTCCGGGCAGCGGGTCCGGGTCGGAATCGTGGGCGCGACGGGCTACGTCGGGGCGGAGCTGGTCCGGCTGCTGGCGCGTCACCCAGACGTCGAGATCGTCGGACTCACGGCCCGCGGCCGCGCTGAGGAACCGATCGGCGGGACGCACGCCCACCTGGCGACGACGGGGCTGACGATCGACGCCGCCACGCCCGACGACGTCGATGCTGTCTTCCTCGCACTCCCCCACGGAACGGCCGCGCGCCTCGTCCCTGACATTGCCGCGCGCGGGACCGCGATCATCGACCTCGGGCCGGACTTCCGTCTGCGGGACCCGGCCGACTACCCGCGCTGGTACGGCTTCGACCACCCCACGCCGGAGCTGCTCGACGACGCCGTCTACGGCCTGCCGGAGCTGCATCGCCCGGAGCTCGAGGCGCTCCGGACCGCGCCGCGGGCGATCGTCGGCTCGCCCGGCTGCTACCCGACGACGACGCTCCTCGCCCTCGCGCCGCTCGCCCGGGCCGGGCTCATCGGCGACCTCGTCGTCGACGCCAAGAGCGGCGTGTCGGGTGCCGGTCGTGATCCCAAGCCCGAGATGATGTTCGGCGAGGTCAACGAGAGCGTGAAGGCCTATGGCGTCGGTGGCCATCGCCACGTCGCCGAGATCGAGCAGGAGCTGGCCTGGCTGGGTGGCTCGACCGGCGTCACGAACCCCGGTGCCGCGGGTGTCGACTTCCTGCCCCACCTGATCCCGATGACGCGGGGGATCCTGTCGGCGTGCCATGTCCGGCCGACCCGTTCTGTCGGCCAGGCCGAGCTCGACGACCTGTACGCCTCCGCTTACGCCGACGAGCCGTTCGTGACGGTCGTCGCAGCGCCGCCCGCCACGAAGCACGTCACCGGCAGCAACCACGTCCGGGTCCACGTCTCGGCGGACCCGCGGACGGGCCGCGTCCTCGCGATCGCCGTCCTCGACAACCTCGTCAAGGGCGCGGCGGGGCAGGCAGTCCAGGCGTTGAACCTCGTCCACGGCCTCCCCGAGACCGCCGGGCTCGAGCAGCTCCCGCTCGCACCGTGATGACGATGGCGACCGGAGGCCGGACGGCGACGCTGCCGACCGCCGACGAGGTGGAGGGCCTGGTCGAGCTGCCGACCGGACTCCCGAGCGTCGAGCGACGCGCGACGATGCCGGCAGGGTTCCGAGCCGGTGGCCTCGCGGCGGGGATCAAGGCGTCGGGCCGTCCGGATCTCGTGATCATCGCGACCGAGAACGCCCCTGACGGCGCGCCGATCGCCGCGAGCGCCGCGGCCGTCTTCACCCCGAACGCGTTCGCCGCGGCGCCGGTCCGCCTCTCCCAGGCTCACTTCCGCACGACGTCGGGCGGCCGTTCGAGCTCGTACGGCATCGCCGAGGCGGTGATCTCCACGAGCGGCTGCGCGAACGCGGCCACGGGACCCGCTGGCGACGCCGACCAGGCCCAGGTCGCCGGGTTCCTCGCGAGCGCTCTCGGGATTCCGGAAGAGCGGACGCTGCTGCTCTCCACCGGCGTGATCGGCACACGGCTGCCGCTCGACAAGGTCGCCGCCGGGATCGACCACCTCGTCCCGGCGATTGCCCCGACGGACGCCGGCCTCGAGGAAGCGGCCGAGGCCCTCCGCACGACAGACACCCGCTCGAAGGTCGCGACGGCCACGATCACGCTGCCCGACGCCGACGGGCATGCCGTCCGCCGCGTCCGCGTCACGGGCATCGCCAAGGGCGTCGGGATGATCCATCCGCGGATGGCGACGATGCTGTCCGTGGTCCTGACCGACGCCGCCGTCGAGCCCGCGGTCCTTCACGGCCTGCTCCGGCCCGCGGCCGCGCGGACGTGGGACCAGCTGAGCGTCGACGGCGACACGAGCACGAACGACACGGTGTTCGTCCTGGCCTCGGGCGGGGCCGGCGCCGCGCCGGTCAAGGCGCGTTCGGCGGCGGCGCGCGAGCTCGGGAAGGCGATCGAGGCGGTCGCCCGGGAGCTCGCTCGTCAGCAGGCGGCGGACGGCGAGGGCGCCACGACCCTGATCACCTGCCAGGTCTCGGGCGCCACCGACGACGCGGACGCCCGGGCCGTTGCCCGCGCCGTCGTCAGCTCGTCCCTCGTCAAGGCCGCCGTCCATGGGCGCGATCCGAACTGGGGCCGGATCGCGGGTGCGGCCGGCAACGCCCGGCTCGCCGACACGCCTGTCCTCGAGGCCGCCGGCCTCTCTTCAGCGGATGCCAGCCCGCGCGGCGGCGGCCCCGCGGCGGTGGACCCGGACCGCCTCCGGATCGCGATCGCCGGTCGCCTCGTTTTCGCCGGGGGAGAGGGCGGCCCGGTCTCGTTCGACCGGGCCGCCGCTCGCTCCGCGATGGACGGGCCGGAGCTGCTGATCCGGCTCGACCTGGGGCTCGGCGAGGGCAGCGGCGAGGCGTTCGGCTGCGACCTGACCGAGGAATACGTCATCGAGAACAGCGAGTACACAACATGAGCCCAGCCGGCGTCCGGCAATGAGCGAAGTCCTCGTCATCAAGCTCGGCGGGACGACGATCAGCGACCAGGCCCAGGTCCTGGACGAGGTCGCCGCGATCGCGCGCCGCCGTCCTGTGGTCCTCGTCCACGGCGGTGGCCGCCGAATCACGGAGTGGCTCGAGCGGATGGGCGTCCCGTCGCGGTTCGAGAACGGCCTGCGGGTCACCGATCCGGCCTCGCTCGAGGTCGCGGCGGCAGTGCTCCGCGGCGTCGTCAACAGCGAGCTCGTCGCGGGCCTCCGCGATCTCGGCGTCGACGCGGTCGGCCTGTCGGGCGTCGATGGCGGCCTGCTCATCACCGAGCGCGTGGCGGGCGTCGGGCTCGTCGCCCACGTCGTCGGCCTTCGTCGAGACCTCCTCGACGCGATCCTCGTCGGCGGCCAGGTGCCGGTCGTCGCGCCGCTCGCCCGGGATGAGGACGGCGTCGTGTGCAACGTCAACGCCGACGACGTCGCGGCCGGGATCGCGGCCGGCATCGGCGCCCGCCAGCTGGTGCTGCTCACGGACATCGACGGCGTTCGCGATGCCGACGGCCGGCGGCTCGACACGCTGACCGCGGCCGAGGCCGAGATGCTGATCGACTCCGGGGTGATCGCCGGCGGGATGGTGCCCAAGATCCGGGCCGCGCTCGCGGCGCTCGCCTGGGACGGCGCCGAGGCGGTGATCGCCGACGCCTCGGCTGACAACGCGCTGGACAGGGCGCTCAGCGATCCGACATTCGGGACGCGGCTGACGGCGACTCGGAAGGCGGTGGGAGCGGCATGAACTCGGGACCGACGAAGCGAGAACGCCAGAAGGCGATCCTCGAGATAATCGTCCGCGAAGGCGTCGGCAGCCAGCAGGAGCTGTGCGATCGGCTGACCGACCGTGGGTTCGCAGTCACGCAGGCCACGGTGAGCCGCGACATCGCCGAGCTCGGCCTCGTCAAGGTTGCCCGCGGCGACCGCCACGTCTACGTCTCGCCTGAGGACGTCGGCCCTCCTCCGCGGCAGGTCTCCGACGAGCGGCTCCGCCGGATCCTCGAGGACATCCCGATCACGGTCGGGCGGAGTGGCCTGATCCTCCTGATCACCGGTTCGCCCGGCACCGCGAGCGTCATCGCCCAGGCAATCGATGACTCGAACCTCCATGAGCAGGAGGGCACGCTCGCCGGCGACAACACGCTGCTCGTCCTGTTCGCCGACGAGCCCCGGCTTCAGCGCTGGCTCGAGCGGTTCGAGGAGCTCAGGTCGGAGGCGGCGCGCCCGGCCGCCACGGAACTTGCGAGGTAACGGTCACGACATGAAGAAGGTGGTGCTCGCGTACTCGGGCGGGCTGGACACGTCGGTCGCCGTCGCGTGGCTCAAGGAGCAGTTCGACACCGAGGTCGTGACGCTTACCGTCGACGTCGGCGGCGGGTCCCTTCGCGACGGCGTCGAGAGGCGGGCGGTGTCGGCCGGCGCCTCGCGGGCGTACGTCGTCGACGCCCGTGAACGGTTCGTCACGGACTTCGTCTGGCCGCACCTCCAGGCGAACGCGCTCTACCAGGGCGCGTACCCGCTCGCGACCGCGCTCGCCCGACCGCTGATCGCTCAGCTGCTCGTCGAGGTCGCCCATCGCGAGGGCGCCGACGCCGTGGCCCACGGCTGCACCGGCAAGGGCAACGACCAGGTCCGCTTCGACGTCGCCGTCCATGCCCTCGACCCGGGGCTCGAGGTCGTCGCCCCGATGCGCGTGGGGATGGGCCTGACCCGCGACCAGGAGATCGACTACGCGATCGAGCGGAACATCGAGATCCCGATCACGAAGGCCTCGCCTTACTCGATCGACGTCAATCTCTGGGGCCGATCGTGCGAGACCGGCATCCTCGAGGACCCGTGGGTCACGCCGCCGGAGGACGCCTACTCCTGGACGGTCCCCGCGTCCGCCGCGCCTGCCCCGGTCGAGATCACGCTGGAGTTCGAAGGCGGCCTTCCCGTCGCCATCGACGGCGAGCGCCTCCCGCCGGTCGAGCTGGTGGATCGCCTGCACGATGTGGGTGGCAGCCACGGCGTCGGCCGGATCGACCACGTCGAGGACCGCCTGGTCGGCATCAAGAGCCGCGAGATCTACGAGGCGCCGGCGGCGACCATCCTGCACGTCGCCCACCGGGCGCTCGAGGGGCTGACCCTCACGAAGGACACGCTGCGCTTCAACGACCTTGTCGCGAACGAGCTCGCCCAGCTGACGTACGACGGGCTGTGGTTCTCGGCGCTGCACCGGGACCTGCGGGGCTACGTGGCGTCGTCGCAGCGGGTCGTCAGCGGCGAGGTCCGGATCCGCGTCGACCACGGCTCGGCCGTCGTGGCCGGCCGGCGCTCGCCGCTTTCCCTGTACGACAAGCACCTCGCGACATACGACGAGGGCGACGCATTCGATCACGCCGCCGCCGTCGGGTTCATCGGCATCTTCGGCCTGCCGCTCCGCGTGGAGGCGGCCCGGCACGGGGCGGTCGGGGCGCACCACGGCGCGGCTTGGTCGTGGACCGATCCGCTGCTCGACGGGCTCCCGACGACCGTCACCGATCCGGAGCCGGTCGCCGCCGGCTGACCGGGCGTCGGCCTATCCTGACGGTCATCACGAGCTTTCAGGCGTTCGACGAGCAGCTAATGAGCGGCGGCCTGCCGGCCGGCGTCGCCGCCGAGCGACTCGTCGCGATCGCCGACTCGTCGTGCCGGCCCGATGTCTGACGCCGTCGAAGCCGCGCCGCCGACGCCGGAGGCGACGGAAGCGGCCGAGCCGGCCGAGGCGCCGCGTGCCGCGCCGGAAGACGCTGCGCCTCGGCGCCTCCGCGAGCTCGCGTTCCTTCACGACATCGCCCAGCTCGCGACGCAGGCGCGGGACTGGGACGAGCTCATGCGGGCGATCGTCGACGGCACGACGACGGCGCTCGGCGTCGAGGTCTGCTCGTTCTACCTCGCGGACCGCGACCAGCCGAGGCTGACGCTCGCGGCGACGAACGGCCTCGATCGGACACAGGTGGGCCGGGTCAGCCTCGACGTCGGGCAGGGGATCACCGGCCGCGTCGCCGAGACGCGCCGGCCGATCGCCGTAGACGACGTGACCGTCGATCGGAGGTTCGCCTGGGTCCGAGGATTCGACGTCGAGGGGCTCCACGCCATGCTGTCAGTGCCGCTGGTCTGGCACGACCGGGTGATCGGCGTGCTCAACGTCCAGACGCGGGAGCGCCGCCAGTTCCAGAGCGACGACGTCGAGCTGCTCCGGACGATCGGCGCACTGCTCGCCGGGATCGTCGAGAAGGGCCGCTTGCAGGCCGAGGTCGAGGGCCGGCTGGCGGAGCTGACCGCCCTGGACGCAGCCCGCGCCGAGCTGTTGTCGGTCGTGACCCACGAGCTCCGCACGCCGCTGGCCGTGGTACGGGCGTACGTCGAACTGCTCGGCGACGCGGCTGCGACGACTCCGGCCGCCGGGGAGTGGCAGTCGTCGGCGCTCGAGCAGGTGTCGCGGCTCGACCACCTTGTCGACTCGATCCTGGCGTCGGCGCGGGGCGAAGGCCTGTCGAACCTCGCCCGGACGCCGTTCGACGCCGTCGCGGCCGTCGACGAGACCGTCGAAACGCTCCGACTGCTCCTTCGCTCCCACCCGATCCGCTGGGAGCGGCCGGCGGCGCCGCTGATCGCCGTCGGCGACGCGACGCGGTTCCAGCAGGTCCTCGAGCAGTTGCTCGACAACGAGGCGAAGTACGCGCCGGGCGACACCGGAGTGAGCATCGGAGCGTGGCGCGTCGGCGACGCAGTCCGGGTGTACGTCACCGACGACGGGCCCGGCGTCCCCACCGAGGATTGGGAGAGTGTCTTCGAGCCGTTCGTTCGCATCGAGGGTCGGGGACGGTCCCGAGGATCCGGCATCGGGCTGTTCGCGGCGCGCCGACTGATGGACGCGATGGGCGGCCGGGTCTGGCTCGAACCGAACGGCTACGGCGGGAGCCGGTTCGTCCTCGAGCTTCCGGCGGGGGCGTAGCGCGGCGGATTCGCATCCCTCCGCGGCGATGCCGTTCGTGGAATATCGCCGATCGGGTGGCCGGCGCGCCGCGGGCGCCCGCCGCGCCGCGGGCGCCCGCCGCAACCCGCGCAACGCCTGTCACCGCTTGGTGCTACGAACGGCATCGACGTCAACGGAACGAGTTCTGCGCGCCGCAGGCCGAAAGTGCCGCCCGCGCACACGCGCCGACCACCTTGATGCCACGAACGGCATCGCGACGAGGCCGACGAATTCTTGGCGCCTGGCGCCGGGCGAACCTCAGCCCGCGGGGACGACCGCCGGCAGTCCCTGTTCCGTGGCGACCAGCCGGCCCTCGGCGGCCAGCCGCCGGTAGATCTCGGCGGACGCGCGGATCCCATCGCGATACGGCGTCACCGGCACGCGGCCCAGCGAGGCCAGTGACTCATGCGCGATCTCGGACGGGAACGGAAGCTCCGTCGGAGCGAACGAGAGGTGCGCCGCCGCGCCCGGCACGACCTCGTCGACTGCGGCGATCCAGTCCGGGATGGCCACGGAGTCTCCGCCGAGATTGAACACGCGCGCGCCGACGGGGTCAGCCCTGGAGGCGAGCAGCAGGGTCTTCGCGACGTCCTCGGCGTACTGGAACACGGTCGCCCCACCGAACGCGATCTCGTACGGCTGGCCCAGCACCGCGGCCGCGATCGCGACGGTCGGACCGCTCGTCATCCCCTGGTCGCGGCCGACGCCATAGACCGTCATCGGGCGGACGCCGATGCTCGCGACACCGGCGTCAGCCCAGTAGATCCGGGCATTGCCTTCATTCGCGACCTTGTACACGCCGTAGTGGTTGGCCGGGTGCGACTGGGCGTCTTCCTCGAGCCGGCCCGTGACCGGGTCTATGTCGGCCAGCGAGTACGCGGCCATCGAGCTCGCGTACACGACCGGGACACTCGTGAGCCCGCGGCGCCGAACCGCCTCGAAGACGTTGACCGTGCCGACGACGTTGACCGCGGCACCGAGCGGCGGATCGGCCCGACAGAACGGGACCTGGAGCGCCGCGAGGTGGATGACGTTCGTGATGCCGTGCTCATCGAGCACCCGCTCGATGCCGGCGAGGTCGGTGATGTCACCGGTCGCGAGCGTCAGGCGCTCGCGTTCGTCGGGCGCCAGGATCTGGTCGACGCGGCGGCTGTTCGTCCCGAGGTCGAACCCGACGACCGACGTCCCCTCGCGGAGAAGCTCGCGGACCGTCCACGCGCCGACGCACCCGAGCGCCCCGGTGACGAGGAATCGCTCGTCGCTCATCCGGCCGAACCCGCACCAGCCGCCGCCCGGCCGGCGACTCCGTCCGCGGCGCGGTGATACCGGCACGTGTTCTCGAGGCTGCCGATCCCTTCGATCTCGACGGTCACGACGTCGCCCTCAGAAAGGAACCGAGGCGGATCCCGGAACACGCCGACGCCGCCCGGCGTGCCGGTCGCGATGATGTCGCCGGGCTCCAGCGTGAACGACCGTGAGACGTAGCTGATGATCGCGGCGACGCCGAAGTACATCCGCGACGTCCGCGAGTCCTGCAGGAGCTCGCCGTTGACGCGGCAGCTGATCGCGAGGTCCTGCCGATCGCCGATCTCATCCGCGGTCACAAGGACAGGACCGATCGGGCAGACCGTGTCCAGCGACTTGCCGCGGACCCACTGGCCGTCGCCGAACTGGACGTCCCTCGCAGACACGTCGTTCAGGCAGCTGTAGCCGAGCACGTGCTCGAGCGCGTCGGCCTCGCTGACGTTCCGCGCGCGCCGCCCGATCACGACCGCCAGCTCCGCCTCGTAGTCGACCTGGGCCGTGAGCTCGGGGTCCCACCGGATCTCCGCACCGTGGCCGACAACGCTGCTGGGGAACTTCGCGAAGACGAGTGGCGCCGGCGGAGCCTCCACGCCCTCCTCGTCAGCGTGCTCGCGGTAGTTGCGGCCGATCGCCACGATCTTCCCGGGCCGCGGCACTGGGGCGAGCAGCTCTGTCGAGGTGAGCGGAATCGATGCGGCGACCGGCGGCGCTGGCGACGAGGAGGAGTTTGTCGTCGCCGACGCCGCGGCCGCTGCGAGGTCAGTAAGCGCCGATGGACCGCCCGCCAACAGCTCGCCGATCGTCGTCGGGCCGCCGGCGGAGAGATCCGCCGCTGGCCGCCACCCCTCGCCGAAGACGACCCCGAGGGTCTCGCCGGCGTCGGTTTGGGCAGAGATCAGGCGCACGTCAGCTCCCGGCGTTCAGTATGCTGACCATTGGACGGAGGACTGGACGATACGATACGGTCATCGTCCGCGTCAACCTTGGAGGCAGCGGCCGGATGGCCTTCGACCCTGTTGCTCGCGTCCCGCTTGGCCGGACCGGCCTCAGCGTCACACGCCTGGGGTTCGGCGGGGCGTCGATCGGCGGGCTGTACACGGCGGTCTCGGAGGAGGCTGCCCGCGACGTCGTCCGGTACGCCTGGGACATGGGGATTCGCTACTTCGACACGGCTCCGCTCTACGGCTACGGCGCGTCGGAGCGGCGCATCGGCGCGGAGCTGGGAGATGAGCCACGCGACGGCTACGTCCTCTCGACGAAGGTCGGCCGGCTCGTCCGCGCGCCGGGAGCGATCGGGCCCGACGACGAGCTCGACAGGCAGCGGTTCGGCGATCGTGACGACGCGTTCTATGTCCGCGCCGGCGGCGAGCGCCTCGTCTTCGACTACTCGGCCGACGGCGTGCGCCGGTCGATCGAGGAGAGCCTGGAGCGCCTCGGCCTCGACCGGATCGACATCGCCCTGATCCACGACCCGGACGATCACTGGCAGGCGGCGATCGAAGGCGCCGTCCCGGCCCTGATCCGGCTCCGCGAGGAGGGTGTCGTGCGGGCCGTCGGCGCCGGCATGAACCAGTCGGAGATGCTCGCCCGCTTCGTCAGGGAAGCGGACATCGACGTCGTCATGGTCGCCGGTCGCTACACGATCCTGGACCAGGGAGCGCTCGACGAGCTCCTCCCCGCCTGCGAGCGGCGCGGCGTCGGCGTGCTCGTCGCGGGTGTGATGAACAGCGGCGTGCTCGTGGATCCGACCCGCGCTGCGAGTCGGTTCAACTACCTTCCGGCGCCGCCCGAGGTCGTCGACCGGGCCCGGCGGATCGCCGCGATCTGCGATCGGCATCACGTCTCGCTGCGAGCCGCAGCGGTCCAGTTCCCGCTCGCCCACCCCGGGGTCGCCTCGCTCGTGACCGGTGTCCGGAGCCGGGCCCATCTCGACGAGTACCCGGCGTTCGCCCGCCGCGCGATTCCGGCGGGACTGTGGGACGACCTGCGCTCCGAGGGGCTGTTACGGCCGGACGCGCCCACGCCGTCGTGAGGACCGCAGGATGATCGTCGACGCCCACCACCACTTCTGGGACCCCTCTCGCGACGACTACCCCTGGCTGACCGACGACCTCGCGGTGATCCGGCGGGCCTTCGGCCCGGACGACCTCGAGCCCGAGCTCCGGGCGGCGGGCGTCGGCGCGACCGTCCTCGTCCAGACGCGATCGAGCCTCCAGGAGACCGCGGAGTTCCTCGCGATCGCAGCGGCGACGCCATTCATCCGTGGCGTCGTCGGGTGGGTCGATCTGACCGATCCCGGCGTCGGCGACAGGATCGCGGCCCTCCGGCGGGCACCCGGTGGCGGGCGCCTGGTCGGAATCCGCCACCAGGCCCACGACGAGCCGGATCCGGGCTGGCTGGCGCGAGACGACGTCACCCGCGGGATCGCGGCCGTCGGCCGGGCCGACCTCGTGTACGACCTCCTCGTCCGGCCGCGCGAGCTGCCGGCCGCCCTGACGCTGGCCCGCCGACTCGGGGAAGTCCGCTTCGTCATCGACCACGTCGCCAAGCCGCCGATCGCGACCGGCGAGCTGGAGCCGTGGTCGTCGCTGCTCGAGCCCTTTCGCGAGCTCGGCCACGTCGCGTGCAAGGTCTCGGGCATGGTCACGGAAGCCGACTGGGGGGCGTGGACGCCGGCCGACCTGCAGCCGTACGTCGACCGCGTCGTCGACGTCTTCGGGCCCGACCGCCTCATCTTCGGCTCTGACTGGCCGGTCTGCCTCCTCGCGGCGAGCTACGGTCAAGTCCTCGACGCCGCGCGACACGCGCTCGCGGGCCTGACGGACGAGGACCGGGCGAAGGCCCTCGGCGGGAACGCCGAGCGGGTCTACCGGCTCTGAGCGCTTGCCGCCACGACTGCCACTGCAGGGATCGCGACCGACGGCTCGATGTGGAGCGGATCCGACATCCGACGAGCCAGGACGTGGAGGTCCTCGATGAGCGCGGGAATTCGCTCAGCCGTCGCCCTGGCCTTCAGCAGCGTGATGCTCGCCGCATACGGCCCCTCGCCGGGCTGCCGGCCGGGGATCGGGACGCCGAAGCACACGACGCCCTCGACGGTCTCCTCGTCGTCCATCGCGTAGCCTCGCTCGCGAACGACAGCCAGGTGGTCGATCAACGCATCGACGGATGCCAGCGAACGGGACGTCAGCGTCGGCAGCGCGCGGCCCGCGAAGCGGCGCCTGACCTCCGCCTCGTCGATCGACGCAAGCGCGGCCTTGCCGGTCGCGGTGACGCTCGCGGGCAGCCTTCGTCCGATCTGGGAGGTCAGGCGGACCGGTTGCTTGCCGTCGTGCCTGGCGAGGTACGTCATCTCGGTCTCGTCGAGGACGGCCAGCTGGACCGTTTCCTCGGAACCCGTCGGCAGCTCGGCGCACGCCTCATAGAACTCCTGGACGAGATCGACCGACGTGAGATACGCCCCGCCGAGCTCGGCGAGCTTCCGGCCTAGGGTGAACCCGGTTCCGACCCGCCGGACGAGCCCGGTGTCCGCGAGGGCGCCGCAGATGTTCGCGATCGACGACTTCGGCAGGCCGAGCTTGCGGGCGAGTTCGCTGGGTCCGGCCGGCGTGCTGCCATTCTCCGCGAGGAGGTCGAGAATCAATGCGGCGCGGGTCACCGCCGGAGCCAGTGATTCGCCGTCGAGGGACGGGCCGTCGCGCTCGCCAAGACCGTCAGTCATCGCCCTTCGCCGCTCATCGATCTCCCGTCAAGACGTTCGTGCGCCCGTCCCTGAGGCCAGCATGCTGAACCGCGTGCCGTATCTTGACTCAGGATACGCGCCCTGCGCATACTGTCCAACCTACCGCCATCTGTTCAATATGCTGGACGGTGGGCGGGACGCATATGAGGAGGATCCCCACGGTGGTGTCGCGCTTCCGACTGGTCGCGACGGCGATCAGCGCGATCCTAGTTGTCTCGGCATGTAACACCGCAGCGAGCCCGTCACCGAGCGCTTCGTCCCCGGCCGCGTCCGCCCCTGCGGCGTCCGCTCCGGCGGCAAGCGGATCGGCGGCCGCGGGCGGGCAGCAGTTCGCGGGCGTGACCGTCAACCTGCTGACGTTCAACGGGCCCCAGATCGCGGAGCCGCTCCAGCGGCGGGCTCCGGACTTCGAAGCGCTCACGGGCGCCAAGATCAACGTCGTCGCGGTTGCGTTCCAGGAGATCTACGACAAGGCGCTCCTCGACATGTCAGCGGGGACGAACAGCTACGACGCGTTCGTCTTCGACCCGCAGTGGATGGGCGACTTCGTCGGCCCCGGCTACCTCGAGGACCTGACCAGCAAGGTCACGTCCGACGCCACGCTGAACTGGAACGACATCGGGCCGTTCTTCCGCGACTTCAACGCGACCTACGGCGGCAAGGTCTACACGATCCCGCTCGACGGCGACTTCCACATGGTCTATTACAAGTCCGACCAGGTGAAGACGGCGCCCAAGACGTGGGACGACTACCTGGCCACCGCCAAGGAGTTCAACGGCAAGGACCTCAACGGCGACGGCACCCCCGACTACGGGTCGTGCATCGCCAAGAAGAAGGGCCAGCAGAGCTACTGGTGGATCATCTCGGTCGCCGGCGGCCTCCTCCAGTCCCAGGGCACCGGCCAGGGCGCGTTCTTCGACACGACCAACATGCAGCCGCTCCTCAACAATGCCGCCTTCAAGAAGGCCCTCGAGACCTACAAGGCGACGATGCAGTACGGCCCGCCCGACGAGATCAACCTCGGCGTCGGCGATACACGCGGCCTGTTCACGACCGGCCGGTGCGCGCTGACGATGGACTGGGGCGACATCGGGACGCTCGCCCTCGACCCGGCCACGTCGACCGTCCAGGACAAGGTCGGCACGACGATCACACCGGGCTGGAAGGAAACCCTCGACCGCGCCAGCGGCAACCTCGTCCCGTGCGACGCCACGACCTGCCCCAACGCGGTCGACGGCGTGAACTACGCCCCGTTCGCCTCGTTCGGTGGCTGGTCCGGCGCGATCAACGCGGCGGCCGACCAGGCCAAGAAGGACGCGGCCTTCGCGTTCCTCGCCTACATGAGCGCCCCCGCCCAGTCGGGCGAGGACGTCACCCTCGGCAAGACCGGCTTCAACCCTTACCGGACCTCGCACTTCGAGGACCGCGAGCCGTGGACGAAGGTCGGGATGAGCCAGGCCGCCCAGGACAACTACCTCGGGGCGATCAAGGACAGCCTCAACAACCCCAACATGGTCCTCGACATGCGGATCCCAAAGACCAAGGAATACGAGCAGGACGTGCTCGACACCGCCGTCTCGCAGTATCTTGCCGGTGAGCTGAGCGTCGAGGAGACGATGCAGCAGATCACCGACGGCTGGAACCAGATCACTGACCAGGTGGGCCGTGACGCGCAGCTCAAGGCCTACCAGGACAGCCTTGGCGTCCAGCGATAAGCCCATCGAACTCGACGAGCCCCGCGGCGTCGCGCCCCCCGACGCGACCCGCGGGGACTCCTTCTCTCGCAGGGCGTTCGGCTACGTCGGCGCCCTGCGATCCGACGGCGCCGCTCGGTGGGCCTTCATCTGGCCGAGCGTCGTCATCGTCCTGTTCCTGTCGATCTTCCCGCTCTTCGCCTCGCTGACCCTCGCGTTCGGCAAGCTCGTCTTCCAGAAGGGCAAGGTCGACGTCGACTTCGTCGGCTTCTCGAACTTCTCGAATCTCCTCTTCGGCACCGAGCGGACGCACATCCTGGGCCTCGCCCGGACGCCGACCCCGCTGGGCTGGCTGTTCCTGATCGTGATCTCGGGGCTCGTCGTGTGGGCGCTCGCCAACAGCCTCCGGGGCGGTCAGGTCGGGATCGGCGGGGCGATCGTCCGGCTGGCGGGCGGGCTGTTTGCAATCGGCCTCGCATGGCTCGTCGCTCAGACGATGCTCGGCGAGGGCGGCCGGCCGGGCGCGCTGGTCGTGACGATGTTCTACGTGTTCGCCGGCATCGCGGTCACGTACTTCCTGGGCCTCGGCCTCGCGATCCTCGCGGTCCAGCCCCTGCGAGGGCGGCGGTTCTTCCGGGTCGTCTTCCTGCTGCCGCTGACGATCACGCCGATCGGCGTCGGCTACATGTTCCGGATGATGACCGACACCGGGAAGGGGCCCCTCGAGCCTCTCTTCGCGGCATTCGGCCTGACCCACTACACCTGGGTCACGGACCCGTGGGCCGCCCGGATCGCGGTCGTGATCGGCGACGCGTGGCAGTGGACGCCGTTCGTGTTCATCGTCCTGCTCGCGGCGCTCGAGGGCCTCGACGTCGAGGTCCGCGAGGCGGCGTTCGTCGACGGCGCCTCGAAGTGGCGGACGTTCCGCCACATCACCTGGCCCGCGATCCTCCCGGTCAGCGTGACGATCGTCCTCATCCGCCTGATCGAGGGCTTCAAGATCGTCGACATGCCAAACATCCTGACCGGCGGCGGGCCGGGCACCGCGACGCAGTCGCTGACGCTCGAGGCCTACCTCGACTGGCGGACGCTCAACCTCGGCAGCTCCGCGGCGATCGCGTACATCCTGTTGATCCTCGTCACGATCATCGCCTCGGCGTACGTGGGCTGGTCGCGGCGCTGGGTGGCGCAGTACTGATGCAGAACCCGCTGCGGCGGCGCTCGCCGCTCGATCTTGGGCCGGGTGCGAAGGTCGTGTCGTACGTCCTGCTGATCGCGTGGTCGGTCGTCGTGCTGTTCCCCCTCTACTGGCTGGCGGTGACGTCCCTGAAGCTGCCCGTCCAGGTCGACAAGGGCCCGTACTACATCCCGTTCGTCGACTTCCAGCCGACGCTCGCGGCCTGGAAGAACATCCTGGTCGACCTCGGAAACGACACGCTGCGGCCGTACATGAACACCATCATCGTCGCGTTCTCGAGCGCCGTGATCACGACGGCGATGGGCGCCACCGCGGCCTACGCGCTGGTCCGCTTCAACTACCGGCCGCGGATCGCGCTGATCGTGGTCGCCGGGGTGACGATGGTCGCCGCGTACATCGCGATCTTCGCCGGCGTGCCGTGGCCGGTGGCCGTCGTGTCCGGGCTCGCGGTGTTCCTGCTCCTGGTTCAGACTATCGGTCGGCGGTTCCGGCGGACGCTCGGCAACAGCGACATCGCGTTCTGGCTGATCTCGCAGCGGATCCTGCCGCCGATCGCCGTCGTCGTCCCCCTCTACGTGCTGTACCAGCAGATCGGCCTGCTCGACACGCAGCTCGCGCTTGTCCTGACCTACATCGCGACAAACCTCCCGATCGTCGTGTGGTTGATGCGCGACTATTTCGCGGCGTTGCCGATCGAGCTCGAGGAGGCGGCGTCGGTCGACGGCGCGTCGGTCTACCGGATCGTCCGCTCCGTCGTCCTGCCGATCGCGGTCCCGGGGCTCGTCGCGACGTTCCTGATCACCCTGATCTTCTCGTGGAACGAGTACCTGGTGGCGCTGATCCTCACGAGCGCGAAGGCCCAGACGATGCCGCTCCTCGTCGCCGCGCAGGACGCGACGCGCGGGCCGCAGTGGTGGGCGATGTCCGTCCTGGTGCTGATCATGATCCTGCCCGTGATCGTGATGGCGATCCTCCTCGAGCGGTATATCTCGCGCGGCATCCTGATCGGCGCGGTCAAGGGATGAGCGGCCCGCGGATCACGGCGATGGATGTCCTCGACATCCGCTTCCCGACCTCGCGCAACCGCGACGGGTCCGACGCGATGAATCTCGACCCCGACTATTCCGCGGCGTACGTCATCGTCCGGACGGACGCTGCCGACGGCCCCGAGGGCCACGGCCTGACGTTCACGATCGGTCGCGGCACGGAGGTCGTGGTTGCCGCGGTCGAGGCGCTCCGGCCGCTCGTCGTGGATCGCTCCACCGACGAGCTCTTCGCCGATATGGGCGCCTTCTGGCGGACGCTCGTCGGCGACAGTCAGCTTCGGTGGATCGGGCCCGAGAAGGGCGTGATCCATCTCGCGACCGCGGCCGTCGTGAACGCGGTGTGGGACCTGTTCGCGAAGACGACGGGCAAGCCGCTCTGGAAGCTGCTGTGCGACATGACACCCGAGGAGCTCGTCGCACTCGTCGACTTCCGATACATCTCGGACGCGCTGACCCCGGACCGCGCCCTCGAGCGGCTGCGTTCGCTCGCGCCGACGCGGGCGTCACGCGAGGAGGAGCTGCGCCGGGACGGCTACCCGGCCTACGCGACGTCGGTCGGCTGGCTGGGCTACGACGACGAGAAGATCCGACGACTCTGCCGCGAGGCGCTCGCCGAGGGATGGACGGCGTTCAAGCTGAAAGTCGGCGCGGACGTCGAGGACGACCGGCGACGGGCCGCGATCGTGCGCGAGGAGATCGGCCCGGACCGGATCATGGCCGTGGACGCCAACCAGCGCTGGGGCGTGGCCGAGGCGATCGCCTGGATGGACCGGTTGCGAGAGTTCGACCCGTACTGGATCGAGGAGCCGACCTCGCCCGACGACATCCTGGGGCACGCCGCGATCGCCCGGGCCGTCGCCCCCATCCGCGTCGCGACCGGCGAGCACGTCCACAACCGGGTGATGTTCAAGCAGCTCCTCCAGGCCGAGGCGATCGCCGTCTGCCAGATCGACGCCTGCCGGCTCGGCGGCGTGAACGAGGTCCTGGCCGTCCTGCTCCTCGCCGCGGAGTTCGGCGTGCCCGTCTGCCCCCACGCCGGCGGGGTCGGGTTGTGCGAGCTGGTCCAGCACCTTTCCGCCGTCGACTACGTCTGCGTCTCGGGCTCGCTCGAGGGCCGGATGATCGAGTACGTCGACCACCTCCACGAGCACTTCGTCGACCCCGTCGTGATCCGCGACGCGCGGTATGTCGTGCCGTCGCGGCCGGGCTACAGCGCCGAGATCCTCGCTTCGTCGCTCGCCCGGTATCGCTTCCCAGACGGCGAGGAGTGGCGGCCCTTCGCGGATTCCGTCGCCGCGGCGGCGACGGCGTCGGCAGCCGCAGGGGCCGCCCGATGACGGTCAAGCGGTACGCCCAGCGCATTCGCGTGAAGCCGGAGGCGTTCGAGGAGTACGACCGGCTCCACGCCGCCGTGTGGCCCGGCGTCCTCGACCAGATCCGCCGCTCGAACATCCGCAACTACACGATCTGGCGCGATGGCGAGGACCTCTTCGCCTACTTCGAGTACGTCGGCGACGACTTCGCGGCCGACATGGCGGCGATGGCCGCCGACCCCGAGACGCAGCGCTGGTGGAAGATCACGGACGCGATGCAGGAGCCGCTCCCCGACCGCGAGCCGGGCACGTGGTGGAAGGCACTGCGCGAGGTCTTCCACACCGACTGACCGCTTTCGCTTCACCGACTCAACGGGGCGGTCACCGAGCCTTGCGGCGGCCGCCGGCGCTCGAGATGACGATCACGCCGACCAAAACGGTCCGGGGGCTCAGCGACGAGCCGATCCCGGCCGAAAGGTTTCAGGCGGTGACGACGGAGGATTCCCGTGCTCGAAGTCGGGCGTACCCGGGCTTCACGACCTCGTTGATGATCCGCAGGCGCTCGTCGAACGGCGCGAATGCCGACTTCATGCCGTTGATCGTCATCCACTCGACCTCGCCGAGGCCGATCCCGAACGCCTCGTCGAGCGCGGCGAACTCCGACGACATCGAGACGCCGCTCATGAGCCGGTTGTCCGTGTTGAGCGTCACCCGGAACCGCAGCCGGCGGAGGAGGTCAATCGGGTGGTCGCGGATCGATGCAGCGGCGCCGGTGTGGACGTTCGAGGTCGGGCACATCTCGAGCGGCACCCGCCGGTCGCGGACGAACGCGGCAAGCCGGCCGAGGTGGACCGAGCCGTCCGCGCGGACCTCGATGTCGTCGACGATCCGGACGCCGTGCCCGAGCCGCTCCGCGCCGCAGAACTGGAGCGCCTCCCAGATCGACGGCAATCCGAAGGACTCGCCGGCGTGGATGGTGATGTGGGAGTTCTCGCGCCGGACGTAGTCGAACGCCTCGAGGTAGCGCGTCGGCGGATAGCCCTTCTCGGGGCCGGCCACGTCGAATCCGACGACGCCCGCGTCACGCCAGCGCACGGCGCACTCGGCGACCTCGACCGACCGGGCGAACTGGCGCATCGCGGTGACGAGGATCTTCATGACGATCGGCCGGCCGGCCGCGGCTGCCCGCTCCGCGCCGATCCGGAAACCCTCGAGATTCGCCTCGACGACCTCGTCGAGCGTCAGACCATGCTCAGTCGAGAGCTCCGGCGCGTATCGGATCTCGGCGTAGACGACACCGTCGGCCGCGAGATCCTCTACGCACTCGGCGGCGACCCGGACGATCGCGTCGCGCTCCTGGAGAACGCCGACGGTGTGCGTGAACGTCTCGAGGTAGAGCTCGAGCGACTTGCGGTCGGCGCCGCGGCGTATCCACGCCGCGAGCTCATCAGGATCTGTCGTGGGCAGGCCGTCATACCCGAACTCGGACGCGAGGTCGATGATCGTCGCGGGCCGGAGCCCGCCGTCGAGGTGGTCGTGGAGCAGCGCCTTGGGCGCCTCGCGGATCGCGTCGAACGTGAGCATCGTCCCTCCCGGTCGCTGCCGCCGATGGTAGCGCCAGCATCGCCCGCGTGGCAGCCTCCCCGGGGCCGCGCGTCGCGGCGACGAGACGCTGCCGAGACGCCCATGCCGTATCCGTAAGAGGCCCACAAGTTCCGTCACCAGATCAACCTGAATCGCGGGGGCGAGGAGGCACCGGTGCGACCGTCCCGACCCATCCCCGCGTTCGTAGCAGTTGGCGTCGTCGCTGCTGTACTGAGCCTCGGAGGCTGCAGCCCGTCGGCAGCGGCAGCGACCGCGGCAACGTCTGCCGCGGGAGCATCGGCTGCCGCCGCTTCGCCTGACGCCACGAAAGCGTCTACAGGACCCGCGCCCGCGGCATCACCCAGCCCGACGGCGATCGCCGCCGCCCGCTGCGACAAGGTCGCGAAGCCCTTTGACGCCAAGACGATCAACCTGACCGGAGCGTGGGCCGGCGACGACGGCGGCATCTACTATCTGCGGCAGCTCGGCTCAGTTCTGTGGTGGAACGGCATGTCCGAACGGGCCCGACCTCCAGCGAGCCTCGGTCGCGACTGGAACAATGTCGCCAGGGGCGAGATCAAGGCCCTCGCGGTCGACGTCGAGTGGGCGGATGTTCCGCGCGGCGGGATCCTCGGCGGCGGGACGATGAAACTCAACATCCAGGACGACGGGACGGGCAATGTCCGAATCGCCAAGATCACCGAGACGGGTTCGGGCTTCGGAAACACCGTCTGGACGCCCTGCAAACCCGGCTGATCGACGCGTAGCCTGAGCGGAACGCGCTCAGACCGGTCCTAGACGGTCGCGGGTCGCGGCAAGCGCGGCGAAGACGCGCCTGGGCGCAGTCCCGCCGATGACATCGGCAGCCTCCAGCGCGGCCTCGACGGAAGCGGCCGCCCTGATCTGGTCACCGATCGCGGGCTCTTCGGCGAGCGATCGGGCGGTCTCATCGCCCGCGGCCCCAAGAGCCATGCCGATCATCGCGTCCGGCACCTGCTCGAGGCCCAGCCTCTCCGCTTCCGCCTGGGCGACGAGCGAACCGACGATGTGGTGGGCCGCCCGGAACGGGACGCCGCGCCGGACGAGTGCGTCGGCGACCGCCGTCGCCGTCGTGTAGCCCTCGCCGGCTGCCGCGCGCATCTGCTCCCGGTCAATCGTGATCGTGGCAATCAGCCCGGCCATCACGCCGAGCGACCCCTCCCACGCGGCGATCGCCCCGAACAGCGGCGGCTTGTCCTCCTGCAGGTCGCGCTGGTAGCCGAGAGGCAAGCCCTTCAGGATGCCGAGTACGGCGGTGAGCGCGGCGATGACGCGGGCGGTCTTCCCCCGGACGAGCTCGGCAGGATCGGGATTCCGCTTGTTGGGCATCATCGAGCTGCCGGTCGAGAATGCGTCGGCGACGCGGACGAACCCGAATCGAGGGTTCGACCACCACGTGATCTCCTCGGCGAGCCGGCTGAGGTGGACCATCCCGAGCGACGCCGCTGCCAGCGCGTCGACGACGAAGTCACGGTCGCTGACGGCGTCGAGCGAATTCCCGGAAACGCCGTCGAAGCCGAGCTCCTCGGCCACGGCCTCGCGGTCGATTGGGTAGCCCGCGCCGGCGAGGGCGCCCGACCCGAGGGGGCTGACGTTGGCGCGACGGCGGGCGTCGGCGAGCCGCGAGCGGTCGCGCTCGAGCATCTCGACGTACGCGAGGAGGTGGTGGGCGAGGAAGACCGGCTGGGCCGGCTGGATGTGCGTCGTTCCCGGCAGGACCGCCTCGCCGTCGCGCTCGGCGAGCCCGACGAGCGAACGTTCCATCTCGAGGATCCCCGCGTCCAGACGGTCGATCGCCCGCCGCAGCCAGAGGCGCAAGTCGGTCGCCACCTGGTCGTTCCGGGACCGGCCGGTATGAAGCTTCCCGGCGACCGGCCCGACGCGCTCGACGAGGGCCGCTTCGACGTTCATGTGGACGTCCTCGAGCGACGGGTCCCACTCGATGGTGCCGGCCTCCACGTCGCGCGCCAGGCCCTCGAGACCGCCGACGAGGGTGACGACCTCGTCCTCGGTGAGGATGTCGGCTCGGCCGAGACCGCGGACATGGGCGATCGATCCCTGCAGGTCGTCGAGAGCGAGCGCGGCATCGACGTCGATCGAGCGCGTGAAGTCGGCGACCCGGGTGTCGTTCTCCTCGCCGAACCTGCCGCCCCAGAGCTGCATCCCGCCTCCTACGTCGAGTCCGGCAATGCTAGCCGGGCGCGGTCGTACGAGGAGCCGATGATTCTCAGGAGCTTTGACGCCCCGCTGCCCGGAGCGACCCGTCCCTACGGGCGATCGATGCGGGTTCGGGCCTCGGCGAGCGTCCGCCTCGCGTCCGCGATCATGCGGTGGCTCGCGTCGAGGATGTGGGCGGAGACGTCGCTCTGGTCGGTCACACGACGGTAGAGGCCTTTGAGCGCGACGACCTCGGCGGACACCACCGTCCGATCCGGCGACTCGGCCGGCAGCTCGTCCAACAGGCGCTCGCCCTCTCGCCACAACGAGAGGACCTCCTCGACCTCTAGCGCCATCCCCTTCGATCCCTGTGCGACGGCTCCTTTGGGGCGATGCGATTCTACTCGCCGAGGCGAAGTTCGCAACAGTCCTGCGTGCCCCTGCGCACCATCAACTGGACCTCGTCCATCGCGATGAATTGGATCAGGACGCTAGGCCAAGGGCGCGGTTAGTATTCGCGGGTGATGCAGCCTTCACAGCCCGCCGCGCCGAGCGTTCCGCCCGACGGACCCGCCGCGACGCGGGCCGACGCCGTCGTCTTCGCGCTGCTCGGGTTCATGTGGGGCAGCAGCTATCTGTTCATCAAGATCGGCGTCGAGGAGGGGCTGACCCCGTTCACCCTCATCACGCTACGACTGCTGATCGGCTTCGCGCTGCTCGTCTCGGTCGTGCTCATCGCCCGCGAGCGGATCCCCCCGTTCGGCCGCATCTACGGCCACCTTTTCGTGATGGGCGCGATCAACATCGCCGTCCCCTTCTCGCTGATCACCTGGGCGGAGCAGAGCGTCGACTCGTCCGTCGCGGCAATCCTCAACGCTGCGGTCCCGCTGTTCGTCCTGCTGATCGCCGCGGTCTTCCTGCACGACGAGCGGCTTACGACGAACCGCGTTCTGGGCCTCGTCGTTGGGTTTATCGGCGTGGCTACCCTCGTGGGCTTCGACCCGGCAGACCTCGCGAGCGGCAACCTCGCCGGAGAGATCGCGCTGGTCGGCTCGACGATCTCGTACGCGGTCGGTGCGGTCTACGCGCGGCGGCACATCCATGGCCTTCGGCCGATGATCCCGGCGCTGTTCCAGGTCTTCTTCGGGCTGGTGATCGTGTCCAGCCTCGCCTTCATCTTCGAGGACCCGCTGGGGACGACCTTCACCACGGCGTCGCTCTTCGCGGTCATCTGGCTGGGGCTGCTCGGCTCGGGGTTCGCGTACCTGGCGTTCTTCCGTTTGCTGAGCCACGTCGGCGCGACGCGGACCTCGATGGTCGCCTACCTCCTGCCGCTGTACGGGATCGTCCTGGGCGCACTCGTCCGGAACGAGCCGGTCGACGCGAGCATGATCGTCGGGACGGCGCTGATCATCGGCGGCGTGGCGCTCGTCAACGCGCCGGCCGGAGCCCGAGCGATGCTCGGGCGGCGCCCGAGCATCGAGGCATCGGAACCGAGGCAAGGATCGGCCTAGGGCGAGATCGTGATCGAGTCGATGATCGCCTGGGCTTCGGAGCGGTCGGCGGCCGACGTGCCCGGGAAGTAGTTGTTGAAGACGACGATCCGCTTCCCCTCCACGTCGAGGATCCACAGCCTTCGGCGTTCGCCGGGTCCCTGGACGTAGATGTTGCAGTTGCACGACTCGTTCGTCGCCCACAGCCAGTACGTCCCGTCCGTCTGGCCCGTGAACTTGTCACAGGTTGCCCTGATGTCGATCGTGGGCGACTGGATCTCCATCGTCTTGCCGAGGTAGCCGTCGATCGACGTGTCGGTCGGAGCCGTCGACGTGTACTCCGTCTGGCTCGCGAGCGCGTTGGCGAGATCCGCCACGGCCGGGCCGATCGTGAGGTCGCCGACGTGAGGATTACCACCGGTCCCATTCGTGTCCCAGTGGCACGGGTCGCTGAAGACGGTCGACGCCGCCAGGAAGCCGATCCCGCTTCCGTTCGGGTCGGTTGTCCCGCGAGGCGAGATGAGCGCGAACCCGCCGAACGACGACCAGCCCGACGGGACCGTGAACTCGACCCGCAGCCCGGGCGCGTTGGTGTCGAACGGAGCGAATGCGTACCGGCCCGCCTGCAGCAGCGCCTGGTCCGGCGCCAGACTTGGGGTCTGCGTCGGCGTCGAGGACGCCGTCGGTGACGGTGATGCGATGGCACCTTGGCCATTCTGCTTGGGAAGAAGCAGGAAGCCGCCGGCGAGTGCGATCAGCACGACCGCAGTCACCACGGCGAGACGAATGTTCATCGGGGAAGGCCTCCACGCCGGCCAAGCGGCACGGCGCTGATTGGTTCGTTCGAGTCGCGCCCGGGTTGCGTCGAGCAGCCGCGGTGGAGCGCCGTCGCGCGCCTCCTCCTCGAGCCAGGCGTTGATGCGAAGGTCCGCGTTCGTCGGGAGGGTCATGCCATCGCCTGCTTCGTGGAGCTGAGGCGCGCGTCGGCGTCGAGCGCCGCGCGAAGCGCGTCGGTTGCGTAGTGGAGCCGGGACTTGGCCGTGCCGACCGGGATCCCGATCGTGGCGGCCGCGTCCTCGACGGTGTAGCCGAGGTAGTGGTGGAGGACGACGATCGTCCGGTGTTCGAGCGACAGGCGATCGAACACCCGGGCGAGTTGGTCGCGGTCGGCCACCGCGGCGGTGTCGTCTCCCTCGGATGGATCGAACGTGAGCACGGTGACGCTGGCCGAGAAGCGCCTTTGGCGGCGCGCCTCGTCCGCGATCGAGCGGAGCAGCAGCCGGTTCAGCCAGGCGTCGAACCGGTCCGGGTCACGGAGCGTGCGCAGGTCACGCCAGCATCGAACGAGGGCCTCCTGCACGGCATCCTCTGCCCGATCGGTGTCCCGGAGGATCAGTCTCGCGATCCGGTAGAGATGGTCGACGACCGACGTCATCAGGAGATCGAACGCGTCCCGATCTCCTGCCCGCGCCCGCTGGACCAACTCGGACTGCTGCACCAATCCCTCGCCGCTATCTTCGACCCCCGGAGCTGCCGGCGGTCAGCCGTATTGGCGCGGGTCGGGCCGGACAGGGTTCAAAAGTCGGGAGATAGTCAGCCGTCGAGCGCGAGCAGGACCGCCCCGAGGACGACGAGCGCCGACGCCGTGATCCGTCGAGCGGCCTCGCCGCGGTCGGCGCCCTCACCGAGCCGGAGCGTCCCCCACGCCGACGCGATCACGATCGCCGATTCGCGGAGCGGCGCGACAGCGGTCAGTGGCGCGACGCTGAACGCCGCGAGGATCATGAGATAGGCGCCGAGAGTGATCACGCCGCCGAAGGCCGCCCGCCTGTTGTCGAACCGGTCATCCACGCTCGTCGCCGCGGCGTCGTCCGTCCGCCAGCGTGACAACGCGCCGGTCGTGATCACCCACGCCCACAGGAAGGCGACGCCCGTGGCCCAGATGAACCCGGCGTAGAGCCAGGGCTCGACGAGCCGTGCCCCGACGCGGTCGACTGCCGAGTAGGCGGCAATCGTGACGCCGGTCAAGAGGGCGAATCCGACCGCCGGGTCCCAGCCGGTACCGTCGGCGGAGGGCCGGAAGAAGCGCCACGGCCGCTGCAGCATCAGCAGTCCGACGAGGAGGAACGCGACGCCGAGGTAGCCCTCAGGTCCGAGGCGTTCGCCGAGGATGAAGATGCCGACGGCGACCGCGAGCAGTGGCGCGGTGCCGCGCGCGATTGGGTAGACGACCGAGAGGTCCCCGCGGCGGTAGGCGGCCGCGAGGAAGACGAAGTACCCAGCCTCGAGGAGTCCCGACGCGGTGGCGACGACGACGGCCTCCGGCGGCACGGCTGGACGACCGATCAGGAACCAGCCAACGACAGCCGCCGGGCAGATGAGCACGGCCCCGGTCGACAGGCCGATGGTCGCCGCGCGGAGCGGCTCGCCGGCTGTCTTGAGCAGAACGTTCCACGCGACGTGGAGGACAGCGGAGCCCGCGACCAGGACGAAGACGATGGGCTCCACGTCCTGATGCTACCGGCGGCCGACTCCGGCGATCAGCCTTCCCTAGCCGCGGAGATCCCTCCGCTTGAAGCCCCAGGCGCCGACGACCACTCCGCCGGCAGCCAGCGCCACCGACGCGACGACACCGGCCCAGTCCCACTGGCCGAGCATCGTGAAGCCGTAGTGCGAGGTGAGCGCGAGCTGATGCGCGATGTCCGGTAGCCCGAGCGCCGGGCCGATGATCCCGACGAACCAAGTCACGATCGTGAGGATCGCGACGAACGGACCGGCGTAGCTCGTTCCCAGCAACCCGCCGATGGCGATGCCGATGCCGCCGAGCGCAGCCGCGTAGAGCCCAAGCACCATCGTCCCTGCCACGGGCGTCGCGATGTCGCTGCCGGCGACGACGGCGCCGACCCCCACCCCGATCATCGCGATGACCGTCATGACGACCGCGCCGACGACGACGGCGACGCCCCCGGACGCTGCCCAGCGGACGCGCGAGAGCGGCGTCGCCAGCAGGAACTCCAGCCGCCCCGACGTCTCGTCCGACGCCCAGATCGCGACCAGGGTGGCGGCCGCCAGGCCCGCGAGGATCATCCCGAACTCGACGAACAGCAGCTGCAGGAAGCCACCCACAGAACGGATGTCGAAGCCCGGAAAGACGCTGTTCAACAACTTCACGAACTCGGTCGCCTTGCCGAGCTCCTCGATGAACGACCGGCCCGAGCCGGCGATCGCGAGGCCGAAGATGCCGATGCCAAGCCCCCAGGCGATCGACGACGGCAGGTTCTGCCCGATCGCCCGGCCAGTCGGCCCGCCGAGACCGACAAGTGCCCGAGGCAGGCCGGGCGTCGGAATCGGCGAGGTCGCCCCGATGTCACGCCGGGCGAACGCTTCCACGCCGATGGCGAACAGGATGATCGAGACGATCGCGACCGGAACGAGCGTGGCCCAGTCGAACTGGCCGGCGAGCGGGATGTGGTTCGCGGTCCAGCCGAACCACGTGAGGTTGGCGAGCGGCGCCAGCGATGGAATCGCCGCCTGGTAGCCACTGACGATGAACCCGCCGAACATGACGGCGCCCGCGACGCCGGCGGCCGAGCCGCGGCCCACGAACGGGGCGAGCGCGAACGCGACGGCTCCGGCGGCGATACCCAGCAGGAACAGCGACACGGCGTACCCGACAGCCGCCTCGACGGGGATCTCGTCGCCGGGCAGGCCGTTGATCGAACGGCCGACGATGAAGAGGCCGATGAACACCGCCGCCGCGACGATCGCCTGGCCGGTGAGGTGGGCCAACAGCTTCTCGAGCGCGATCCGGCGGCGGCTCGCCGCCGTCGCGGTCACGAACTCCATGCTCCCCCGGCGGGCCTCGGCCGCGAGCGTCGCGGACAGCGCCAGGATCGCCCAGAGGCTGACGATGATCGGGAAGAACGAGCCGTACTTGTACTGGAGGTAGCCGCCGAGCGTGCCGACGTTGACCGCCTTCCCGGCGAGGCCCTGGAGGATCGCCGGCACCGCGGCGACGACGGCGACGAGCTGCTGGCGCGATGCCGGGGTGTTGAACTCCTGGACGATGGCGTAGCTGACCGCGACCAGCATGAGCGCCAGCAGGAAGGAGATAACGAGAACCGCTCGACGCGAATCGCGCATCGTCTTGCCGTAGATGCTGCCGAACCCGTAGACGCGCGAGAACATTGAGGGACCGGCGATCGCGGGCGCGAGCGCCGGCCGGCGGCCGACTTCAGACGTCATGTCACGCCGCCTCCGCGGTGCCGCGGCCGTACTGGGCGAGGAAGGTCTCCTCGAGCGACGGCTCGCGGCTCACGAAGTCGAGCAGCTCGTAGTTCGCCGCCTCACGGACGACCGGCGTGATCGAGCCGGAGACGCGCATGCGGAGCACGTTGCCATCGGCCACGGCGTCGCTTACGCCCGGCAGCACCGTGAACGCGCCGAGCGGCACGTCGCCGGAGAACCGCAGCTCGACCTGATGATGGGCGAGGTCGCGAAGGGCCTCGACGCGGTCGACCTTGACGAGCTCGCCCTCGCGGATGATCGCGACCCGGTCGCACGTCTTTTCGACCTCGCTGAGGATGTGGCTCGAGAGGAAGATCGTCCGCCCCTCGGCCTTGGCCTCGCGGAGGACCTCGTAGAACGTCTGCTGGACGAGCGGGTCCAGCCCGGATGTCGGCTCGTCGAGCATCAGCAGGTCGGGCCGGTGCTGGAGTGCGACGATCAGGCCGACTTTCTGCTTGTTGCCCTTCGAGTACTCCTTGAACTTCCGGCCCGTGTCCAGGTCGAGGCGCTCGATGAGCTGCGCCTGGTAGGCCGCGTCGACGCCGCCGCGGAGGTTCGCGAAGTACTCGATCGTCTGGCCGCCCGTCAGCTTGTCGTAGAGGGCGAACTCGCCGGGCAGGTAGCCGATCCGGCGGTGGATCGCGATTGGGTCGACGGTCGTATCGATCCCGAAGATCAACGCCCGGCCGGCCGTCGGGCGAATGTTGTCGAGGAGCGTCCTGATCGTCGTCGTCTTGCCGGCGCCGTTTGGGCCGAGGAAGCCGAACGCCTCGCCCTCGGAGACGATGAGATCGATGTCGATGATCCCGCGGTGCGAGCCGTACGACTTGGTGAGCTTCTCTGTCTCGACGATCGCTGTCATGTCGAACCCTTCCCGCCGGCCGCGGCCGGCACAGCTCCCTGCTTCGCAGCGGCAGCGGTTTGAACCTTGGCCGTCGCTCGTTCCCTGAAGAATCGATCGATCGTGCGCGGCAGCTCGCTCTCGATGAAGGCGATCACGTCGCGAAACTCCTCGAGCCTGGCGCGGGCGCTCGGTGAATCCCCCGCTGCGGCGACGCCGTGCTCAGCGATCTCGCGGAGACGTCGGTAGATCACGCCCG
>JBJMMH010000220.1:0-11586 GCA_045804885.1 Chloroflexota bacterium | reverse complement strand
ACGGAGTCGACGCCCGCTCGACAGGCGCCTCAGGCGAGGCCGACGGATCCGGCCAAGGAACCAGCCCCGGCAGCGACAGGAGAGTGAGGCACAGGTGCCCAAGATCAAGAGCCACAAGGCAGCCCAGAAGCGGATCGGTGTCACCGGGAGTGGCAAGGTGATCCGCGTCAAGGCTTGGCGCGGGCACCACCTCGAGATCAAGTCCTCGCGCCGGACCCGCCGCTACGCTGGCAAGGCAGTCATGAAGGACGTCCACGCCGAGCAGGTACGCCGCCTGCTCCCGTATCTCTAGGAGCACACGAACCCGATGGCACGAGTCAAGCGCGGCGTCACCGCCCACAAGCGCCACAAGCGGCTGCTGAACGCCGCCGAGGGCCGCAAGGGCACGAAGTCAAAGCTGATCAAGGCGTCGCGCGAGGCCAACCTCCACGCCATGGCCTACGCGACGCGCGATCGCAAGCAGCGCAAGCGCCAGATGCGCGAGCTGTGGATCGTCCGAATCAATGCCGCGGCGCGGCAGAACGGCATGACCTACGGCGCGTTCGTCGCCGGCCTGAAGAAGGCCGAGATCGGGCTCGACCGGAAGACCCTTGCCGACGTCGCGGTCCGCGACGCGGCGATGTTTACGAAGATCGTCGAGGCCGTGAAGGGCGCTTAGAACCGCCGACCGTCAAAGCCTCGACCGCCAGAATGGTCGAGGCTTTCTGATTCTCACGACGAGGGAGATGTGGAGCTCAACGACCTGACCGGCGATCTCGAGGCGCTGCGCGACGACGCGCTGGCCTCGATCGCGGCCGCCGGCGACGTTCCGGCGCTCGAGGCGATCGAGTTGGACGTCCTCGGCCGAAAGGGCCGGCTCACGATCGTCCTCCGCGGGATCGGCGCGTTGACCCCGGAGGATCGGCCCACGGTCGGCGCGGTCGCGAACGAGGTACGGGGCGCGATCGAGGCCGCGCTCGCCGAGCGTGGCGGGGCGCTACGCGGCACCGCCCTCGAAGCGCGGCTGGCCGCCGAGGCGATCGACGTGACGACTCCGGGCCGCCCCATCCGCCGCGGCAGCCTCCACCCGATCGTCGAGACCATCCGCGAGATCGCCGGGATCTTCGGCCAGTTCGGCTTCGTGACCTACGAAGGCCCGGAGGTCGAGGACGACCTCACGAACTTCCAGATGCTCAACATTCCCCCGGATCACCCAGCGCGCGACCTGTGGGACACGCTCTACGTCGACGCCGCGGGCTATCTCCTCCGAACGCACACATCGCCCGGCCAGATCCGGGTCATGGAGGCCGAGCAGCCACCGATCCGTGCGCTGCTCCCCGGCCGCTGCTACCGCTACGAGGCGATCGACGCGAGCCATGCCTCGGAGTTCTTCCAGGTCGAGGGGCTGATGGTCGACGAGGGCACCACCATGGGCGACCTCAAGGGCCTGCTCGATCAGTTCGCGAAGGCGATGTACGGTGCCGACAAGCGGACGCGCTTCCGGCCCGGCTACTACCCGTTCACGGAGCCGTCGGTGGCGTTCGACGTCGAGTGCCTGGTCTGCGGTGGATCGGGCTGTCCGGCCTGCTCGAAATCAGGCTGGATGACGATCCTCGGCGCAGGGATGGTCCACGCGGTGGTTCTCCAGTACGGCGGGCTCGACCCCGAGCGCTACCAGGGCTTCGCGTTCGGGATGGGCGTCGAGCGGATCGCGAACCTCAGGCACTCCGTTGGCGACCTGCGGCTGTACATGGAGAACGACCTCCGGTTCCTCGGGCAGTTCGCGTGAGAGTCCCGCTGTCGTGGTTGCGCGAATACGTGGATGTCGAGCTCTCGGTCGAGGAACTCGCGGAGCGACTGACCCTGCTGGGGATGGAGGTCAAGGGCATCGAGCGGTGGGGGAGTGAGTGGCAGAACGTCGTCGTCGGGGAGCTGCTGACCGTCGAGAAGCATCCTCGCGCCGACCGTCTGTCGCTGACGACGGTCACGCTCGGCGATGGCGCGGACCCGCTCGAGATCGTCTGCGGCGCTACGAACATCGCCCCGGGCCAGCGCGTGCCGGTCGCCCTCCCCGGCGCCGTCCTGCCGGGTGAGCGCCGGATCGAGCGGACCGAGAAGATGGGCGTCGTCTCGAACGGCATGCTCTGCTCGGGCGACGAGCTCAACCTGACGGCCGACGCCGACGGCATCCTGATCCTGCCGCCGGAGACACCGCTCGGCGTTCCGATCCAGGAGCTTTACGGCGACACCGTCCTCGACGTCGACGTCAAGCCGAACCGCGGCGACGCGCTGAGCCTCGTCGGGCTTGCCCGGGAGGTCGCGGCCGTGACAGGCGCCAAGGTCCGATTCCCGGTGACGGAACCGCCGGAGTCCGGTGATTCCGTGGACCGCTTCGTGGCAGTCGAAGTCCGCGATCCGCGACTCTGCATGCGGTTCGTCGCCCGCTGGGTGGACGGCGTCGCGATCGGGCCGTCGCCGGATCGCGTCCAGATGCGGCTCCGGGAGGCAGGCGTCCGCCCCATCAGCAACGTCGTCGATGCGAGCAACTACGTGATGCTCGAGCTCGGCAAGCCGATCCACACCTACGACGCAGCGGGCGTCGCCCCGGACGCCGACGGCCGGCGCCGGCTCATCGTGCGTCGGGCGGAGGCTGGTGAGCAGATCGAGACACTCGACCATGTCGAGCGCACGCTCGACGCCGAGACGCTCCTCATCGCCGACGCGCGCGGTCCGGTCGGCATCGCCGGCGTCATGGGCGACGCAGCGTCCGAGGTCAAGGACACGACGACCGACGTCATCGTCGAATCCGCGATCTTCGACCCGGTCACGATCCGCCGCACCGGCCAGCGCTACGCGCTCCGGAGCGAGGCCAGCCTCCGCTTCGAGAAGGGCCAGGAGTTCCGCCTCGCCCGTCTGGGGGCGGACCGGGCCGCCCGACTCATCGCGGAGTGGGCCGGTGGGACCGTCGCCGCGGGCCGGGTCGACACGGCGCCCGACGAGCCCGGCCCGTCGCGGGTCGCCTTCCGGCCGGCGCGCGTGAACCGGCTCCTCGGCACGACGATCGATCCACGCGAGCAGGCCGAGCTGCTCGGCCGAGTCGGCATCGTGACGGAGCCGGCGGACGGCCCGGTCGGGATCCACGTGGCGGCTGGTCCGAAGCCGCTCGTCGCCCAGGCTCCTGCTGACGAATCTCTGATCGCGATCGTCCCCACGTGGCGCCGCGACATCGCGATCGAGGCGGACGTCGCCGAGGAGGTCGCGCGTGTGCGCGGCTACGAGACGGTTCCGGACATGCTGCCGGACACGCCGATGCCGCATTTCCGGCGGCCGCCGCTCGAGGTCCGTGACGCGGTCCGGGAGACGCTCGCCGGCGCCGGGCTGTCGGAGGTCGTGACGCACGCCCTGGTGTCGCCACGGATGGCTGAAACGTTCCGGTGGGAGTCGCCGCTCCCGCGGGTCGACGGCGAGGACGCCGAGGGCGGCCGCCCCATCCGCGTCACGAACCCGCTCTCGGCGGATCACGCGGTCCTCCGCCCGGCGCTCGTCGGCAGCCTCGTCCAGGTCGTGTCGACGAACCTCCGGCACGGCGTCGAGGACGTCGCGATCTTCGAGGTCGGCAAGGGCTACGGCGCGGATGACTCCCGCGCGGGCGACGACTCGCCCAACGCCGTCCGGGAATGGTGGCGACTGGGCCTCGCGGCGACCGGAGCAGCGGAGCGGGCCGCCCACAACCGGCCACCGCGGCCATACGACCTCGACGACGCGAAGGGCGCGATCGAGCTCCTGGCGGCGCGTCTCGGGTTCGACGAGCCAACCTACCGCCCGGAACGCGGCGAGGCGCTGCTCCACCCAGGCCGGGCCGCGCGCGTCGAGGCGCACCGCGACGGGCGGCTGGCGTTGGCCGGCGTGATCGGCGAGCTGCACCCAGCGGTGGTCGAGGACTGGGATCTCCGGGCCCGCGTCGTCGTCGGGGAGCTGACGATCTCCGGCCTTGGCGGTGGGTTCCGGCGAGCCGTGAGCGCAGTCCCGCCGCCGCGCCATCCAGCGAGCGAACGCGATCTCGCGGTCGTCGTCCCGGAGGCTGCTGCCGCCGGCGACGTTGCCGCGTCGATCCGCCGCCACGCCGGAGCGATTCTCGTCGGCCTTCGGCTTTTCGACGTCTATCGAGGCAGCCCACTCGGCGCCGATGAGAAGAGCCTCGCCCATCGACTCACGTTCCGAGCGCCCGACCGGACGCTCGAGGAAGCCGAGGTGGACAACGCAATTTCCCGCATCAGCAGCGGGCTCGAGGCGGAAATCGGCGGGCGGATCAGGACCTGAGTCCTGCTTGCGACCCTCGAATCCGCGCTGTTACCCTGTGCCGCGCCTGTCACGGCTGCCCCTGATTCGGGCCGCCCCCGTCACCCCTGAGGAGTCCGTGTGAACGTCGGCGAAGCAATCGTCAACTTCAACCGGTTCGACCTGCTCTTCCTGCTGTTCCTCTTCGGCATGTTCGTGCTCGGGTTCATGCAGGGCACGATTCGCCGCCTGCTCGGCCTGGGCTCGATGCTGTTCTCGTTCCTCTTCGCGGCGAACCTGAGCGTCGTCATCGGCCCGTTCCTCGCCGCGAACTGGAACCAGTTCCCGGACGAATACGCGCGGATGCTCGGATTCCTGATCGTCTTCGGCGCGGCGAGCGTCGCGTTCACGCTCATCATCCAGGCCTTCTACCACCGCCAACCCTTGTTCCCCAGGTACAACTTCGTCGACGAGGTGATCGGCGGGATCCTCGGGATCATCCAGGGCGCGTTCTTCCTCGGCGTCATCATCGTGATCCTCGACTCGTACTTCCTGATCCCGGGCGCACCCAAGACGAGCGGCGAGCTGCCGTTCCTGCGCGGCTTCTTCGACTTCTACAACGACTCAGCGACCGCCCAGCTGTTCCGTTCGCAGCTGATCCCGGGCTTCTACAACATCTTCGGGCTGTTCATCCCGAGCGAGCTCAAAGCGTTCTACACCAGCCCTTCGAGCCCACCGGCCAGCTGAGCGACCTTCGGCAGCGGTTCGGCCAGCCGACGCTCGACGTCGCCCGTGGGCTGATCGGCCTGAGGCTCGTCCGACAGGCCGACGACGAAGCGGCGCCCCGCGTCGGCCGGATCGTCGAGGTCGAGGCGTACATCGGCGAGGAGGACCTGGCCTCCCACGCGCGGTTCGGCCGGACCGGCCGGAACGCCGTCATGTACGGGCCGCCCGGGATCGGCTACGTGTACCTTGTCTACGGGATGTACGACTGCCTGAACATCGTCACAGAGCCGCCGGGCCGACCGGCCGCGGTGCTCGTTCGGGCCGTCGAGCCCTTCGAGGGCGCTGACGCAATCCGGGCCGCCCGCGTCGGGTGGTGGCGGCGACGCCACCCGTCGGCCCTGCCCGAGCGCCTCGAGGCCGAGGCGAAGCGACTGCGTCAGACGGCGGATTGGGCGCTGGCTCGCGGACCGGGCCTCGTCGCCGCCGGCTTCTCGATCGACCGGTCGATGACTGGCCTCGACCTCCTCGACCGCGCGTCGCCGCTCCGGGTCGAGGCGGCGGCGTCCGACGACCGAGCGCCCGACGTCCTCGCCACGCCGCGGATCGGGATCGCCTACGCCGGCTCGCCGTGGACGGAGATGCCCTGGCGGTTCGTCGACGGCACGAGCCCATCCCTCTCCGGTCCGCGCCACGCCGCTCGTTCCTGAACCCTGATGGACGCTCGCACGATCGGCCTCTTGGAGTTCCCGCTCGTCCGCGACCGGCTCGTCGCGGCCACCCAGTTCCCGCCGTCGGCGCGCCTCGCCGCGGCCCTCGAGCCCTCCGCTGACCCGGTGATCGTCGCGCGAGCGCTCGACGAGACCGACCAGGCACGGGCGCTGCTCAGCGAGCGCCCCGGCGTGGGCATCGGCGCGTCGCACGACATCGGGCCGGCGGTCGAACGGGCGGCGCGCGGCGGACGTCTCGACGCCAGCCAGTTCAGCGAGATCGCCGATACGCTCGACGCCGCCTCTCGGCTCCAGACCTCGATCGCGGACGACCGGCGGCCGCTGCTCCACGCGCTGGCGCGGGATATCCATCCGCTACCCGCGGTCCGTTCGACGCTCGCCCGGAGCTTCGACCCGACGGGCGAGCTGCTCGACACCGCGTCGCCCCGCCTCGGTGGGCTCCGCACAGCCATCCGCGTCGCCTACGACCGGCTGCGGCGGCGCCTCGACTCGCTCGTCGGATCGGAGCTGGGCGGCGCACTCCAGGAACCGATCGTCACGCTCCGGAACGGCCGCTATGTCGTCCCCGTGAAAGCGGAGGCCCGCAGCCGCGTGAAGGGCATCGTCCACGACGCGTCGGGCAGCGGTGCCACCCTCTTCGTGGAGCCGATGGTTGCAGTCGAGCTGGGCAATGCCTGGCGGGAGGCGCAGGCAGCCGAGCGTGAGGAGGTCGACCGGATCCTGGACGAGCTCTCGGCGCTCATCGCCGCGAATGTGACTCCGCTGAGGGAGACACTCGACGCGCTCGCCCGCTTCGACTTCTGGGCGGCGAAGGCCCACCTCGCGTCCGAGATGGACGGCATCCGGGCGGAGACGAGCGAGCGGCCGGAGATCGAGTTGCTGAGCGCCCGCCACCCTGGCCTCAGCGGCCGCGTCGTTCCGATCGACGTCCGGCTCGGAGACGGCTACACGGCGCTCGTCGTGACCGGCCCGAACACCGGCGGCAAGACCGTCACGCTTCGGACGCTCGGGCTGCTCGCGCTGATGCATCAGGCCGGGCTCCATGTCCCGGCTGCGACCGGGTCGCGGCTGCCCATGCTTAAGGATGTCTTCGCCGACATCGGCGACGAGCAGTCGATCGCCCAGTCGCTCTCGACGTTCTCGGGTCACCTCCGATCGATCACCCGGATCGTCGAGGCTGCCGGACCGGGGATGCTGATCCTCCTCGACGAGCTAGGGGCCGGGACGGACCCGACCGAGGGCTCGGCCCTGGCCCAGGCGCTGCTCGACCACTTCATCCGGACCGGCGCGCTCGTCGCCGCGACGACGCACTACGCGGAGCTCAAGGCCTACGCCCACACGACGCCGGGGGCGAGCAACGCGTCGGTTGAGTTCGACCTCGAGACGCTCTCGCCGACGTATCACCTGACGATCGGCCTGCCAGGCGGCAGCCAGGCCTTCGCGATCGCCGAGCGGCTCGGGCTCGACCCGGCGATCGTCGCCGACGCCCGATCGCGCCTCAGCGAGAACGAGCGGGCATTCGAGGAGACGCTCGCCCGGATCCGCGAGACGGAGGGCGAGACGAGCGAGGCGCTCGACCGGGCCCACGCGGCCGAGCGGCGCGCCGCGGATGCCCTCCGCGAGGCGGCCGAGGAGCGGCGGCGCGCCCGCCGCGAGCGAGACGAGCTCGTGAGCGCGGCCCGGGCCGAGGCGGAGCGCCTCGTCGCGGATCTCCGGGACGACGTCCGGGCGACGCGTCGGACGCTCGATCGCGAGATCGTCACGGCGCCGGCGCTGGATGCGGCAGTTGCGCACGCGGAGAGCCAGCTCGAGCGGCTCCCGGCGGGGGAGCCGGAGCCGCCGCCGGCTGAGCGGGTCGCCCACGACTGGCGGGTGGGGGAGCGGGCCCGCAGCCGAACCGGCGGCTGGGAGGGCCGGATCGCCGCGATGGACCGTGGCGGCAAGCGGGCAACGCTCGAAGCCGGCGGCATGCGCGTGACCGTCGCCCTCGACGAGCTGGATCCGGTCGGCGGTGGCTCGGTGGAGGACGCCGCAACGGGGGGCTCGCAGCCCAAGGCCGGGACCGCCGCCTCTGCCGGCTCCAACGTCGCGGGCCTGCGCCTCGAGCGGGCGCGGTGGGTCGCCTCGTCGCTCGACCTGCGCGGAGCCCGCGTCGACGAGGCACTCGAGGCGCTGACCCGCTACCTCGACGACGCCTCGCTGGCGGGCCTCGAGCAGGTCCTGATCATCCACGGCCTGGGGACGGGCGCGCTTCGCGACGCGGTGAGAGCCGAGGCGGCGAGCAACCCCCTCGTGAAGACCGTCCGGCCGGGCGAGCGCGGAGAAGGCGGCGACGGAGCGTCGATCGTGACGTTCTGACTGGATCTTGGCGAACTGGACCAGTCAAGCGGAGGTCCGGGCGGTCGTGCTACACGAGGCGGCGCATCTGGCGTTCGCCCGGACGCACACCGCCGAGGGAGTCGGCCGGGCACGTCGCACCGTCGGAGGACTTCGCGCTCGCGTTCGAGTCCGGGCACCGCGAAGCATGAGCTGCCGAGGATCGACGGCCGGCCGGAAGGCGCGGCGCGCGGCTACCGCGACGCGCTGGCCGTGGAGCGTCCGGACGCTTCGCTGCGCGCGCTGCCCTCGTCACCCCGCCACGGCGTGGCGCGCGGCCACCAGCCTCGAACGGCGCGGCGGTATGCGGCGTACTGCTCGCCGTATCTGCTCGACAGCGTCGGCTCCTCGTAGGACCGGACGAAGGTCGCGACCGTGACCCACAGGATCCCGGCGTACACAACGAGGCTCGCGGAACCGAGGATCGCCGCCTGGCCGAGGATGCTCGCGATCACCGCGAGGTACATCGGGTTCCGCACGTACCGGTAGGCGCCGCCGACCACGAGGTTCTGCGTAGGCGCCGCCGGGAACGGCGTGCCCAGGCCCTCGACCACGAAGCGGATCACCGTGTGGACGAGGACGCTGACGCCGACGGTGAGCAGTACCCCGCCCGCGGCCTGAAGCACGAACGGTGCGTCTGAGCCGACCCAGCCGCCGCTGATCCAGTACGGGACCAGGAAGCCCATCACGCCGGGTTCCGCCACTACGAACACGACGCTCCCGACCGCCGCTCGCGTCCTCGTCATGGCGCCACGATAGGCGCGACCGGCGTACCCTGCGTTGATGGCGAACGCGATCGATTACGTCGAATTTGCCGTCGACGACCTCGAGGCGGCGAAGGCCTTCTACGCGAAGGCGCTCGGCTGGGCGTTCAACGACTACGGCTCGGACTATGCCGGAATGAAGGACCCTCGCAACCCCGGTCAGGAATTCGGTGGGCTGAACCCGGTCACGCCCCCGTCCCGGGGCGAAGGCGTCCTGGCCCTCGTTCGAACCGACGATGTCGAAGCGGCGTTGGCGACCGTGCAGGATGCCGGCGGCCGGATCCAGGTCGAGCTGCACGAGTATCCCGGCGGCCGACGGTTCACCTTCGGCGACCCGTGGGGGAACGTGCTCGGGGTCTACCAGCCCTCCGAGTAGAAGGATCTCGGCTGGGTGCGGGGAATCGCTAGCCCGTTGCCTCCAGCCGTTCGAGCAGCGCCATCGTCGTCGCCCAGTTGCGGATCGTCATCGACTTGTACGCCTGGGTGCCCACGATCTTTCCGAGGCGGCTCCTCGTGCGCTCGGCGCTGAGACGTTGCGAGTAGATGACGCCATCACCGGGCCACACCTGATCGACATCGGGGCGAGGGTCGAAGACCTTCATTGCCGTCGCCGCATCGATCCCCATCAGGAAGATCGCATCGCTGTGATACGTCTCGGGATGTTCGCCGAATCCGTTGGGCTTGTTCCGGACGATGGCTCGAAGCTGGGCCACAGTGAGGACGAGGACCGCGACAAGCTCGCTGTCGAGCCGGAAGGCCTTCGGGAGGGCCTCCTCGATCTCGCGTTTGATCTCCGGAGCCGGGTCGTCGGAGCTCAGGATCAAGTTGCCGCTGGCGATGTACGTGGAAACGTCCGAGTAGCCGAGGTCCTCGAGAAGCGCCCGCAAGGGCGCCATCGGGACCTTGTTCTTGCCGCCGACGTTGATCCCGCGCAAGAGGACGAGGTATCCGTTCACGCCGGTCCCCGCACGGCCCGGATCACCGTCGCCACCTCGGCCAGATCGTTGCCCAGCTGGTGGTCGCGCCCCGGCAGCCGATGCACCCGCGCCTGCGGGATCATGCGCGCGTACAGATCGGCGTGCGCCGCCGGCACCTCGTCGTCGTCGAGGCCATGGAACAGGTGCACGGGGACACCGTCGGGGAGCCGGTCACCGAGGTCGCCCGGCATCTCGAAGTTGTCGCCGGGCCAGCCACCGTCGCCCACGAACGGCGTCGCGAGGAGCACGATCGCGCCGAGCCGTCGCTCCGGCGGCCGCTCCGCGAGCACGCGGACGAGAAGGGTCCCGCCAACCGAATGGCCGACGACGATCTCGCCGTCATCGAGCGCCTCGATCTCCTGGCGGATCGCCGGACCCCACCGCTCGAAGCTCGGGTCGTCCTCGCGCGGCATCCGCGGGTAGCGGACCTCGAAGCCGTCCCCGAGCTCGCGCGCCAGGCTGTCGACCAGCTTGTCATCCCACTCGTCGTGGGTGCCTTCGCCGCCGCCCTGGATGAACAGGATCTGCTTACCGACTGCTGGCATCCGCGTCAACCGTACCGCGCTGCCGTCGCCGCCGCCCCACAACGCCGAAGGAGGGTAGAAAATGGACAGAACGTCTCCTCAGGCCGAATCGGCTGCGAGCCGTCGGGTTCGTGGAGCCCCGAAGCTGAGTGTGCTTCCGATGGAGATCACCGAACGCGAGCGCGAGCAGGTGGAGCGCGCGAATGCGAGCACGGCGACGCCCGTGGTCTTCATCCACGGGCTCTGGCTGCTGCCCTCGAGCTGGGACCGGTGGGCAGCGCTCTTCGAGGAGGCCGGCTACATCCCGCTGACGCCAGACTGGCCTGACGATCCGCAGACCGTTGAAGGCGCCCGGGCGGAACCGGAGGTCCTCGCCAAGAAGACGCTCAAGCAGGTTGCCGATCACACGACCGACGTGATCCAGTCCTTGAACAAGAAGCCGGCTCTCGTCGGCCATTCCACAGGCGGCTTGCTCGCGGAGATGCTCGCCGGCCGCGGCCTCTCGTCGGCGACGGTGGCGATCGACCCCGGGGTCTTCCGAGGCGTACTGCCCCTGCCGATCTCAGTGCTCAAGGGCGTCGGCCCATTCCTGATCAATCCGCGCACGCGCGGCCGGGCGATCACGCTCACCTTCGACCAGTTCAAGTACGGCTGGGCGAACGCACTGGACGAGCAGGAGGCGAGAGAGCTCTACGACACCTACCACGTCGCGGGCTCCGGAATCTCTCTCGTGCAGATGGGCAACGCCAACCTCAACCCGTGGACCGAGGCGAAGGTCGACACGAAGAACCCCGACCGTGGTCCCCTGCTGATCATCGAGGGCGAGAAGGACCACACCGTGCCGTGGGCGATCGCGAACGCCGCCTACAAGTTGCAGCGGCGCAACCCCGGCGTCACCGAGATCGTGAGGATGCCGAACCGCGGTCACTCCCTCACGATCGACCACGGCTGGCGCCAGGTCGCCCAGACGGCGCTCTCCTTCGTCAAGCGGTTCACCTGAGCCGCTCAGGCCGGGTCGACCCGGTCGACGACCTCGTAGTGCGCGATCGACGAGGACCCGGGCCGCAGGTACCGCTCGTCCTCGGGATAGAGCACCGCGGCCTCGACGTCGTCGCCCGCGAAGGCCCGGACGGCGTCGAGCGACTCCCACATCGACAGCGCCAGGAAACGGGTGGTGTCGCCGTCGTCCCGGCGCAGCAGCCAGGCACCGCGGTTCCCGGCGGTCTGGCCGTAC
>JBJMMH010000219.1:0-14513 GCA_045804885.1 Chloroflexota bacterium | reverse complement strand
CCACCCCGCCCGGCGCCGGCCCCCCCCCCGGGCCGCCGCCGCTTCGTGCGACGATCGGGTTGATGTCGCCGACCGCCATCGACCTCCGCTCCGACACGGTCACCAGGCCGTCGCCCGGAATGCGGGCCGCGATGGCGGCGGCCGAGGTCGGCGACGACCAGTTCGGCGACGACCCGACGATCAACCGGCTCCAGGATCGGATCGCAGAGCTCCTGGGCAAGGAGGCCGCGCTCTGGTTCCCCACCGGGACGATGGCCAACCAGGTCGTCCTGCGTGCGCTCACCCGGCCCGGCGACGACGTGATCGTCTCGCGCGAGGCCCACGCGGTGTGGCACGAGGCGGGCGGCTCCGGTGCCAACGCCGGAGTGCAGCTCACCGAGATCGGCGGCCGCGGCTTCTTCACGGCGGCCGAGTTCGAGGCGGCCGCGAAGCCGAAGAGCCACGCGATGTATCCACCGACGACGCTCGTCGAGGTCGAGAGCACCCACAACCGAGCCGGGGGCGTCGTCGTCCCGCCGGACGTCGCGGGCGGCGTCGCGGCCGCCGCGCGCCGCATGGGCGTCGCTTCGTACCTCGACGGCGCGCGGCTGTGGAACGCAGCCGTCGTATCGGGTCGCGGGGTCGCCGAGCTCGCGGGGCCGTTCGACGTCGCGATGGTCTCGCTGTCGAAGGGACTCGGCGCGCCGGGCGGTTCCGTCGTCGCCGCGCCCCGACACCTGATGCCGGCCCTCGTCCGGTATCGCCGGATGGCCGGCGGCGCGATGCGCCAGGTCGGCATCTTTGCAGCGGCCGGGTTGTGGGCGCTCGATCACAACCTCGATCGCCTGGCGGAGGATCACGCGAACGCACGGGCGATCGCGGAGCGCCTCGCGGAGAGCACGGCCTACGCGATCGATCCAGGCAGCGTCGCGACGAACATCATCGTGTGGGAACTCGCGGGGGCGGCCGCCGTCGACGCCGCGACGATCGTCGAGCGCGCGCGTGAGCGTGGCGTCCTGATCTTCGCCCTCGGCCCGCGCACCTTCCGGGCGGTTACCCATCTCGACGTCACCGCGGAGCAATGCGCCGGTGCCGCCGACGTTCTCGTTCGCGCCGCGTCGGCGTAAGGCGTCGGCGTTGGGCGGCAGGTTCGGTCGCCGGCACGCGAACGCTGCCGCTGTTGCCTCACCGCCGTTCAGCACAGTGCACCCGGAGCCGGCGCGCCGGATCGTCGAGGATCAGGTCATCCGGCGGGTCCAGCACCATGCCGTCGGGAGCCGCTACGAGGATCTCGAGTTCCGGAACTGCACCTTCGAGAGCTGCAACCTGGGCCAGACCGGCCCCGACCCAGGCGACCGCTCGTACGTCCGGAACGTGCGGTTGATCCGGTGCACCTTTCGCCACGCGGCCATCGGCCCGGTTGTCCTCGAGGATGTGGTCGTCGACCGACCGCTCCTGAGGTACGGCAGCGTCCAGCCGTTCCTGCGAGCCTTGGCGTTCAATCGGGTGATTCTGCGCGGGCCCGTGAACGCTCTTGTCTTCGTCGTCCCGGCCGAGTACGACCTGGCGAACCACAAGCGAGGTGACGCGTTCCGGAAGTGGAATGCGCGCTTCTACGAGACGGTCGAGTGGGCCATCGACATCTCCGAGGCAAGCTTCTCCACGATCGAGTTCCGACCCGGGATCCCGGCCCGCCTCATCCGCCGCGACCCCACGACCCAGGTCGTGATTCGACGCGATCCAGCGCTCGCGGTCGACTGGTCTGACAACTGGCTGCCCGACCCGTCGTGGAACATCGGGATCGAGGACTTCCTCAAGAGCGGCTACGCCGATCACGTGTTGATTGCGGCCCGGCGGAGTCCGCGGTTCGACGCTCAGCTCGCCACCATCGCTCGCCTACGGGAGATGGGCGTCGCCGATCCCGACTGATCAGTCGGTCAGCTCGATCCGGATCCGCTTGTTGATCCGTCCCTTCGATTCGTAGCCGGTCACGCGAATCCCGCCGACCTCGGTCGTGTTCGCGACATGCGTTCCGCCGTCGGCCTGGAGATCGAGCCCGACGATCTCGATCGTCCGGACCTCCTGGATGCCCGGCGGCAGCAGGTTGATCTTCGTCCGGATCAGGTCCGGGATCGCGAATGCGTCGTCCCGCGGCAGGACGTTGACCCGGACCTCTCGCCCCGCGCGCAGCTCGTCGTTGACCTTCGCCTCGATCTCGTCGACGAGGTCGCCCGACATCCGCTCGAACTCGAAGTCCATCCGGCCCGAGCCCGGCTCCATGTTGCCGCCGGTCACGAGTGCGCCGTAATCGCGCCAGACGACGCCGCACAGGGCGTGGAGCGCCGTGTGCGTCCGCATCAGCGTCAGCCGCCGGGTCCAGTCGAGATCCGCCGCGACGATGTCGCCGACTTCAGGCTGCCGGTCGTCGCCCGGCTCGAGCTCGTGGACGATGTCGCCGCCCGACTTCTTCGCGCCACGGACAATCCACGAGCGGCCGTCGGCGGAGCGCAGGATCGTGCCGCGATCCGATGGCTGGCCGCCGCCGCCCGGGTAGAAGACGGTTCGATCGAGAACGACGGCCGGTGCCTCGCCACCATCGTCGACGGTGATGACCCTGGCTTCGACGGTCCGAAGGTAGGCGTCCGTGTAGCAGAGCTGGCCAGCCGGATCCATCGCGGCGCCCCGACGATGGCCTACTTGGCCGTCAGCGTGCCCTTCATCGTCTGCGGATGGACCTCGCACATGAATGAGTAGGTCCCCGCGGCGAGCGCCGGCACGTTGTAGGTCTTCTGGGCGACGCCGTTGAAGAACGTCGTGTCGCCGATGTCGACCTTCGAGCCGTCGGGGTTCTGGAGCACCCAGTTGTGGGGAACGCCTGCGTCCTGGTTATCGAACGTCACCGTGAACGCGGTGTTCGCCGTCGCCTCGAGCGTCGTCGGGTCGAAGCCAGTCGCGGCGGCGCCCGACGGGGCGGTGATCGTCAGCCCGGTTCCGCCGCCGGATGCCGCCGGAGAGCCGCTCGCGGCAGCCGATGGACTGGCCGCGGCCGACGGACTCGCGGCGGCCGATGCCGACGCGGCGGGCGAGCCCGACGCCCCGGCCGAGCCCGATGGTGCCGGCGTGACCGACGGCGCCGGCGCGTAGGTCCAGCCCGGGGCCGCCGGCGCGGCACAGGCGGCGATCGCGGCCACGGCGGCGACGAGGGCAAGGGTCAGCGGGAGGCGTCGCATGGCGATTGGGAACCTCGTGCGGTCTTGCGCGGGGGTCGCGCGGGAATGTCGCGCAAATCTACCCGCCCCGGGGATTCGTGTCGAAGGTCGTCGCTCAGCGGTCGCCCGACAGGCTCAGCCGGATGGCGACGGCAGCGGCCTCGACGCGACCCGACACGCCCAGCTTGGAGAGGATGTTGCCGACATGGACGCCCACGGTCTTCTGGCTGATGAACAGACGCTCGCCGATCTCGCGATTCGTCCGTCCCTCCGAGATCAGCGCGAGGACCTCATGCTCCCGGCGGGACAGCCCGAACGTGTCCGTCCTAGCCGGCTTCGCTTCGCCAACGACGCCGCGTACGAGCGCCGAACGCCCATCACCGTTGCCATTGCCGGCGTCGCCCTCGCGGCCGTGGCCCGGCCCGACGGCGACTCGCTCGCTCTCCTCGATCATCGTCGCTTCGTCCGCGATCAGCTCGTCGACGCCGTCCGGGAGCCGGATCATCGCCCGACGTCCCAGCTCCTGCAGCTCGCGGAGCATCGGCCTCGCCGAGAGCCGGATCCCGATCTCCGCGGCCTCGCGGAGCGGCTCCCGAGCCCGGGCGCGGGAAGCTCGTCCCTCGCCGCTGCCAAGCTGGGCCTCGGCCTCGCGCCAACGGGCGCGAGCGACGGCGTACGGGTTAGCTAGCCCGGCCCAGCGCTCGGCGAGGGCTGCCCAAGCGGCGGGATCGTCGCGGCCCTCGAGCCGGGACTGGTAGCAGCGGGCCGTATCGAGATACGCGTCGGCCTCGCGGCGCGACCCGATCGCGTCCGACACGCCCGACCGGCGGACCGATGCGATCGCCTCGGCGAGGACCGCCTTCGTGCGGGTCCTGGCGTTCGCCAGAACCGCGAGGTCGCGGCCCGTCCGCGCCTCGACGGCAGCTGCAGCGTCGACCTCGGCGACCGAGGCGGCCATCTTCGCGATGAGGCTCCAGTCCTCGGACTCCCGGACGAGCGCCCAGCCGCGCTCCGCAACGCGGCGGGCGTCGGCGTGGTCGTTCCGCCACAGGGCGAACGACGCTGCGGCCCGGTAGGTGGGAACGGCGTGCTGGGCGTCGCGGACCGTCTCGAGCTCGAGCAGCAGCTGGCCGAGCAGGCGCCCCGCGTACTCGCCCGCGTGTGTCTCGATCTCTACGATCGCCAGGCTGTCGATGGAATTCACGAATGTGACGCCGCCTGGGCTCCACTCGAGTGCCGTCGCGCTCAGCGCCCGCGACTCCGACCAGCGCCCCAGCTGGAACAGGGAGTCGGCGGCGTTGCCCCGGAGAAAGTTCCCGTAGACCGCCTCGAGGCCCGCGCGCCGGGTGGCCTCCACGCCCTCGAACGCGACGTCCACGGCCTCCTCGCGCCGCCCGACCAGGTCGAGGACCGTTGTGAGATTGGCGTACACGCGGAACGTCTCGTCGTGGTCCCCCATCTCGGCGGCGAGGACCAACGCTTTGCGAAGCAGCGCCACACCCTCTTCGGGGTTCTCGCCCCAACCCAGCGAGACGCCCAGGGTCGTCGTCGCGTGGACCATCTGCGCGTGTGCCGCGGGTTCGCGCGCGGACGCGACCGCGATCGCCTCGCGGGCGAGCGACTCGGCCTCCGAGAACGTGCCCTCCAGCATCCGGATCTGGGCAAGTGCGGCCAGGACGGTCGCGCGCTCAGGGGATGGCGACGATGGCACGAGCGAAACCGCTCGGCGGAGAGCGCTCAGCGCGCCCTCGAGGTCGCCGATCGAGCGCCGATAGCGGCCGAGCCGCTCGTACATCAGCCCGAGCATCAGCCGGTCCCGGCGCTCGTCGAGCGAGCCGATCACGGTCTCGACGTACGCCAGCGCTCGCGCTGAACGGCCCGTCGCGAACGCCGCCTCCGCGGCGCGGATCTGGAGCGGCGCCACGTCGAGCGATTCCTCAGCGCGATCCGGCGCGCGGCCATCGTCCGGGTCCGCGACGCTCGGCTCCTCGCTGGCCGGCGCGATCGACGACAGGGCCAGCTCCAGCGCACGAAGGGCATCCTCGGGCGCGTAGACAGCCTCGGCGCGGCCGGCTGCGGCAACGGCGGCGTCACGGGCCCGACCCGTGGCGTGAGCCAGCTGCCAGTGGCGAACGGCCGCGGCAGGGTGTGCGACGAGCCCGATGGCAAGCGCGAGGTGGTGACGATGCCGCTGCGCAGGGAGGAGGTCGCCCACCACCGCCCGCCCTACGAGCTCGTGCCTGAAGTCGACGGTGTCATCGACGACGACGAGGACGCCATGCTCAACGCCTTCGGTCAGGCCGGCCGAGAGGTCGGCGTCGACGGGGCCCTCACCTCGCCGCGGGAGCGACGACGACCGCGGCGGCAGCCGGCCGTCCGACGTTTCCTCGTACGCCGCGGCTACGTCGGCGAGCTCCGTCAACGTCAGCGGGCCGCCGGCCGGGGCGAGCAGCCGCAGCACGCGCCGGCACTCCGGGGAGCGCAAGGAGAGGCGGGCGGTCACAAGGTCCTCCAGGCTGCCGGGCAGTGACGCCCTGGACAGCTCGCGGCGCGCCGCGAGGACCTCTTCCACGACGAGTGGGACGCCGCGGCTCCGTTCCTGGACGAGCACGAGCGCCGACCCGGTCGGTCGCTCGCCCTCGATCGCCTCGACGAGGTCCGCCAGCTCGTCCCGGCCGAGCGGCTCGAGCGGCAGCCGTTCCGCCGGACGACGGGCGCGGGTCATCGCCGCCAACTCCTCGGTGAGCGGGTCCGAGCGCGTCACCTCGTCGGGCTGGAGCGTCGCGACGAGGCACACCCGACGCGGCCGCTGGACCCGCGCGAGGAACGTCGCGAAGGCCCGCGTGCCGGCGTCGGCGTGGTGGAGGTCCTCGAGCATGAGCACGACCGGCCGGCGCTCCCCGAGGCGGATCAGGACCCCGAGGATCCCCTCGAGCAGCCGGGCCTGGCGCCGCTCCGGGGACGTCACCGTGGGTCGCGCCGGGACGACGCCGAGCGGCCCGAGCCGACCGTGGAGCTCAGGCAGCAGGCGCAGGCCGTCCTCGATGCCGGGGCCGAGCAGATCGACCAGCTCGGCGTCGGATGCGGCGAGCAGGGTCGGACGGATAGCCCGGAGGATGGGCGCATAGGGCTCGTCAGTGCCGGACGGGACCGCCCGGCCGCGGAGCACCGTGAACGGCTCGGCGAGCGCGGTCAGCCGGCTTGTCGCCTCGGTGAGGAAGCGGCTCGCACCGATGCCGCTCGTGCCCTCGAGAAGGACCGTCGTCGGGACGCCCGTCGCGGTGGCCTCGAGGACGGGGGCAAATCGTGCGAAGGCCGACTCGCGCCCCACGAACTTCGCGCTCGTGAACCCGACGGGCATGCAGCCATTCTAGGGGCGAGGGAAGCGGCCTCGACGGTCGATGCGCACGTGAACGGGACGAGTCAGACGAGCGGACAGCCGCGCCGTCCCTGGCCGATCACGCCCGGGCGCGAGCCGCCAGGTAGGCCGAGAGGACATCCCCGTCGATGTCGCCGACGCTCCAGGCATCGGCAGACGAGGCAGTCTCGTCGACGACGGCATCGCCGAGGGTCATCTTGTGGAGCCAGCCCCGCCGACCGTCGGGACAGACCACCAGCCAGTACGCCCCCGACTTCTCGAGGAGCTGGACCTCGTCGCCCTGATCGAGCTGGCCGATCTCGACTGACCGCAGCTCGTCGGGCGCGTCGAGCAGCCCGACGACGCGATAGCGGATCGTCCGACGCTCGTACCCGATGCCGGCGCCGTTCGAGTCGTTGAACCGGAGCCGCGGCGCCACCGTCACCGACCGCGTCGGGTCGGCCTTCCGCGCCTGCTGCAGGGACGGTCGCCGCCAGCGCGGCATCGATGCCTCGAGATCGATGGGCGTCGGGGGGGCCGCGGCGATCATCGTCGCGGTCGGGATGACGCCCGTGCCGCGCGCGGCGTTCGCCTGCAGGACCTCGTCGGGCGCGGGCTGCTCTTCGTCGCGGCGCTTCTTGCCGAAGATCGCGAACGCCATCGCCATCGCCACGGCGCCGGTCGAGCCGACCACGGTCGGCAGGAGCGGCATGGCGCTCGGGCCGGACAGGCCCAGATCGTCGAGCGCCGAGCCCAGGCCACCCCATGAGCCCGCGCCCGCGAGCCCGCCGCGACCGCCCGTCCGGACGGCGCCCGAGCTCCCTGGACCCGACGTCGAACCGCCGGCGGTAGAGGTTGGGCCACTGCCGCCTGCGGACAGCCATGGGCTGGCGACCACGCCGGCGAGCGCGCTGGGCGCATCCTCCGACGTGCCGTCGGCGATCGGGCTGTTCGAGGTTTCTGCCACGGACCGGCGATCGTCTGGGACGCTGCCCCACGTCTGGCCGTCGGTGACCGACGTGGCGGTGCCACCGACGTCTGCGCCGGGCAACCCGGAGTTGTCGATCGGGCCGCCGTCGCCGCCGCCGACCTGGCCGGTGCCTGCGCTGCCCGTGCCGCCCGAGCCAGAGCCGGCGGAGTGGCCGCCGGGCGCGGGCGCGGGCGTCGGATCAGGCGTCGTGTTCGGCTCGGGACGGGGTGTCGGATCGGGCTTGGGAGTCGGCGGTGGGGGGACCGTGATCGTCACGGTTCCGGCTGGCACCTCGTCGCTGAACTTCCGCGTGTCGGCTGCGACGAACAGCACGTCGTGTGTGCCGGCGGGCAGCTTCGCGGTGTAGTGGTGCCCAACGCCCTGCTTCCAGTCGTCCCCGCCGTCGCCGGCCATGTCGTGGGCCTTGCCGTCGATGACGACCCGGACGTACGCCGGCGCGGAGCCTTCGCGGTTGCGGTACTCGACTGCGAACGTGATCGTCGTCGTCGGCGTGCCGGTGCCCGGGGAGACGACCCCCTTGAGGAGGCGCGTCGGGCCCTCGACCGCGCCCGCCGGCGCGACGACGACGAGCACGAGCAGCCATGCGGCGATTGCCGCACGGAGCATGTGCCCGGCGCCTCGCGGCGTCGGATTGGCGCGGTTGACAGGCAAGGTTGAGGCCTCCGCTCCACGGATGAGCACCCGGTGCGGGCCCAACGATGCCCAAAGGTGGGGCGGGATCGCTATGGTACGGGTTTCCCACGACCCGACCCCTAACGCGTCCGGTCGCGCGCCTCGCGCGGTGCTCGGCGACACCGATCGAACGGGAAATGGCCGCTTCCGGCGCGCAATGGTCCCACCGGCTGGCGGCGAGTGACCCGATGTGGTCATAGGCCGCGCGCGCGAGGGCACCGACGATGCCGTCATGCAGGTCCTCCAGCCGAGTCACATCGCCCGCCCGTCCCGGGGCCCGCAGCTGATCGGCACGGTCGTCGGCGGCACCCTCCTCGCGGGTGGCATCGTGCTCGGCTGGCTGGCGTTCGCGACGCCGCTCGTCCACGTCCTCGCGCCCTCGGTCCTCAGGCCGACGCTGGAGCAGCTCGCGGTCGGCGGCGTGATCTGGGGCGTTTCGCTCGTGCTCCCGCCGTGCTTCGCAATCGTTGGCGTGATCCGTCTCACCCAGGTCGCAAACGTGATCTGCCGGAAGCCCAGGATCGGGCCCGTGGCGAGCGCGGCGACGAAGCTCCCCGACGACTTCGTCGTCGCTCCGTCCGTCGACCTGCCCGACGGTCGCCGCATTCGGAACGTCGTCGTCGGCCCGTTCGGGCTGTCGGTCGTCGGCGAGGCGCCCCCGCGATCGGCCACGCGACGCCACGGGACAACGTGGGAGGTCCGGCGCGCCGACGGCCGGTGGGTGCCGCTCGAGCAGCCGCTCGATCGGACGGCCCGCGACGCCGAACGCCTCCGCCGCTGGATCGCCGCAGAGGAGCGCGACTTCATCGTCAAGGTCTACGCCGCGTTCGTCACCGACGATCCGACGATCGTCCGGACACCGGCCTGCGCCGTCATCGGCCCGAATGAAGTCGGGGCCTGGCTGATGAGCCTGCCGCCCCAGCGATCGCTCTACGAGGAGCGCCGCCGCGACCTCGTCGATCGGATGCGCGCGCTCGTCTGACCAACGCCCCTCGCCGCGGCTGCGTATCTCCGGATCTATGCCGTAGCGGCCTGCCAGGCCGTCGCCAGATCTGCCGTCAGGATGCGGCGGGCGGCCTCCCGCTCATCCGCGTCGGTGAGCCGCAGGATCGAGGATGGATGCGGCGTCGCGAGCCAGCGCGGCCCGCCTTGCTCCACCGGCGGCAGCACGACTCCTCGCTCCTCGCTGATCCGGAACGAGGGATCGATCAGCGCCTGCGCGGCCGTCGCCCCGAGCGCGACCACGACCCGCGGCTCGACGAGGTCCATCTCGAGATCAACCCACGGACGGCACGCTCGGACCTGCCGGGCGTTCGGTTTCTCATGGAGCCGCCGCTTGCCGCCAGGACTCGGCCGCCATCGGAAGTGCTTGACGACGTTCGTCACGAACACCTGCTCGCGATCGATGTCGGCATCGGCGAGGGCCTGATCGAGGACTCGGCCAGCCGGACCCACGAACGGCCGTCCAGCGACGTCCTCCTGGTCGCCGGGCTGTTCGCCGACGAGCATGAGCGGCGCGTCGCGCGGCCCCTCCCCGAACACGGTCTGGGTCGCGCGCTCCCAGAGGTCGCAGGCGCGGCAGCCGGCCGCCGTCAGCCGGGCGGTGCTGAGTCGCGCGTTCGGCGGTACGAGCTCTGCTGGGTGCGGCGCGACGGCCTGGGACATCCCGGGAGCGTGCGCGCACCGTCCGTGAGCCTGCGAGCGGGGCCAGGGCGGCGACCTGCCAGCCGCGTTGCAGCGGCTGCCTCCGACTCAGCCGTCTTCCGGAAGCACGAGCACGAACTGCCCGTCCATTCCCGGATAGCGCCCCGTGGGGCGTTTCCACGGCAGGTAATCCTCTTCAAGCTGCTTCGGCGTGATCCGGGCATTCGGACTCCGCGACGGGCCCCAGATGCTGCTGACCCGCGGATACCACGGATCGCTGACGTAGACGTGGCTGACCTCGAACGGAACCCCGCCGAGCGGATCGGCCGACGCCTCGTAGCCGTGGAGGACCCACGAGTGGGCGCCGCGCCAGACGAGCAGGCCCACCGGCCGGCCGGTCAGGCGCAGGGCGGTCACGGCCCGCAGGACGGCCTTCGTCCGGCTCGGGGCGATTTCGACGCGGTAGCCGCCCGCGCCGAGCTGCTCGAGGCCCGCCGCCCAGCCCTTGGGCTCGGTGCCTCCGTTCTTCATGTGCGACAGCTGCTGGGCGAGGCGGTCGAGCCGGGTCTGCGTCGCCCTCGTCCGGTCGTCCTTCGGGCCGATGATGTTGAGCATGATCTGCATGGCGGCGGCGACGCACTGCTCCTTCGTCGCCTCGCTGACGAAGTCGCCCTTGCGGTAGAGGTTCATCGCCAGGATGGCTTTCGGCACCGGCGTCGGCAGCGCGACGAGCTGCGGGATCGGCGTCGACGACGGCTCGGGCGTTAGGCTCGGCGTCGGGGACGGTGACGGGGTGGTGACCGGCGTGGGCGGCGGCGTTTCCGGGCGGCCGGTGATCGCGGCGACCGCTCCTGACGGCGTGCCCGTGGCGGCCGCGGCGAGCAGGCCACTCACGACGACGCCAGCGAGCGCGACGGCGGCGATCGCGACGAGGGAGATCGGCCTTGGACGTCGGGTGGTTGTCGACACCGATGGAATCGAAGTGCGGCGGTTGGAGGGGCTCCGCGGGCTCGGCGGAGGCCGATGATCGCACGCCCGCGCGCCGGACGGTGGTAGGGGAGCCAGGACTCGAACCTGGAACCAGCGGGATATAAGCCCGCCGCTCTAACCGATTGAGCTACTCCCCCGCCGGCCGATCCTACACCGGCCGTTGGTCAGGAGTCGCCGCCGAGGATGCGGCCTGCGAGCGCTTTGAGGCTCAGAGGCCGCGGGTGGAGGGTCGGCTCGGCGTCGACTGGCGTCGCCGGATGCGCTCCGCCCTGGCCGCTCGGGTAGCCGCCGCCCGGCGCGTAGGAGCGAGCCGGCAGCGTCGCGAGCAGGTACAGCTCTTCCGGCGTCATCTCGGTCTCGATGGGCAGGTCGTCCGGATCGAACGGCCGATCGACGACCTCGGCCGGTCGCGGCGGACGCGCATAGGCGGGGGCGCCGTACAGCTTCGGAAGCGCGACGTGCTGCTCGTCGATGGCCACAAGGATCCTCGGATGAGTCCGCGGCCGGATACCCGACCAGAACTGACTATATCGAGCCGAGGGTACTGTGGAATGGTACGAATAGGCCATCCCGGTGACGCCCGCGTGACGCCGAGGTGGTGCCACCTGGCACAGTCCCAGACGAGCCCAGGACCTCACGCGAGGAGCGGCTTCAGGATCTGCGACGCGACGACCAGGACGAGGTAGCAGATGGGGACTGCGGCGAAGAACCCGAGCGCCGCGCTCCAGATCGACCGCCGGGAGCGCTCGCCCGAGCCGCGCGGCAGAGGCACGACGAGGTAGGTGACGACGGTGCCGGTGACGAGGACCGCGACGACCATCGCGGCGGCGAACGGCAGTCGCAGGTCGCCGCCGGGCAGATCCGCGCCGCGGCTGATCGCCACGTCGTAGGCGAGGTACAGCACGCCGAACGCGATCGCGACGACCAGGCTGCTGAGGACGGCGCGAACGACGGGCCGGGGCGCATTGCGGAACTGGCGCCAGCGGATCTCGGCCCCGGAGCGACGTCGCGGCGGCGAGGATCCGGCCCCGCTCCGACGCCCGTCGCCGGCCATCACGCGCCCTGGCCGATGATCGTGAGTCGCGGCTTCGGCGGGATCGACTCGGGCGTATGCCCGGCAAGCAGCTCGACTGCGCCGGCGAAGCGCTCGATTTCGTCGGAGGCGTTGAAGAAGCCGACACTGATCCGGATCGCATCGAGCGGCGGAATCGTGCGGGTGATGGCGAAAACCCGCGATCCGAGCTCGGCGACCGCCGCATCCGCCGGCCAGCCGGCGATCCGGAACGTGACGAGCGTCGCCATCCGATCGCGCGGCGTGACGATCGTGACGCCGGGGATCCTCGCGAGCCGATCGAAGGCGGACGCCGCGAGGGCCTGGCCTCGGTCGTGCACCCACGGCAGCCCGACGTACATCGAGAGCCAGCCGCAGGCCCGGGCGAAGCCCGTTACCGACGGCTTGTGGTAGTTCGTCGCCTCGAACCGGCGGGCGGCGTCGTGGAAGCGGCCCGCCCCCTCGAGCGTCAGGCCGTCGAAGCTGAACCACCCGGTCAGGCTCGGCTGGGCGCGGTCGAGTGCAGCCCGGGAAGCCCACAGCGCGCCGATCCCCTCCGGACCCAGCAGCCACTTCTGGGCGGCCACGGCATAGAAGTCGACGCCGAGGTCATCGACCGCGACCGGAACCGCGCCGACCGCCTGCGCGCCATCGACGGCCACCGTCGCGCCGCGATCCTTCGCAAGGCGGGCGATCCGCTCGACGGGAAGTCGCGCGCCCGTCGTCCAGAGGACGTGCGAGAAGGCGACGAGCCTGGTCCCGGGGGTGATTGCCGCGTCGAACGCCGCGAGCGTCGCGTCATCGTCCTCGCTGTCGCCGACGTCGACGAGCACGAGATCCAGTCCGAACCGCTCGCGAGCCGCCACCAGCGGACCAAGGCCGCCGGCGTGCTCGTGGTTCGTCGTCACGATGCGGTCGCCGACCTTCCAGTCGACGGCCCACGTCGCGATGTTCATCCCCTCGGTCGTGGAGTGGGTGATCGCGATCGCGTCGACGTCGGTTGCGAGGATGGCCGCGACGCTGGCGCGGGCCTCGGCGAGGCGGTCCAGGAAGTCCTCGAAGAACTCGGCGCTCGCGCGGCCCGTCCGCAGCTCCCAGCCCTCGAGCTCGGCCATGACCGCGGCGACCTCCGCCGGGAGTGGGCCGGCGGAGCCGGTGTTCAGGTAGATGCCGGCGCCGACCGCCGGGAGCGCCTCCCGGACCGCCGCCACCTTCTCGGCGTCGGGCATGAACGGGCCGACCACGGCCGTATGATAGCCGCGATGGCGTCCCCGTCCGCCGATCACCCCTCGTCAGTCTCGCGGCCCGTGACCGGCCTCGCCCGGCCGGAGCTCCTGGCCTCGACGGAGTGGCTCGCGGACCAGCTCAGCCGACCGGAGCTGCGGATCCTCGACGTTCGCTGGCGGCCCGACGGCAGCGGCCGCGCGCTTCATGCCGCGGGCCATATCCCGGGCGCCGTCCACCTCGACTGGCGGACCGACCTCATCGACCCATCCGATACCGGGGACGCGCTGCTGCTGGCCGGCCCCGAGCAGGTCGCGAACGCTCTCGCGACGGCGGGCGTGAGCGATGGGGCGACGGTCGTCATCTACGACGACACCGTTTCGCTCTTCGCCGCGCGGACGTGGTGGAGCATCCGCGTCTACGGCCTCGAGTCCGCGCGGATCCTCAACGGCGGCTACACGGCGTGGGTCGAGGAGGGCCGATCGATCTCCAACGCGAGCGTGCCGCCGGCCGTCGGCCGATTCACGCCGCGAGCCCAACCGCGGATGCGGCTGACGACACCCGATGTGCGCTCGCTCCTCGGTTCGCCGGGCGTCGCGCTCCTCGATGCCCGCGCGCCGGCGGAGTACCGCGGGTTCGAGGGCAATACCAAGCGACTGGGCCACATCCCGGGCGCCTCGAGCGTCCCGGTCGGGGCGATGACTCGGCCAGGCAGCCACCACTTCCGGGACGGCGGCGAGCTCCGGGAGCTCCTCCTCAAGGCGAATGTCTCCCGCGGCCGCAGGATGGTCTGCTACGACGGATCGGGGGTGGCCGCGGCCAAGCTGGCGTTCGCCCTGACGCTGCTCGGCCACGACGATGTCGCGGTCTACGACGGCGGATGGGCCGAGTGGGGGAATCGTCTGGACCTGCCAGTCGACCGCTAGCGCAGGCTCGCCGGGAGTACGACTCTCGGCGCGTGCTCGCGGCCGCCGCCGCGCCTCTAAAGGCGGAGATGCATGTCATGCATCAGATTCGCGCGTCGCGTGCGCGGACGGCCAGCGAATCGGCGCGATGGGGAGGCGATCACGCTCGCTGCTGCCCAACCTCATGCAGGCGCTGCATCGCGCCCGTCCGGTGCCGCCGGTCTCGTGGCCTGCTGGATCGCGCCCCTCCGGCTGGCGACGAACGCAACCGCGGTCCCGCGGTCCCGCGGTCCCGACGGGCGATTCCGCGCGACGCTAGCCCCAGCCGCCGCCTTGCGGCTCTGTTGACTGCTCCTGCGGGAGTCCGGGACCCCACGGGTCCTGCACTGGCTGCGTCGGAGCCCGCGGCTCCCTGCTCTCGTTTGCGATCGCGCCGCCGGCCGCAGCCGAGCGGTCGAGGCCGTCCCAGGGATCGACCTCCGTGTGCGGC
>JBJMMH010000218.1:0-14672 GCA_045804885.1 Chloroflexota bacterium | reverse complement strand
GCTCGGGCATCCCGTGACGTTGACGGCGCCGTTCGACGGGCGGCTTGGTCACGCCCACGCGATCGAGCTGGTCGACGGCGGCCCGGCAGCGGGCGGTTCGGTGGCGGCAGCGACGGATCCTCGGAGCGCGGGGTTGCCGGCCGTCTGGTAACGACACGCCGAGAGACTAGAGACTCCGCTCATCCCGTCGCTCATCCGCAGTCCATCCGACGCCTAGACTCGGAACATGTCCGTCGATCTCATCAGCTGTCTGATCAGGCTGCTGTTCATCGGCTTCGCCACGGCGTCGGACGGCAGCGATTGAGCCTGATGGTCGATGCCGGTCTCACTGCGGCGATCCTCGACAACGCGAGGTGGTGCCACCTCGTCTGTGCGACGCACGGGATTGCCGGCACCTTCGACGAGGATGCCTGGGTCAGCGGCACTCGGACGCCGCCGATGTATCCCGACGCGGTCACCCTGACCGACGACGTGTCGGCGGAGGCGCTGCTCGGCCGCCTCGACACGGGCCCGGGTTGCTCCATCAAGGACAGCTTCTCGACGCTCGACTTGGCGCCTGCCGGCTTCAAGGTGCTGTTCGACGCCCGGTGGTTGTGGCGCGCGGCTGGCCCGCCGACGGCAAGCGCCGAGCGCTGGGAGCGAGTCGAGCGGCCCGACGATCTCGCGGCATGGTCGCGGGAGCACGGCGGTGGATCCACCTTCTCCGCTGCCCTCCTCGACGACCGGTCCGTGACCATCCTGGCTGCGCGAGATCGTGGCAGGCGACTGATGGCCGGCGCCGTCGCGACGGAGGGCGAGTCCGCGGTCGGAATCTCCAACGTCTTCGGCGTCGGCGCTACGGCGCCGTTCGCCGAGGCATTCGCGAGCGCCACGGCCGCGATCGTCGGGCGGTTCCCCGACCGTCCGGTCGTCGGCTACCTCTCGATGGATCGACTCGGGGCCGCGCATGACGCCGGCTTCGAGACGATCGGTCCGCTCCGCGTCTGGCTCCTCGAGGGAGACGGCTAGCGACCGCGGAAGGTCAGCGCGCCTCGAGGACCTCCTTCAGCCGAGTGAGATCGGCCTGGACGAGCCCGGCATCCCGGGCGAAGTCCTCGTCGCTCATCGCCGGCCGCCGTTGCAGCGTGAACACGACGTCCGACCCGTCGCCGTTGGGGACGACCCGCATCGCGTTGTGAACGACCTCGCCCGACGGCAGCGTCACGTCATGGTCGAGCACCCCGAAGGGATTGCGCTCCGCGAACGCGAAGCCGATCCTCTCGGATCCGCTCCCGATGAACCAACGACCCCCCACGTTCTCGATAGACGTCGCGAGCCCCGGCGCCCAACTCGGAATGTTCGCCGGATCGACGGCGTACTCGTAGACCTCGGCCGGAGGCCGGTCGATCGTCTCGCTGATCTGCCTCGATTCGGCCGGCATGCCGAGGATCTTGTCACAGCGGTTTCTCCGCCGCGCCTTTGGAGTTATTCTCTCCATCCCGGTGGCGGGCTGCGCTCACACGACGCCGCCACCGGTTTCTCTCTGCCCCGTCGCGCAGGAGCACCCGTGACCTCGAACGTCGGCCAGAACTACCCGTACACGAGTGAGTCCGAGGCCGAGCGTTCAGCCAGGATCTCCAAGCTCGTCGCGGAGCAGGACGGTCTGGGCGACAAGCTGGCCGAGGAAGCGACGCCGCTCGACGACAACGATCGCTGGTGGGTATGGAAGTGCCCGACGGCAGGCGATCCGGGACTGCTCCATGTCGCCGGCTATTCCCGCGAGAAGCACGCCGTCGTCGTCGTCTGTGACGGGACCTGCGGGAAGACGTTCCTCCGCTGACAGACGGATAACCTGACAGGTACGTGTCAGCGGTTACTCGTACGATGGGCGCCCACCCAACGGAGGACCAGCCAATGATCGCCCGACGTTGGCGCGGCCGAGTCCGCGCCGCGGACCATGACGCCTATCTTCAGTACGTCGAGGACACGGGCGTCGCCGCGCTCCGTGGCACGCCCGGCAACGAGGGCGTCGTCATCTACCGTCACCTCGATGCCGCGACGGACACCAGCGAGATCGAGGTCGTCTCGCTCTGGCGGGACGAGGCGTCGATCGCCGCGTTCGCCGGCGACGACATCTCGATCGCCAGGTTCTTCCCTGACGATGACCGCTACCTCGTCGACCGGGAGCTGACCGTCCGCCACGACGACGCGACCGTGTATCCGGCGGCGAGTGGCTGAGGAAGCCGCCGCTCCACTGCTGTCGGTCGGGGACGCCCGGCGGCGGCTCGTCGTCGACGGCCTCGGCATCGTCGTCAGCGCCGTCGGCTTCGGCTTTGTCTACGGCCTGGCCGCTCGAACCGAGGCCGGCTTCTCCCCGATCGACGTCATGGCCATGAGCGTCTTCGCGTTCGCCGGGGCCGCGCAGTTCGCGGCGATCGGCTACGTCGCGAGCGGCGTGCCGTGGATCGTCATCGGCATCCTGACGGGCCTCCTGAACGCCCGGCACGTGCTCTACTCGGCGGCGCTCGCGCCGTGGTTTCGGGGCCGGCCGTTCGGCGAGCGAGCGGTCGCGGCGCACGTCCTGACCGACGAGGCGTTCGCGCTGTCGGTCTCGCACTTCCGGCGTCTGCGCCGGTTCGACGCGTTCGGCTACTGGTTCGCCGCGATCGGCGTGACGTTCATCCCGTGGTTCTTCGCGACGCTGGCAGGCGTGTTGCTCGGCGAGGCGATCGTCGACCCCGAGCGCCTCGGCATCGACGTCATCTTCCCCGCGGCCATGGCCGGCCTGGCGGTCGGGCTGATCAGTGGGCGTCGCGAGGTCGTCGCCGCGATCGTCGGCGCGGTCGTCGGCGTCGGCGTGTCCCTCGCGATATCGACGACCGTGGGCGTCATCGCCGGCGGCTTCATCGGTCCCGCTGCGGGGCTCCTCGTGCCTGCCGCGAAGTCCGAGGAGAGCGCGCCGATCGGGACAGAAGCATCGGCGGATCGCTATCGGATGCCGCACGCGCGTGGCGACGAGCGGAAGGACGAGCGATGAGCGCCGAATACGTCGGCTTGGCGCTGATCATGTTCGCCTTCACGTACCCGTCGCGTGCCGTGGGGCTGCTCGCGCCGGCGATCGAGCGGTTGCCGCGAGGAGTCCTCGACTACCTCCAGTTGGTTGGTCCCGCTGTGCTGTCGGCGCTGGCGGCCGTCGACATCATGGTCGGCGTCGAGAACGGGCAGTCGGTCTTCACGGTCGGGCTCCCGTGGCTGTCGGTCGCGGCTTGCGTGGCGCTCGTGGCCTGGCGCCGGAACCTGTTCATCGGCCTCGCGGCGGCGGTCCTGATCGCGATCGCCGGTCGGGCGCTCGGGTACGGCTGAGCCTCCGACACGACGATTTCGTACGGCTGCCGACATCGGTCCGCCTCGCGCCAATCCGTCGAGTTCGGAATCCGGAATCCTCAGATCGTCTCGCCGACAGCCGACTCGGAGCGACGTACGAAATCGAACGGTTGCAGCGCCCGGTCGCTAGCTCCGGCGAGCCTCCGCCTCGACCTCGACGAGCATCGACGGCTCGATGAGCGCCCCGACCTGGACGAGCGTCGCCGCCGGACGGATCGCGCCGAACAGCTCGCCGTGAACCGCCATGACCGCCGGCGCATCGTCGATCGCGACGACGTACATCCTCGTCCTGACGACGTCCCGCAGCGAGAAGCCGGCCTCGCCGAGCGCGATCTCGATGATCCGCCACGCGGCTCGGGCCTGACCGCCGGCGTCGCCCGGATGGAGGGATTCGCCGTCCGGTCCAGCGTCGGTCGTGCCGCTCACCCAACAGCTGTCGCCGACGACGATCGCCCGGCTGTACCCGACCGACGCCTCCCATCGGCCGCCTGACGAGATCAGGCGGCGCTCAGCCACGGGTCCGCCAGCCGGCGACGACCGGGTCGCGGGCGACCGCGAGCAGGAGACCAGCGAGGAGCGTCGTCCGCGGCACGACGGAGGCGACATCGAGATACTCCGCCGGCGAGTGGTCGTTGCCGCCGATCGGCCCGAGCCCGTCGAGAGAGGGGATGCCCATCCCGGCCGTCGAGTTCGCGTCGGAGGCGCCTCCCGTCGAGGTGTCCTTGCCCTCGAAACCGAGCCGGCTCGCGACCGCGACGGCGTGGTCGACGAGGCGCGCGGACCGCTCGAGCTTCTCCATGGGCCACCAGCGGGCCATCTCGGCCAGCTCGGCGGTCACGTCCGGCACCGACGGCGTCGCGAGCAGCGAGCGGATCCCGGCCTCGGCCGCCTCGAGGTCCTCGCGGCGAACCGCCCGGACGTCGACCTCGAGCTGGCAGCGCTCCGGCACGACGTTGGGCCGCGTGCCGCCGGCGATCACGCCGACGTTGACCGTGACGCCGTCCCAGCGGCCGTTCAGGGCGTGGAGCCGCTGCACGAAGTCGGCCGCGGCGAGGATCGCGTTGCGACCCTTCTCCGGCTCGACGCCGGCGTGGGCGGCTCGGCCGTTGACGGTGATCCGGGCGTCGAGGATGCCCTTCCGCGAAGAGACGATGTCGCCGTTCGCGCGGGCGCACTCGAGGACGAAGCAGGCGTCGGCCTCGGCCGCGATCTCGCGGATGTGCGGCGTCGACGATGGCGAGCCGATCTCCTCGTCGGGGTTGGCGACGAACGTCAGCCGCTCGAACGGCAACGGGCCGCGGGCCACCAGCGCCTTCAGGGCGTACAGCCCGGCCAGCAGGCCGGACTTCATGTCGGTGACACCGGGGCCGTACGCCCGGCCGTCCTCGATCCGGAATGGCCGAGCGGCCGCAGTGCCCGGGTCGAACACGGTGTCCATATGGCCGATGAGCAGGACCCGCCGTGCTCCCCCGCCGGCCTGGCCGCGAAACCCGCCGACGATCGTCGCACCGAGCTTGGCCGCCGGATCGGGCCGCGCCTCGACCTCGGCGCCGAGGTCGGAGAGGAACCCCGCGACGTACCGGCCGACCTCGTCGACCCCGTCGGGCGTGTAGCTCCCGCAGTCGATGTTGACGAGACGCTCGAGGTCCGCCAGATAGGCTGGCTCGGCGGCCGCGATCGCCGCCCGGAGCTCGGTCAGCTCGGCGTCGGCGACGCCCGCGGCGGGCGCGCTGAGGGTCTCCACCCGGCCAGTCTACGGGCGGGAGGCCTTGCTATCCTCGGCGGACCGTGCGCCTGGTCGAGATCCGACTCCTCGAGGGACCGAACGTCTACCGGCTGGCGCCGGTGGTCAAGATCGAGGTCGCGATCGGCCGGCGTCGGACCTGGTACGGGCAGCGCGAGCCGGGGCGCCACGCGGTCGTCCGGCTCGGAGCGAGGGTGCCGCGCCGCGACTGGCCGGGCACGGTCGAGCGGATCGTGCAGTGGGTCCGCCGGTTGCGTGTCGACGGGGGCGAAGGTCGCGGCGGCGAGGCCGTCCATCGGTCGTCGGACCCCGGTCATTGGATCGTCACGTTCCCGTGGACCGGCGCGGAGCGGGCCCACTCGATCGCGGAGGCAGCGGTGGCGCTTACCGAACGCGATGTCGCGCCGGAGCGTCGAGCCCGCCACACGCCATCGACAGAGCGCGCGATCGCGCGGTGGCAGGCCCAGATCGCCGAGGCCCGGGCGACGCCGCCGGCCTGGATCCGGGACGAGGACCGGCGACTCCCCGTCGTCTCGATCACAGGGACGAACGGCAAGAGCACCGTCACGCGGCTGACGACCCACATCCTCGTCCGGGCGAAGCGGCGCGTCGGGATGACGACCTCCGACGGCGTCCTCGTCAACGAGCGGATGGTCGAGCCCGGCGACTGGACCGGGCCCGGCGGCGCGTGGCAGATCCTGAGCCGATCGGATCTCGACGTCGCGGTTCTCGAGACGGCGCGCGGCGGGCTCGTCCTGCGGGGCATGGGCTACGAATCGAACGAGGTCGGCGTCGTCACGAACGTCACCTCCGACCACCTCGATCTCCAGGGGATCCACACGCTGCCGGAGCTCGCGGAGGTCAAGTCGACGGTCGTCCGAGTGACGAAGCCCGACGGCTGGTGCGTCCTCAACGCCGACGACCCCCACGTCGCCGGCCTTGCCCGACGCGTCCATGGCCACGTCGCCCTCTTCACGCTCCTCCCGGGCGGTTCGGCGCGCGTCCGGCGCCACGCCGCGGCAGGCATGACCGGCCGCGGCTACGCGGTCGACGGCGGCTGGATCGTGGAGCTCGAGGGCGGCCGGTCGAGGCGGATCGTCGAGCTCCGCCGCGTTCCCATCGCGATCGGCGGGCTGGCCCGCCACAACGTCGCCAACGCGCTCGCGGCGAGCGCGGCCGCGCGCGGACTCGGATTGACGCTCGAGGAGGTCGCCGAGGGTCTGGCCGACTTCCGACCGACCTCCGACCGTTCGCCCGGGCGCCTGAACCTGTACCGGCTCGGCTCGCGGATCGTGATCGTCGACTTCGCCCACAACGAGGCCGGCGTGTCGGCGGTGCTCGACGTCGCCCTGGGCATCGCCGGCGGCGGGGCGGGGCGGGCCGCGCCGGTGACGATGATCGTGGGCACCGCCGGCGACCGGCCCGACGACACGCTCCGCGGGATCGCGAGGATCGCGGCAACGCGGGCCCAGCGGGTCGCGATCAAGGAGACGCTCAAGTACCTCCGTGGCCGGAGCCGCGAGTCGGTCGTTGGCGAGATGCTCGCGGGCGTCAAGGCCGCCGGCGGGTCGCCGGCCGACGTCCCGGTGTACGAGTCCGAGACGGCGGCGCTCCGCGCGGAGCTCGCGAACGGCGACGGCCGGCCGAAGGTCGTCGTGCTGCTCTGCCACGAGGAGCGCGAAGGCGTATTCGAGTTGCTGGAGAAGCTCGGCGCCGCGCCGATCGACGTCACGAGCGAGCTGACCACGCTCGTGCCCCGGCTCCAGGAGCGCCCCCGGCGCGCCTGACACCGCACTGCCGGCGAGCGCGCGGCTCGTCGCGCGGACTGCCGCGCGGCCCATTCGACGTCAGCCCAGGGACGTCGGCCACGCCGCGACGACATCGACGGGCTCCGCCAGGTAGAGGAGGGCCTCCTCCTCCGGCCGCCTGATCCCGAGTGCCGCGAGGAGCGTCTCCCGCTCGAGGTGCCATGCCGCCGGGGCAAGCCGCCATGGCTCGTGTCGGATATCGCCGCGGACGAGCCGCCCCCGCGGGTCGGCGGCGTAGACGGCGTGGCGCTCCGTCAACCACTCCTGCAGCGAGCCCGGTGAGGCCGACGCCGCCGTCCCTGTGGCCCTGTACGTCGCGCGGAACCGGGCCGGCGGCGCTCCGTGGTGGGTCCGCCGGAGTGAGTACGACACCCCGTCGGCGCTGTCGTCCATATGGATTCGCGCACGGAGATACGGGACGTGGAAGACTGCCCGTCCGGCCGCGACGACGTACGGGTTCTCGGCGTCGAGGCTGAGGAACCACACACCCGGCTGGCCGTTGCGGGGGTCCGTCGGCCGGACATAGGTCCGGACGTTCGCTTCTCCGAAGCGGCCGAGCGGTCCGGGCAGCGCCAGACCGGGCAGGCCGACGTTCGCCATCCTGAACGGCACGATCCCGATCCACGCCGCGCCATCGATCGTGTCGAGCTCGAGCCCCGCCGGAATACGCTTGGCAAGAGCGTCGGTCGGTACCGGCCAATGCGCGAAGAGGAGCTGCTCCCAGCGCATCCCGAGGATCCATCGACCGGCCATCGCGGGCGCGCCAGCTCTCGAGCCTGCTAGTCGGTGTCGGCCAGCAGGACGGCATCCTCGACGGCCCATGCGAGACGGACCGCGTCGCCTTGCTCAAACGAGCGTGCCGCGCGATCCATCGGGGTTCGGACGCTTGCCGCCTGGCCGTCCGCGAGGCGCAGCTCGTACTTCGACTCGGAACCAAGGTAGAGGACCGCGTCGACAGTCGCGTCGACGATGTTGGCCTCGGGTGGGGCGGGCATGTCCGGGTCGAGGATACGGGTGCGCTCCGGTCGGACGACGAGCGCCGCGGCGGTTCCCCCGTCGAGCCCGGCCCGGTCCGCCGCCTCGGGGCTCACCCGCAGGCGCGACGACGCGCCGTCCAACCACCCGCCGGCCGAGCCGTCCCGTTCGAATCGGCCGCGCAGGATGTTCGATGTTCCGATGAAGTCGGCGACGAACAGCGACGCCGGTCGCTCGTACAGATCCTCCCCGCTGCCGAGCTGCTCGATCCGGCCGCGGCTGAAGATCGCGATCCGGTCGCTCATGACGAGCGCCTCTTCCTGGTCGTGGGTGACGTAGAGGACAGTCGCGCCGATCTGGCGGCTCACGTGCATGATCTCGACCTGGAGCGCCTCGCGGAGCTTCCGGTCGAGCGCGCCGAGCGGCTCATCCATGAGCAGGACGTGCGGCTCGAAGACCACCGCCCGGGCGAGGGCGATCCGCTGCTGCTGTCCCCCGGAGAGCGCCCGCGGGTAGCGGTCGCCATAGCCCTCGAGCTTGACGAGGCGCAGTGCGTTCTCCACTCGACTCCCAATCTCCTGTCGCGGAACGCCGCGCATCTGGAGCGGGAAGCCGATGTTCTGGGCAGCCGTCATGTGCGGAAACAACGCGTAGTTCTGGAACACCATGCCGACGTTGCGGCGGTGCGGCGGCACACGGGTCATGTCCCGGCCGCCGATCTCGATCGAACCGCCAGACGGGGTCGTGAACCCTGCGATCATGCGGAGGGTCGTCGTCTTGCCTGAGCCCGACGGGCCGAGGAGTGTCACGAACTCGCCCCGGCTAACCTCGAGGTCGACGTGCTCGCACGCCACGACGGTGCCGAAGACCTTCCGGAGGTCCCGAAGGACCAGGGCCGGCTGGTCGCCTGGCGGCGTCTCCGAACCCGTCGTCCGATCCTGAGGGTCGGCGGTTGTCACACCGGCCTCTGGCGGCGGATCACGAGGACCAGCAGCAGCATCACCGAGGTTACGAGGAGGACTGTCGTCGCGACGGCCGCGACCGTCGGATCGACGACCTGCCGGACCTGCTCCCACATCTCGACCGGGAGGGTCCGGAAGCGGGCCGAGGTCAGGAAGATCGCGACGACGACCTCGTCCCACGAGGTCACGAAGGCGAAGATCGCGCCGGCGAGGACGCCAGGCAGGATGATCGGCAGCGTGATCCGGGTGAAGGTTCGCCGCGGATCGGCACCCAGATTCGCGGCCGCCAGCTCGAGGTTGCGGTCCATCGTCTGCAGGCTGGCCGAGACGCTGACGACGACGAACGGCAGCGCCAGCGCCGTGTGCGCGATGACGAGCGCGACGATCGAACCGTTGATCCGCCACTGGACGAACAGCGAGAACATCCCGATCGCGATGATGACGACGGGGACGATCAGCGGCGTCAGCACGAGCCCGTTCAGCAGGGAGCGCCCCGGAAACCGTCCCCGGTTCAGGCCCAGCGACGCCAGCGTCCCGAGGACTGTCGCGAGGATCGCCGTCAGCGTGGCGACCTGGGCGCTGTTCACGAGACCCGTCGACCACTGCCGGTCGGTAAACATGCGCTCATACCACTGGAGCGAGAAGCCCTGCGGCGGAAAGCTCAGGATGTGGGCCTCGGTGAAGCTCATTGGAACGATGACGAGCGTCGGGGCGAGCAGGTAGAAGATCGTCAGGAACCCGAGCGCGGCCATCAGGATCCGTCGGGGCTGACGCCACGAGTCGCTCATGCCGTCAGTCCTCGAGCGCGCTGCCGTAAACGTCGCGGAGGCGTACGGCCCGCGACGCGACGAGGAGCGCGATGAGCGTGATGACCATGAGCAGCACGCTCATCGCGGCCGCGAAGCCCCAGTCGAGGCGTTGCTGGACCTGCTGGACGATCAGCTGGCTGATCATCTGGTCGCGAAGGCCGCCGAGAAGCGCCGGCGTGATGTAGAAGCCGAGGGCGAGCACGAACACAAGGAGGCAACCGGCCAGCACGCCGGGCATGCTGAGGGGGACGAAGATCCGGAAGAACGACCTCGCGGGCGACGCGCCGAGGTTGGCAGCCGCGCGTCCGTACTCGGGGTCGATCCGGCGCATCACCGCCCACAGCGGCAGCACCATGAACGGGAGCAGGATGTGCGACATGCCGATGATGACCGCTGCCGTCGTGCGGATGAGCGTCAGCGGCTCGTGAATGAGGCCGAGATCGATCAGGAAGCGGTTGATGATCCCCGTGTCACGGAGGATCACCTGCCAGGCGAAGGACCGGACGAGCAGGCTCGACCAGAACGGCAGGAGCACCGCGATGACGAGGAGGCCCGCCATGCGACCCGGGACCACCGTCATCAGGTACGCGAACGGGTAGCCGACGACGAGACAGGCCACCGTGGAGAGTGTCGCGATCCAGAAGGTGTTCGTGAGGACGCGGACGTACGCCGCCTGGTCGAAGAACTTGGCGTAGTTCGACAAGCCCGCGTCGGCGGGCTCGGTGAGGCTCCGCGAGCTCATCTGGAGGAGCGGCGCCAGGAAGAAAACGATCAGGAAGATCGCCGCCGGGATCGCGAGCAGCGTCCACCGGTTGACGCCGAGGCCGAGTGGGCCTCGGCGTCTGTTTGGCGCGGGGGCAGTCAGCTCTGACACGAGCTCCGTGCCCGGGTGGATGCCGGGCGGATCAGCGAGCCTTCCACTCCTGCCAGGCGGCGTCGATCGTGTCGAAGTTGTCGATGAGGTACTCGTCGTCGAAGTAGGCCGAATTCTCGTCGGCGTTGGTCACCGAGAGATCCTTGGACATCGCCGGGTTGGCCTGTGATTTCGTGTTGGTCGGCCCGTACGGGATGAACTCGGACGGCTTGCCGTTGTTCTGGGCGCAGCTCGCGTAGGCGATGAACTTCATCGCCGCATCCTTGTTGGGCGAGCCCTTCGGGACGACCAGGTAGTCGGCCGTCACGATCTGCTGGTTCCACTGGATCTCGACCGGCTTCTTGTCGATGTTCTTCGCGCTCCAGCCGCGGCCGTTCCAGATCATCGTCATGGCGACCTCGCCGGAGCCGATCAGCTCCTGGGACTCCGCCCCGGAGTTCCAGAACACGAGGTCGTCCTTGATCGTGTCGAGCTTCTTGGTCGCGCGGGCCAGGTCGAGCGGGTAAAGGTCCGCCGGCTTCACGCCGTCGGCCATGAGGGCGAACTCGAACATGCCACCCTCGGAATAGTCCCAGGCACCGCGCTTGCCGGGGATCTTCGCCGTGTCGAAGTAGTCGGCCCAGCCCTCGGGGACCTTGCCGGCGGTCGCGTCGGTGTTGTAGGCGAGGACGACGCCGTACGTGATGTCGGGCACGCGCCAGTCGCTCACGCCGAGGTCCTGGTTCATCTCGTCGCGCGGAATCAGCGAGTAGTCGAGCGGTTCGAGCAGGTCCTTGTTCGCTTCCAGGCCGAAGTCGTTGCCGACGTCGACGACGTCCCACGTCACCTGGCCGGACTCGACCTGGGCCTTGATCGTGGCGTTGGACGAGTTCTCGTCCTCGGTGAATTGCACACCGGTCAGCTGCGTGTACGGCTGCAGCCAGGCCTTGCGCTGGGCTTCCTGGTAGACGCCGCCGAACGACGTGAAGCTCAGCGTCACGCCTTCCTGCCGCGGCTGATCGCAGCCCTTGGTCGAACCTGCCGCGGCGCTCCCGCTTGGGCTCGCGGCGCCGCTCGCGCCCGGTGCGCTAGCGGCTGGCGCGCTTGACGCCGCCGACGCCGGGGCGGCTGGGGATCCCGTGGCAGCTCCACCTCCCGCGCAGCCGGCGATGATCGCGATGACTGAGACGTACGCGGCGATGCCTGTCCAGCGACGCATGCTCGAACCTCCTCCATGGGCCGACTGGCGGCCAGCGAGCCTCTTCCCGGACCGGTGCATGGTAAGTCCGCGCGCAAGAGCGAACAACAGGATTGGCGTCGCGCGCCGCTGCCGGGGAAACTATGGGCGATGCCCGCAATCGTCCTCCTCAACGGCCGCGTCTTCACCGCCGCCACGGGGACGCGACCGTTCACGGGCGGGCTCGCCATCGAAGGTGATCGGATCGTCGCCGTCGGGCCCGACAATATGGTCGCGAACGCCGCTTCCCAGGACGCCCGCCGGATCGACGTCGCCGGGCGGTCGGTCCTGCCGGGATTCGTCGACGCCCACCATCACCTCGCGTTCACCGGCGCGGAGCTGGCCGCCCTCGATGTGCGCTATCCCGGTGTCGCCTCGATCGAGTCCCTCGTCGAGCGGATCGCGGCCGCCGCCGAGCGAACGCCGGACGGCGTCTGGATCCGGGCGGTCGGCCTGAATCCTGAGCTGTTCCCGGATGGTCGGCTGCCGACTCGCTGGGACCTCGACGCCGCGACCCGCGTCCATCCCGTCCTCGTCCAGCACATGAGCGGGCACCATGCGCTCGCGAACAGCCTTGCGCTCGAGCTCCGCCGGCTTTCGGACGACGCGGTCGATCCCGAGGGCGGTCGCCTCCTGCGCGATCCGCAGGGACGGCTGACCGGCTATTGCCTGGATGCCGCCCAACAGCTCGTCGTGCCGGCCGGCGTCGACATCGGCCACCACGGGCCGGGGTTCCACGACGACGCGCCGCTCGAGGAGGTTGTCGGCGACATCGATCGCGGGTCGAAGGCGGCGCTCGCCGCGGGCATCACGTCGGTCGTGGACGCGCAGGTGACGCGGCGTGAGATGAACGGCTATCGGGCTGCCCGTGCCCGGGGCGTGCTCGGCGTCCGCGTCACGGCGATGCCGATCTCCTCGCAGCTCGACGAGTTCGAGGCGCTCGGGATCGCCGGGGCGTTCGGCGACGACCGACTCGCGATCGGGCCGATGAAGTTCTACGCGGACGGAGCCCTCACCGGCGGAACCGCGGCGTTCACCGAGCCATACGGCTCGAACGGCGAATTCAGGGGCTCGCTGTACTGGGGGTCTGCCGATGAGTTTCGTGAGGCGATCGGCCGGGCTCATCGGGCGGGCTGGCAGATCGGCGTCCACGCTCAGGGCGACCGGGGGATCGACCGCGTCCTCGACGCATACGAGGCGGCGTTGACCGCGAATCCGCGTGAGGACCATCGCCACCGGATCGAGCACTGCGGCGGTCCACGCCCGGATCAGCTGGAGCGGATGGCGAGGCTCGGCGTGATCGCGATCGGCCAGCCGCGCTACTTCTGGGACGCCGGTGACGCCTGGCTGACCGCACTCGGGGATCGAGCCCATCGCCTCCAGCCGTACCGCGAGATGGCGGCGGCCGGGGTCGCCTTCGCGCTGTCGAGCGATGCGCCGGTGGCATCCCATCGGCCGATGGACACGATCAGTTCCGCCGTCCGACGCACCACGGTGGCGGGTGCCGTCATCGGGGCGGATCAGACCCTCTCGGTCGAGGAGGCGGTCCGCGCGGCGACCGCGGACGGGGCCGCGTCGTACTTTGCCGACGACCGCCTCGGAACGCTCGAGATCGGCAAGCTCGCTGACCTCGCCGTCCTCGATCGCGACCTGTTTGCCGGCTCGGCCGACGAGATATCGGACATCGCTGTGGAGCTCACGCTCGTCGGCGGCGAGGTCGCCTACTCGTCAGGCAGCCTTTCGAGCCTCGGGTGAGCCGCCGACCGAGCCGGCCCCAAGGGGACTACCCCTCGGGCGCCTCCAGCTCGCCCGGGTCCGCGAACGCCGTCGTCCCGCGCGACGAGCCGGCGACCGACATCGCCTCGCGGTAGACGCCGATCGCGTCGTCGACGCAGCAGACGACGAGGTCGCCCGGCGCCGCCCGTCGCAACGCCGTCCGGACCGCGGCCATCTCCTCGAGGATCTTCTCGGCCCGGATCGCCCGCGCCCGCCCGTCCGTCCGCGCCGAGCGAACGCCCTCGACGACGTTGCCGGCGGTCTCCCCCGGCGCCCGGCCGCGGAGGTTCTTGTCCTCCCGGACGATGATCTCGTCGAAAGCGCCCGCCGCGATCGCGCCGTACTCCCGCTGGTCGTCGTCGCGCCGGTCGCCGGGGATCCCGATCACCCCGATCGCGCGCCCAGTCCTGGCATGCCCGTTGGTCGTCGGCCCGATCCGGCCGGCCTTCGATGTCGGCTCGGTCATCATCCGCTCGACGAAGTCCGCCAGCTGGCGCATGCCGTCGACGTTGTGGCAGTAGTCGATGACGAGGCGCACCCCGCCGACGTCGATCAGGTTGAGCCGCCCGGGCGCCTGGACGAACGAGGTGGAGAACGTCCGGAGCCCCTGCCGGATGTCGTGGAGGTGGGCGCCGGAGGCCCACGCGGCGGCGGCCGCCGCGAGCGCGTTCGCGACGTTCATGCGGGCCTTGCCGCCGAAGGTCGCGGGGATGAGGTGGGTGTACAGGAGCGGCATCGTCCGAGGCCCGTGGCGGAGCACGATGAGCTCCCCTTCCGGCGCCTGCTGGAGCACGAACGCGGCATTGCCACGCGACGTGTGGCCGTCGACCCGGTCGTAGCCGTCCTCGCCCTTCTCGGTGGCCATCGAGAAGAGGACGACCCGGCCGGCACAGTGGCGGCCCATCCGGTAGACGTGGCCGTCATCGGCGTTGAGGACGGCGGTCCCGGACCGGGGCACGGCCTCGACGACGACGCCCTTGACGTTCGCCAGCTGGCCGATCGAGTCGATCCCGCCCAGGCCGAGGTGGTCGCCGGTGACGTTCGTGACGACCGCCACGTCGTTCCGGTCGTAGCCGAGGCCCTCGCGGAGGATCCCGCCGCGGGCCACCTCGAAGACTGCCGTGTCGACTTTCGGGTTCTGGTTG
>JBJMMH010000217.1:0-5436 GCA_045804885.1 Chloroflexota bacterium | reverse complement strand
CGTCGGTCGGCTTCGTCGCCAGCCAGACCCGCGAACGGCTCTACGTCGTCGTCGGGCTGATCGCCGGGCTGTTCAGCCTGGTGATCGGGTCGATCTACCTGTTCGGCCTCGACGGGATCATGCCCGCGCTCAACTCGCTGGTGCCGTTCTGAGCTTGCGGCGCGAGCTCGAGGACAGGACTGTCAGAGCGTCGCTGGCAGCCCGAATTCCGGGAACAGCGCCGCACCGAACGTCGTGATCTCCGCGACGCCGCCGTCCTCGAAGCGGACGACGTCGATCTTGAACGCGCGGTATGTGTCGTCGCCGGGCGCCAGCAGGTAGCTCGCCATCGCCGGCATCCGGTTCGCCTCGATTGGGACGAGCCGCCACTGCCCGGCGTCCGAGAGTCCCGCCTGGAGTCCGGGAACGAACGTCTCCTTGCCGTTGAACCAGAATGGCGCCGGCGGCATGGCGATCCGCACGTCGTCGCGGAGCATCGCCGCCATCGCCTCGGCGTCGGCCGCCTCGTGCGCGGCGATCGCGCGGCGCACGAGCTCCATCTCAGCCTCCGTCGGGCGAGGCGGCGGGGCGGCGCTTCGGCCGTGAGGGCGATTTGCCGCCATCGTCACTCGGGCCCGCTGCAGCGCGCTGTTGACGGCCGGCACGGACATGTCGAGTAGCTGAGCAGTCTCGCGGGCGGACCACTCCACGACGTCGCGGAGGATCAGCACCGCCCGCTGACGCGCAGGCAACAGCTGGATCGCCGCCAGGAACGCCAGCTCGATCGTCTCCCGCGAGACGGCGACCGCATCGGGCTGATCCTCGGGTGGGGCGATCTCATCGAGCAGCCGATCCGGATACGGTGAGATCCACGGCACCTCGCCGATCGAGTCGAGCGAGCGGCCCTGGGGCCGGCGGTTGGTCCGACGGATCGCGTCGAGGCAGACGTTGGTCGCGATGCGGTACAGCCACGCCCGGAATGCCGCGGAGCCGTCGAACGACTCACGGCCGCGCCATGCGCGCAGGAACGTCTCCTGGACGGCGTCCTCGGCCTCATCGAATGAGCCGAGCATGCGGTAGGCGTGGACGTGGAGCTCGCGGCGGTAGGTCGACGTCAGCGCCGCGAAATCGGCGTCGGTGCCCGTCGCGGTCATGGGTTGACCGTAGCAGCAGGCGAGGTCGGCGTCCTCATGCGGGTTGAACGGCGGATGACCCTCAGAATCATCGATGGCAGCACGGCGTGTCGCGGGGATGTGATGCGCGGACGGCTGGCGGGTGGCCGGTGCAATCGGGGGCGGCGCAGGATCGTCCCGGGAGCGTGTCACCCGCAGTTGGAGCCCACCATGGAATCACATGTGAAACTCCTTGGCCACCCGATCCACCCGATGTTGATCGTCCTGCCCCTCGGGCTGCTGTCGACGACCGTCCTGTTCGACGTCGTCTACCTCGTCGCCGGCGACGAGACGTTCGCGCAAGTCGCGTTCTGGACGCTGACCGTCGGTCTGATCGGCGGTCTGCTCGCGGCGATCTTCGGGCTCATCGACTGGATGAACATCCCGGACGGCACGCGGGCCAAGACGATCGGCCTGTATCACGGCGTCGGCAACCTCGTGATCGTCCTGCTGTTCGTCGGCAGCTGGCTGTTCCGGCTGCAGGACCATGCCTACTCGCCCGACGTCCTGCCGTTCGTCCTCGGCCTCGTAGGCGTCGGCCTCGCGCTGGGCACGGCGTGGCTCGGCGGCGAGCTGGTCTACCGGCTGCGCGTCGGCGTCGACGACGGGGCAAATCTCGATGCCCCGACCTCGCTGTCCGGGGAACCGGCGACCGGGACGGATCGCGACACGGCCCGCACCGCGGGCTGACGAGCGGGCCCACCCACCCATGGCGAAGCGGCTGGCCGACCAGGTCGTCGTCGTGACCGGGGCCTCGCAGGGCATCGGGCGGACGACGGCGCTCGAGCTCGCGGCGCGAGGCGCGAGGGTGGTCGCGGCGGCGCGCAACGAGGAGGCACTCCGGGCGCTCGTCGACGAGATCGAGCACCGCGGCGGCGAGGCGGAGGCCGTCGTCGCGGACGTCAGCGAATACGCCCAGGTCGAGCGAATTGGCCGCCGGGCGGTCGAGCGGTTCGGCCGTGTGGACACATGGATCAACGACGCCGCGGTCAGCGCGTACGCGACCGTCGAGCAGCTCACGGCCGAGGAGATGGACAGGATCATCCGCGTGAACCTTCTCGGCCAGATCTACGGCTCGAAGGTCGCTGTCGGGCTCTTGAAGCAGGCCGGCGGCGGGACGATCGTCAACGTCGGCTCGGCGCTGTCCGACCGCGCGATCCCGCTCCAGTCGGCGTACGTCGCGTCGAAGCACGGGGTCGCTGGGTTCAGCGAGGCCTTGCGCCTGGAGTTGAAGCAGGAAGACGCGAGTATCGACGTCGTACTGATCATGCCCTCGTCGATCAACACGCCGCTGTTCAACTGGGCGCGGTCGAAGCTTGGCGTCCAGCCCATGCCGGTGCCGCCGGTCTACGAGCCGGAGGCGGTCGCTGCCGCGATCTGCCACGCGGCCGAGCACGGCGGCCGCGAGATCGTCGTCGGCGGCTGGGGCAAGCTGCTGACGCTCGGGCAATGGCTGAGCCCCTCTCTGCTCGACCGGTACATGCTCCAAGGCGGGCGGGCGTTCAAGCAGCAGCGGACGAATCGGGCGGACGACCGCCGGGACAACCTCTTCGAGCCGAGCACCGGGCCGGGCTCGACGACCGGCGAGTTCGGCGACGGCGCGAAGCCCGACAGCGTCTACACCCGCGTGTTCGAGCTCCACCCCGTCCGGAAGCGCCTTGCGGTCGCGACGATGCTGCTTGGTTCGCTGCTGCTCGTCCGGCGCATCGGCACCTGAGCGCGGCCATTTCCGGAACGTCCTCGAGCGTGATCGGCCGGCGGCCCGCCGCGGCCTTCTCGGGCTACACCGTGCTGTGTACGGCGCCGGACGGGACGGTCGACGGGCCGTGGGACGGGCTCCTCCATCGCGACGCGCGCGTGCTCTCATGCCATCGCCTCTCAGTGGATGAGAACGGACGGACTCGGCACCCGACGCTGGTGGCTTCGGCCAATCCCGAGAGCGATCGCTGGGACGCCGTCCTCCACCTGCCGCGTGAGGGCGGTCACGCCGACGGGCCACTGCTGCCACAGGACACGGTCGAGGTCGTCATCCGGCGGCGGGTCGGGCCCGGGATGGTCGAGGCGATCACCGTCCGGAACCACTCGGCCGTCAGCTGGGAGGCGACGCTCCGCATCGAGCTCGAGGCAGATTTCGCCGACGTCGCCGAGCTCGGGCGGCAGCGCCGCCAGGCCGGCGATGTCCATCGCATCGCAGAGGCCGGACGTGCGCTCCAGTTCGACTACGTCGTCGAGGCGAACGGGCGACGTTCGCAACGGGGTCTTCGGGTAGACGTCGCACCCGAGACGGTCGACGTCGCGATCGACGACGCCGGGCTCGCGTTCCCGATCCGGCTCGAGGCGGGCGCGTCATGGCACGCCTTGATCCGTTTTGCCGTGCTCGACGGCGGCTGGCAGGCTCCCGGCGACGCCGAGCACGGGCCGCGCGCGCGGCAGCGGACCGCGTGGCGACGGCGACGCCCGATCGTTGCCGCCGCCGACGGGTTCACCGCGGCGTTCCAGCGCGCCGCGGATGATCTCTTCGACCTCCGGAACTGGGAACTGGAGGCGAGGCTCCTCGGTAGGACCGACGGTGCCAGCTGGATCGTGAACGCGGGAATCCCGGGCTTCACGGGACTCTTCGGTCGCGATGTCCTGACGGCAGGTTGGCAATCCGCCCTGCTCGGGACGCGAGCCCTCCGCGGGGCGCTCGACGCGGTAGCGGCGACACAGGCCACAGAAGACGACCCATTCCGCGACGCGGAGCCGGGCAAGCTCATCCACGAGATGCGGGCAGGGCCGCTTGCCGACCTGCGGTTGACGCCCCGCGACGCGTACTACGGATCGCAGACGACCGTCGCGCTGTTCCTGCTCGGGCTCAGTGAGCTGTGGCACTGGACGGGCGACGACGCGGTGCTCCGCCGCCACATCGACACGGCGTTCCTCGCGATGGACTGGGCCCAGCGGTACGGCGATCACGACGGCGACGGGTTCCTCGAATACGAGCGGCGCTCGCCCCAGGGCCTTCGAAACCAGGGTTGGAAGGACTCCGACGAGGCGATCCGCTGGCCGGACGGATCGGCCGTCGAGGGCCCCGTCGCGACCGTCGAGGAGCAGGCCTTCCACTACCTGGCCCTCGAGCGAACCGCCGAGATCATGGTCGCGCTCGGCGACGCGCAGCGCGCCGAGGGATACCTGAGCCGCGCCGCCGACCTCCGCGATCGGTGGGACCGCGCATTCTGGATGCCGGACGAGGCGTACTACGCGCTCGCGCTCGACGGCGCGAAACGACCCGTCCAGTCCATCACGTCGAATCCCGGCCACGCCCTGGGCACCGGGATCGTGCCACGTGACCGAGCCGGACTCGTCGCGGACCGGTTGCTCGCGCCGGACCTGTTCAGCGGCTGGGGCGTCAGGTCGCTGTCGACCGCCCATCCGTCGTTCAATCCGTTCGCCTATCACCTCGGGTCGGTCTGGCCGGTCGAGCAGGCGACATTCGCGCTCGGCTTCAAGCGATACGGCCTCGACGAGCACGTCGATCGGCTCGCGGAGGCAGTGCTCGCGGGGGCGCTCGTCGAGCGGGGTCGGATCCCTGAGGCGTGGACCGGCCACGACCGCGACGCCTTCGCGACGCCGGTCCCGTATCCGAAGGCGACCGTGCCCCAGGCCTGGTCGGCGAGCGCGCTTATCCAGATGGTGCAGATCCTCCTGGGGCTGTATCCGTTCGCACCGCTCGGCGTCCTGGGCGTCGTGCGGCCGCGGCTCCCCGCGTGGCTGCCGGAACTGACAATTCGCCAGCTGCGCGTCGGGCGGGCGTCTGTCGACCTTCGTTTCGAGCGACGCGAAGACGGCTCTGCGAGCTGGCGCGTCGTCGGCCAGCGGGGCCGGCTCCTCGTGTTGCCGGCGGGCGCTCCGAACGACGTCGCCGGCGGGTCGCTCCTCGAGGCACTCGAGTTCGGCGCCCTCCGACGGGCGCCGGGTCGGCTCGCACAGGCCGCCAGGATTGGGCTTGGGGTCTGGCTCGACTGATGACCTTGTTGTCGCCCCGCGAGGAGGCTGCGGACGGGCTCCGTGAGGCCGGGTCGTTGGCCGCGCTGCCTGGCCTCTAGCCCGCTCGGGGTCGCCTCGCGGCGGCTACGAACACGAGTGCCTCCTCGGCGAGGGCGAGGGCGGAATCGTCGGCGGCGTCGTGGATGACGACCCACTCCTTCATCGGCCGGCCCTTGCCAGCGTCGAACGGGGCGCCGTCGCCGGCGGCGATCAGCTCGGCGACCCGGTCGCGAGGCAGCTTCAGCACGACGCCGGCCTC
>JBJMMH010000216.1:0-44155 GCA_045804885.1 Chloroflexota bacterium | reverse complement strand
AAGCCCGTCGCGGCCCCAGGTCGGCGTCGGCGTCAGGGGCACCAGGTCCACGACGCGCTCGGCGACCGCCGGGTCGTGCGTCAGCCGGCGTGGGCTGTCGACGGCCTCCGCGAGATCCGGGATCACGCCGTCGCGCCAGCGGCGGACCTCGTAGCGGAACAGCCGCGAGCGTCGCAGCAACGGGCTTCCCACGGCGCCGCCCGCGACGACCCCGCTCCCGGCGCACGGGCCGAACGCGGGCGCCATCTCGATCGCGTACCGCTCGTCGTGCACGTGGACCTCGAGCGCCGAGTGGTACAGCTCGGCGCGGCTCCGGCGCTCGATCGCGGCCACGGCCGCCTCGTAGAGCCGTCCGTTGAAGCGGACGGAGCGACCGCCGGCGCCGAGCGGCAGCCAGAAGAGCTCGACGCCCGCGCCCGCCATCACGCGGGTGCGTGCTGGCGGGCGCCAGACGAGGGTCATGCAGGCGTCACCGCCTCGCCCGTCGTCGCGGCGGTCGCCGCCAGCGGCGCGCGGTCGGCCGACAACACCACCTTGAGCGCGTGGGTGGTGGCCGCGTCGGCGAAGACGTCGTAGGCCGCCATCGTCTCGTCGAGCGAGAAGCGATGCGTCGCGAACGGCGTCGGGTCGAGCCGGCCGCTCTCGACCAGCTGCAGCAGCCGCGGCGTCGCGAACGTGTCGACGAGGCCGGTCGTGATCGTGACGTTGCGGATCCACAGCGTCTCGAGGTGGAGCGTCGCGGCGCAACCGTGCACGCCGACGTTCGCGACGCGGCCCAGCGGGCGGATCAGCTCCGTGCAGAGCTCGAACGTCTCCGGCACCCCGACCGCCTCGATCGCCGCGTCGACGCCGCGGCCGCCGGTCAGCTCCATCACCTTCGCGACCGCGTCCTCGACGCCGTTGTTGATCACCGCGTCGGCACCGAAGTCGAGCGCCTTCGCCAGCCGCGCGTCGGCCAGGTCGATCGCGATGATCGTCGCCGGCGAGAGCAGCTTCGCGGTCATGATCGCCGCCAGTCCGATCGGGCCCGCACCGACGACCGCGACGGTGTCGCCCGGCTGGATCCGCGCGTTCTGCACGCCGACCTCGTACGCGGTCGGGAGGATGTCTGCCAGGAACAGCACCTGCTCGTCGGTCAGCCCCTCCGGCACCTTGTAGACCGAGGTGTCGGCGAAGGGCACGCGGGCGTACTCCGCCTGCAGCCCGTCGATCAGGTGGCCGAAGATCCAGCCGCCGCCGCCGCTGCACTGGCTGTAGCTGCCCTCCCGGCAGTACTCGCAGCGGCCGCACGCGCTGATGCACGAGACGAGCACACGGTCGCCGACGGCGAGGGTCGTGACCGCCGCCCCGACCTCCGTGATCGTCCCCACCGCCTCGTGGCCGAGCACCCGGCCCGGCTCCACCGCGGGGACGTCGCCCTTGAGGATGTGCAGGTCCGTGCCGCAGATCGTCGACGAGTCGATCCGGACGATCACGTCCGTCGGCTCCTGGATCACCGGGTCGGGCACGGTCTCCCACGCGCGCTCACCCGGGCCGTGGTACACGAGCGCCTTCATCGCAGCGCCTCCTCTGTTCGGTTGAGACGAGCGTCGCGCAGCGCCGCCCCGGCGGCATCCGTGCAGGACCCGATCGGGGCTCAGTGATTCGCCGCGAGTTTCGAGCGACGCCAGGAGCGCAGCCGTCGACCGCCGCTCGGTCGCGAGCGCCCGGCGACGCTCCTCGAGCTCCCCGGGCGTGAGCGCCGTCCGCGCTGCAACGAGCGCGCGCTCGGCGGCGGCGAACGCCGACTCCCACCGCGCCGCGAGCTGCTGCGCCGTGACCACGGGTCGAGCATCCATCGGCGACCCTGCGGCGGCATGCGTAGTTGCACGCCGACCTGCCGCGGCCGGCTACGGGTCGTCGATGCTAGGCGGGCACGGCCTGGCCCTCGGGCTGCGCGCCCACCGCGCGCCAGCTCGAGTTGAGGCCGCTCTGCATGTACGCGTAGTACGCGGGCGAGAAGACGAGGTAGAGGATCAGGCCGATCCAGCCGTTGATCGGCTCCCGACCGGCGTGCCGCTGGGCGGCCTGGATGCGCTGGAACGTCGTGATCGTCGTCCACACCGCCGGCACGATCAGCAGGGCGCCCGGGAAGAGCGCGAGGGTCGACTTCGCCGGGCTGTCGCCGAGATCGCTCACGCCGAGCGCGCGGCCGTAGTCCGCGAGCTCGCGATTGACGAAGTACCACCAGCACACGAGGTAGATCCCGAACGTGACGATCGCAAGGACCGGGACGACGACGATGTTGCGGATCTTCGCGGTCGCGCCGGCGTCCGCGATCTGGATCTCCTGCGCCATACGGCGAACGTAGCGCGTGGCGGCGCCGCCGTCCACCGGCGCTTTGACAGACTCCGGCGCATGGCCATGCAGGCGGGCATCCTCACCGGCGGCGGCGACTGCCCCGGGTTGAACGCGGTCATCCGCGCCGTCGTGCACCGGCTCGTCGACGAGGGCTGGGAGGTCACCGGCGTCGAACAGGGCTGGCGCGGCCTCGTCGAGGGGCGCTTCCGGGCGCTCGGGCTGCGCGAGGTCTCGGGGATCCTCCCCCGCGGCGGCACCATCATCGGCACCTCGCGCACGAACCCCTTCAAGGTCGACGGCGGCGTCGAGCAGGTGCTGCGGAACTTCGGGCGACAGGGTCTCGACGCGCTCGTCGCGATCGGCGGCGAGGACACGCTGGGGGTTGCCGCGCGCCTCCACGCCGAGCAGGAGCTCCCGGTCGTCGGCGTCCCGAAGACGATCGACAACGACCTCAACGCGACCGACTACACGTTCGGCTTCGACACGGCCGTCACCGTGGCGACCGAGGCGATCGACCGGCTCCACACGACCGCGGAGTCGCACAACCGCGTGATGGTGGTCGAGGTGATGGGCAGGCACACCGGGTGGATCGCCGTCCACTCGGGCATCGCCGGCGGCGCCGACGTGATCCTCATCCCCGAGCAGCCGCTCCCCGTCGAGGACGCCTGCGCCGTGATCGAGCAGCGCCACCGGGGCGGCAAGGACTTCTCCATCGTCGTCGTCAGCGAGGGCTACGAGCTCACCTACCGGTCCGGCGAGTCGAGGCTGGTGGCGGAGGAGCCGGCCGCCACCGACCAGTTCGGACACGTCCGGCTGGGCGGGGTCGGGGCCGAGCTCGCCGCGGAGATCGAGCAGCGGACGGGCTACGAGACGCGCGTGACGGTGCTCGGCCACGTCCAGCGCGGTGGCACGCCGACCCCTCGCGACCGCGTGCTCGCGACCCGCTACGGCCTGAAGGCGGCCGACCTCGTCCTCGCCCGCGAGTTCGGGCAGATGGCCGCGCTGCACGGCGACGCGATCGTCGGCGTCTCCCTCGCCGAGGCGACGAGCGAGCTGAAGACCGTGCCTCCCGAGGTGTACGACGTGGCGCGCGCCTTCTTCGGCTAGCCGGCACCCGGCAACCCACCGTCCACGCGGACGACGAGCTTCGCGTGCGCGTGGCCGGTGCCGATCCGCTTCATCGCATCCTCGATCTGCGCGAAGCCGTAGCGGCGCTCGAGCACCGGCTTCACCTCCCCCGCCTCGATCAGGTCGCGCAGTGCGACGAGATCGTCGGAGCTGGGATCGGCGATGAAGAAGACGGCTGTCCGCCCACCGCCCTTCGGTGCCAGCTTGACGCGGGCGATGTGCCCGAGAGGGCCGAGCAGGCGTCCCCGCGGCCCGCCGACGAGGACGACGGTTCCGCCCGGCGCGAGCACGCGCCGCATCGCCCGCCACGAGCGGCTGCCGGCGACGTCGAAGAGGACGTCGTACCGGGCGCCGCCGCGCGTGAAGTCCTCGCGGGTGTAGTCGAAGACGCGATCGGCGCCGAGCTCGCGCGTCTGCGCCACGTTCGGCGTGCTGCACACGGCGTCCACCGTTGCACCGAGCGCCTTCGCGACCTGCACCGCAAAGGTGCCGACGCCGCCGGACGCGCCGTTCACGAGGACCCGCTGCCCGGGCCGCACCTTCGCGTGGTCGCGGAGGCCCTGGATGGCGGTGAACGCGGCGACCGGCACCGCGGCGGCCTCCTCGAAGGAGAGATTCGCCGGCTTGCGCACGACCGCGTCGCGCGCCAGGACGTACTCCGCGAATGCACCGCTCCGGTGGCCGTACACCTCGTCTCCGGGCACGAGACCCTCCACGCCCGGGCCGACCGCCTCGACGACGCCGGCGAAATCCGCGCCGAGCTCGCCCGACCGCGGCTTCCGGATCCCCGTCATCGGGCGAGCGAGCCACGGCCGCCCCGTGAACCCGTACCAGTCGACCGCGTTGAGCGACGTCGCCTGGACGCGCACGAGCACGTCCTCCCCGTTCGGCTCCGGCTTCTCCACCTGGCGGATCCGAAGCGACCCGTACCCCGCGAGCACTGCGGCTCTCATCGTCCTCCTTACGCCGTAAACTTACGGTGTAAGTTAGTGCGTACGCTGTACGCTCGTCAAGCCGTGCCGACCAATGTGCGCATCCCCCTCAGCCGTGAACGCGTCCTGCGCGCCGCGCTCGAGCTGGCCGACGAATCGGGCGCCGACGCGGTCACGATGCGCCGGCTCGGCGACGAGCTCGGCTTCGAGGCGATGTCCCTCTACCGTCACGTCGCCAACAAGCAGGACCTCCTCGACGGGATGCTCGACCTCGTGCTCGCGGAGTGGCAGCTGCCGGGCGAGGAACGAGACTGGCGGGCCGCGGTCCGGGCGAGCGCGCGCTCCGTCCACGCGGCGCTCCGCCTCCATCCGTGGGCGGCGCGCCTGCTGATGACCGGGAATCACATCCGCCCGGCGCGCCTGCGCTACATGGAGCGCCTCCTCGCCAAGGTCGAGGACGCCGGGTTCGACGCCGACGCCACCTACCACGTCTACCACCTGCTCGACGGCTACATCTTCGGGTTCTCGCTGTGGGAGATCGCCTATACGACGATGCCCATGGACGCGGAGGCCGTGGCGCGGTTCATCGAGAGCGTCCCGTGGGGCGAGTATCCGCACCTCGCGGCGCACCGCGACCAGCACATGGCCGACGGCGCCCACCGCGAGGTGAGCGCGTTCGACGTCGGGCTCGACCTCATCCTCGACGGCCTCGAGCCGCGACGTCCTCAGTCGACGAGCAGCAGCGAGTCCGTCGGCGCGTAGTCGTCGGTCAGCGTCGGCACGTCGTCGAACCGCAACGGCCTGTCGTAGCGATCGCGGATCGGCGTCTCCAGGTCGGGCGCGCCGGCCGGTGCGAGTTCGCGCCAGCGCTCGAGCAGGAACTCCTCGCTCGGCAGCGCGCCGTCCGTCGCCACGAGCATGAGGTTCCGCAGCTCGGTCAGGCTCCCGCCGTCGTTCGGCTCGATCACCGGATGCACCGCGACACTCGGGAACGCCGTCTTGTACGTGCGCACGAAGGACCGCAGCAGCTTCGAGCCCGGCCCCTCGACCGAGCCGATGATGTTGGCGACCACCACGCCGCCGGGCGCGAGACGGTCGTGGAGGAGCTGCACGAACTCGCGCGTCGTGAGGTGGAACGGGATCGAGTCCGAGAAGTAGGCGTCGATCGCGATCACGTCGTACTTCCCGTCGTTGCGGGCGAGGTAGCGCCGGCCGTCCTCCACGTCGATCTGCAGCCGCTGCGACTCCTCCGGCAGCGCGAAGTAGCGGTGCGCCACGTCGACGACGACGGGGTCGAGCTCGACGACCTGCAGGTCGAGCGAGGGGAAATCGCGCAAGAACCGCTTCGGTGCGGAGGCACCGCCGAGCCCCACGAAGAGGACGTTCTTCGCGTCGGGGTTGTACGCGAGCGCGAGGTCGAAGTAGTCCGTGTAGCGGAAGAGCGTGGCGAACGGCCGCCCGATCGTCATCCCGCTCTGGAACGAGTTGTCGAACCGGAGGTACCGCGAGCCGGAGCCGTCGTCGACCACGGCCAGGTGGTGGTAGCGCGTGTCCTGCTGGAACACGACGTCGAAGCCGCCCGCCGCGAAGTCGATCTCGCGGCTGCCGTCCTCGCGCGAGCGGTAGACCGGCGACCAGTTCTGCGCCGCCGCGCCCTCGAGCCGGCCGCCGCTCTCGGCGGGCGCGATCCCGACCGTGGCGATCCCGGCGCCGACCGTGGCGATGAGGGCGACGACCGCGGCGCCCGGCAGCCGCTCCGCGAGGGCGACGAGAACGACGGCGCCGAGCAGCACGGTCGCCGCGGCGGCGAGGAGCTGGCTGACACCGAGCTCCGGCACGAGCCAGAAGGCGGTCAGGAGCGTCCCCGCGATGCTGCCCGCGGTCGAGGTCGCATACAGGCGCCCCGCGGTCCGGCCGGCGGTGTCGACCGACGTCACGGCGAGGCGCACCGCGATCGGCGACACCGACGCGAGCACGACGCTCGCCGGGCCGAAGAGGACCACGGCCGCGATGAGCGGGTTCAGCCGCGGCCCGGGATCCCACTCGACGACCCACTCCAGCACCCGCGAGTCGAGCACCGGCACGAGCAGGACGAGGAGCGCGCCGAGACCCATCGCGCCGAGGAGCAGCTGCGTCGCGGGCAACCGGTCCGCCAGGGCGCCGCCCAGCCAGTAACCCAGGGAGAGCCCGGCGAGCACGACGCCGATCAGCGCGCCCCAGACGAACAGCGAGTTGCCGAAGTACGGCGCGAGCACGCGACTCGCGGCGAGCTCCATCCCGAGGAGGACGGCGCCCGAGGTGAAGACCGCGAAGCCGAGGGCGAACGTGTGGGTCACGGCGACGGCCGGCGCGGGCGCGACGGCGCGGGGTGCCGGCTCTGCGGCCACGCCTAGGGCTGTCGCTGCAGGTCGCCGATCAGGGAGGCCACGTCCTCCGCGCGCACGACGACGGCGTCCACCCCGGCGCGCTCGAGCTCCTCGACCTCGTCGCGCCCGCGCACCGTGAGCTCGGCGATCGCGAGCTTCCCGGCCGGAACATCGGGGAGCAGACCGAGCACGTGCTCGAGCGCCTGGTGCTCCTCCGCGCCGTCGGCGGACAGGAGCAGGAGCTCGGGGTCGACGCGATCGAGCGCGAGCCGCAGCTCGTCCTCGTCGGAGACGCAGACGACGGCCTCGAGCCCGAGCTGCGCCACCTCGCCGACGAGCTCCTCGAGCCGGCCGTCGTCGTCCTCGAGCCCCTCGAGGCGGACGAGGACGGCGTCGGCGCCGGTGGCGTCGCCGAGCGCGTCGGAGGCCCAGAGGATCGGGAGCTCGGTGGCGTCGCGGAAACCCGCCGGCTCGCCGCGCACGACGATCCCCTCGGCGCCCGCCTGCTCGGCGGCGCGCGCGCCGTCGGCGTCACGGACCGTGGCGAGAAGCGAGATCCCGTCCCCCTCGGAGATGGCCTGGCTGAAGCGACGCGCGGCTCTCATCGTGCCGGGGGATCGTAACGCGGCGGCAACGCGGGCTTCGTTACGGTCCGGTGAGGGTGCGCAGCAGCCTCCTTCTCGCCGTCGTCTTCGCCGTCGCCGTCGTCCCACTCGCCGATGCGGCGACGATCCGCGGCACCGCCCGCGGCGAACGCCTCGTCGGGACTGCCCGCGCCGACGCGATCGTGCCCCGCGGCGGCGCCGACACCGTGGTCGCCCGCGCCGGGGCCGACCGGATCGCCGTCGAGCACGACGGCCGGCGCGACCGCGTCTCGTGCGGCCCGGGCCGCGACGTCGTGACCGCCGATCGAGACGACCTGGTGGCCGGCGACTGCGAGGTCGTCAGCGTCCCGATCTCGACGGATCCGTACCGCACCGCCGGCGGGCAGCACCGCACACAGGTCGAGCCCGACTCGTTCGCGCACGCCTCGACGGTCGTCGCCGCATTCCAGAGCGGCCGCTTCTTCGACGGCGGCGCCGCGAACATCGGCGTCTCGACGTCGACCGACGCCGGCCGCACGTGGACGCCGTCCTTCTTGCCGGGCCTGAGCGTCTACGGCTCACCCGCGGGCGTCCATCCGCGTGTCAGCGATCCCGTCGTCGCGTACGACGAGGCCCACGGCGCGTGGCTCGTCGGCTCGCTCGGCGTCTCGCCCGGGCTGACCGAACTGCTGATCTCGCGGTCGACGGACGGGCTCCGCTGGGCCGCGCCCGTCGTCGCCGCGCGCACGGCCTCGCCGTCGCTCGCCTACGACAAGGAATGGCTCGTCTGCGACTCGTGGCCGTCGAGCCCGTTCCGCGGCCGCTGCTACCTGGGCTACACGGCCGTCGGCCGGGGCGACCTCGTCGTCCAGTCGAGCGCGGACGGCGGGCTGACCTGGGGAGCCGCCGTGCGCACCGGCCCCGGCTACTTCGCGATGCCGGCCGTGCAACCCGACGGGACGCTCGTCGTCCTCCATCTGACGGGGCCCGACGAGCGTCCGACGCTCGTCTCCGCCGTGTCCCGCGACGGCGGTGCGACGTTTGCGGCTCCTGCGCCGGTCGCGGACGTCGCCCCCGCGAGCGTCGACGGCTACCGCGCGCCGCCCGTGCCGTCGGCGGAGGTCGCCGCCGACGGGCGCGTCTACGTCGTCTGGCACGACGCGCGGTTCCGCTCGGCCACCGACGTGGTGCTCTCCTCCTCGCTCGACGGCGTCTCGTGGAGCGCGCCCGTGCGCGTGCCGACCGGCCCCGGCTCCGCGTTCGTGCCCGGAATCGGCGTCGATCCGGCGACCGGCGGCGCGACGGCGCGGCTCGCGATCGTCCTCTACGGCTGGGTCCGCGGCGCCGGCTCGGACGCATGGCTCGTCGTCAGCCGCGACGCCGGCGCGCGGTGGTCACCTCCGCAGCGCCTGACCGCCCGCACGATGGTGCCGCAGTGGATCGCGGCGACCAACCAGGGGACGATGCTCGCCGACTACCTGTCCGTCTCATGGGCCGCGGGCCGGCCGGTGCCGGTCTTCTCGCTCGCCTCGGAGCGCGCCGCCGGAACGGCGTCGTTCCGCCAGTCGATCGCATCGACGGTCCGTGGCCTCTAATCGCGGGATGCCGAGAGCCAGACGAGATCGGAGCTGCCCACGCCGAGTGCGTCTGCGGCATTCGCCGGGTTGCCGCGGATGACGGCGAGCCAGCCGCGCGGGTCGACGATGAGGCCCCACTCCCCCTCGGCCAGGTCTGCATAGGTCGAGACACGCTCCGCCACGGCCGCGCCCCCGTGCGCCTCCACGGAGATCCGCCCCGCGCGGTCGAGGCCGGCGGCGGCGAGGTGTGACTCGCGCACGTTCAGCTGGACGTTGCCGAAGCGGTTGAGGTCGAGCACCTCGCACGCGATCTTCCCCGGCTCGACGTCCGGCGCGGGGATCCGGAGCTCCGTCAGCGATGCGGGATCGAGCTCGTCCCCGAGCGCTTCGAGCGGCATCCCCGCAGCGAGGTGCGCGGCCGCCGGCGCCAGGACGTCGCGAGCGTGCAGCGACGGGGACACGGGCTGGAGGACGACCTCAGCCGACGTGATCGCCACCGCCCGCGACACGCCTTCAGCGACCCGCCATGACGGCGAGAGGACGCCGTTGTCCGGGCCGACGAGCAGCCGCCCGTCCGTGGTCTCCACGGCGATGTCGCGGTCGCGGCCGACGCTCGGATCGACGACGGCGAGCACGACGGCGTCGTGACGGACGAACGGGAGCGCGTCCGCGAGGACGAGCGCGCCGCCCTGGACGTCGAGCGGCGGGACGCCGTGCGAGAGGTCGACGACCCGCGTTCCCGGCGCGATCCGGTCGATCACGACGTGGCAGATGCCGACCCACTCGTTCCGGTACCCGAAGTCCGAGAGGAAGACGATCGAGCGGCTCACGGGGCGCCCACCACCCGACGAGCTTCGCGCCCGCGCCGCGCGGATGCAAGCGCGGCGGCTACCGGCCGATCGGGTGCCAGACCGTCTTGAGCTCGAGGAAGGACGCGACCTCCCACGGGCTCTGGACGTCGATCTCGCCGTGTACGACCCGCTTCACGTTCTCCGCTGCCAGCCGCTCGAGCTCCGGCGCGAGCCCGTCGGCGCCGGCGAGATCGATCGCGTTCACGTCCATGTGCGACGCGAGCACCGGTGCGAGCTCCTCGCGCTGGCCCGTCAGGATGTTCACGACGCCGCCGGGGACGTCCGAGGTCGCGAGCACCTCCGCGAGCTCGATCGCCGCGAGCGGCTGCGACTCGGAGGCGACGACGACGGCGGCGTTCCCGCCCACGAGCACGGGCGCGAGGCGCGTCACGAGCCCGAGCAGCGCCGGCTCCTCCGGCGCGAGGACGGCGACGACGCCCGTCGGCTCCGGCACGGTGAAGTTGAAGTACGGCCCGGCGACGGGGTTCGACGAGCCGATCACCTGCGCGAGCTTGTCCGACCAGCCCGCGTACCAGACGAGGCGATCGACGGACGCCTCGACCTCCCGGCGGCCGGACGCAAGCTCGGCGAACTCGGCCGTGCGCGCCTCCATCATCTCCGCGACGCGGTAGAGCACCTGGCCCCTGTTGTAGGCCGTCGTCCCGGCCCACTTCGCCACGGAGCCGCGCGCCGCCTTGACGGCGTCGCGCACGTCCTTCCGCGACGCGCGCGCCACGTTCTGGCCCTGCGCCTCGTACGTGCGGCCCGACTCCGAGCGCGGGAACGCGCCCCCGACGAACAGCTTGTACGTCTTCTTGACCGGGAGCCGCTCGCCCACGTTCACCCGCCCCAGGGCTCGGAGGAATCGAAGGTGAGGTACGGCTCGAGCCCGTGGAGGCCGCCCTCGCGGCCGAATCCCGACTCCTTGTAGCCGCCGAACGGCGACGTCGGGTCGAAGCGGTTGAACGTGTTCGCCCAGACGACGCCGGCCTTCATCTTGCTGACCATCGCCAGGATCCGCGATCCCTTGTCGGTCCAGATACCGGCCGACAGCCCGTACGGCGTGTTGTTCGCCTTCTCGACCGCCTCGTCGGGCGTCCGGAACGTCAGCACCGAGAGCACCGGTCCGAAGATCTCCTCCTTCGCGATCCGGTGGCTCTGGGCGACGTTCGTGAAGAGCGTCGGCCGGAAGAAGTAGCCCCGCTCGGGCAGATCGCACGCCGGCTGGTAGAAGTCGGCGCCCTCGGCCTTGCCCGACTCGACGAGCTCCGTGATCTTCTCGAGCTGTTGGCGAGAGTTGATCGCGCCGACGTCGGTGTTCTTGTCGAGCGGGTCGCCCACGCGGATCGTCGCGAGGCGATCCTTCAGCTTCTCGACCAGCGGGTCGACGATGGACTCCTGCGCGAGGAGCCGCGACCCGGCACAGCAGACCTCGCCCTGGTTGAAGTAGATGCCGTTGACGATCCCTTCGACGGCCTGGTCGAGCGGCGCGTCGTCGAAGACGATGTTCGCGGCCTTGCCGCCGAGCTCGAGCGTCAGCGCCTTGTTCGTCCCGGCGACGCCCTTGGCGATCTTCTTGCCGATGTCGGTCGAGCCCGTGAAGGCGACCTTGTCCACGCCGGGATTCGTGATCAACGCCATCCCGACCTCGCCGGGCCCCGGGACGATGTTGACGACGCCCGGCGGCAGGTCCGCCTGGCGGCAGACATCGGCGAAGAGGAGTGCGCTGAGCGGCGTCGTCGAGGCCGGCTTCAGGACGACAGTGTTGCCCGCCGCCAGCGCCGGCGCGATCTTCCACGCGAGCATGAGCAGCGGAAAGTTCCAGGGGATGATCTGGGCGGCTACGCCGAGCGGCTTCGCGACCCGTCCCGGGAACGCGTACTCGAGCTTGTCGGCCCAGCCCGCGTAGTACCAGAAGTGGGCCGCCGCGAGCGGCACGTCGACGTCGCGCGACTCCTTGATCGGCTTGCCAGAATCCATCGACTCCAGGACGGCGAACTCGCGCGACCGTTCCTGGAGGATGCGGGCGATCCGGAAAAGGTACTTCGCTCGGTCGCGTCCCGGGATCGAGCCCCAGTCCCTGCGGAACGCGTTGCGCGCGGCGCGAACCGCCTTGTCCATGTCCGCAGCTGTCCCGCGGGCGACCTCGGTCAGCGACTCCTCGGTCGCGGGGTTGACCGAGACGAACGTCTGGCCGTCCGACGCGGCGACCTCCTTGCCACCGATGAACAGACCGTAACGGTCCTTGATCGTGACGACGTCGCGCGACTCAGGGGCGGGCGCGTACTCCCACGGGATCGCGGCGCCGTCGCCGAGGCCCCAGCTTGCCGGGGCGCGGTCGCTCGTGCGGCTGACGGCGCCCGCGCGGGCTCGGGGCTCCTCGGTCTCGGTGGCCATGTCGCAATTATGCGCGATGACCCGTTCAGCAGCGGTAGTCCCGATCCGGGTGACCTGCCTCGCAGAGGTGGACGTGGAGATGGTCGTCGTGTCCGGTGAGGAACGTCGTCCGCCCTTCGCGGATCAGCTGCGGATCGTTGAAGAAGATCCACTTCACGTGGCCCGGGGCAGCCGCGCGAATCGCGTCCACGAGCGCCCGCGTCGCTCCCCGGTCGTACGCCGTCAGACGCCAGTTCGACCCACGCGCGCATTGGTCGTTCGACTTGCGCATCGGCCGCAGGTCCGCGTCGAGGCCCACTTCGTGGCTCTCGTGGATCGCGATGTCGCCGCCGTGTTCGAGCGAGATGTCGCCGACCGCGATCCGGCCGACGCCGGCGGCGACGGTCGAGGCTCCGGCTGCCTCGAGCGTCGCGATCATCTCGGCCGTGCCCCAGTTGGCGTTCTTCACGTCGTAGTCGCAGAGGGCGGATGCCGAGAAGCGCGGCTCCTCGAAGTGCCAAACGAGGGTCCGCCACGTGGCTGCGTCGATCGCCCCTGTCTGGGACAACCCCATATGAGCCTGGAACGAGGCGACGGCAGCGGTCGTCGACGCGCCGTAGACGCCGTCGACGGCGAGCGCTGCGCCGCGCTTCTCGCGCAGTTCCGCCTGGACTGCCCGGACCGCCTCGCCGGTCGCTCCCGGGCCGAGCGGAACCGTCAGTCCGGCCCACGTCGTGGCGTCGACAATCCCGGTCTCGGGAAGCATCTGACTCGCCTGGAAGGCCCGGACGGCTGCGACGGTGGACGCGCGGAAGACGCCGTCGACCGGCACGATCAGCGGATTTCGAGCGCCGGTCGTGACGCCTCGCGTGTTCGTTCGTCCCGAGCTCGCCTGGGCCTGGCGGAACAGGCGCTGGATCGCGAGGACGTCGGTCCCGCGGTCGCCGGCACTCTGAGTCGGGAACGACGGCGGGAGCGCAGCGGCGACGCGATGAGCGCCTGCGCCGGCGAGGACGAAGACGAGCACCGCGGCCGTGGCCCACACGAGGGCTGGTCGGCGGACACTCGACGCGGCCGTCATGGGCCGCAGCCTACCAGCCGATCCTCGGCGCGGATGTAGCCTCTTCCGATGGAACGACTCGCCCGAGCCGAGGAGCTGCTCGATGGTCCGCTCGAGGACGTCCACGAGGTCGCCGACAACCTGCGCGACCTGCGTCGCGCGAATCGCCTGCTCGGCGGCGCGAGGCAGAGCCGGCTGGCGGTCCGGCGGTTGGCCGGCGGGAACGAGCCGGTGACCCTGATCGACGTCGGCACCGGTGCCGCCGACATTCCGGTGATGCTCCTCGCAGACTCGGCGCGCGCCGGCCGGTCGATGCGGATCACCGCGATCGACGAACGCGCGGAAGTCATCGAGGCCGCGCGGATCGCCCGACCCGGCGTCGAGCGGGTTGCGGGTCTCGAGCTCGTGGTGGGTGACGGCCGGTCGCTTCCTTATCCGGACGGTGCGTTCGACATCGCCCACGCCTCGCTCGTCGTCCATCATCTCGAGCCGGTCGATGCCGTGGCGCTCCTTCGCGAGATGGCCCGGGTCGCACGCCGCGGCGTCGTCGTGAACGACCTCGTTCGAGGCCGGCTCTTCGTCCTCGGCGCGTGGCTGGTGAGCCACCTCGCGACGGGCAACCGGCTCTCACGCAACGACGCGCCGCTGTCCGTGCGGCGGGCGTACAGCCGCGAGGAGCTGCGCGGCCTCTGCGACGAGGCCGGGTTGCGGGTCGTCGGCGAGGTCGGTGGCTTCGTCGGTCATCGCGTCGCCATCGTCGCGGTCCGAGCGTGACCCAGGATGCCGACGTCGTTGTCGTCGGCGGCGGCCCCGCCGGAGCGCTCACGGGGGCGCTCCTCGCCGGCAGGGGTCGGCGGGTCGTCCTCGTCGAGCGATCGGCAGGCTATCGATGGCGGGCGTGCGGCGTCTTCGCGTCGCCCGCGGCGGTTGCAGCGCTCAGGGGAGGCGGTGTCGACGACGCGACGCTGGCACGCATCGGGAGGCCGATCCCGGCGATGCGGGTCGAGACGCCAGGCGGCGCGTCGTTCCGGCTGACGTACGGCGACCGCGACCGGCTGGTGGCCCCTGCCGTCGGGTTCGACCGGGCAGCGCTCGATCCGGCGCTGCTCGAGCTCGCGCGGGACGCGGGCGTCGAGATCCGGGCGGGAGCGGCGGTCAGCGGCGTCGCCACCGGCCGCGTCGAGCTCGCGGGCGGCCGCGAGCTTCGAGCCCGGATCATCATCGGAGCCGATGGGTTGCGGTCGGTCGTCGCCCGTGAGTTTGGCGCCGCCCGCCCACCCCGGCTCGCGCCGCGCGTGGGCCTGACGTTCCACGTGGCAGATCCGCACCCGGACGGCTCCCGCGACGCCCGGATGGTCCTCTTCGAGGGAGGCTATGCCGGCCTTGCGCCGGTGCCGGGCGGGCGGGTCAACGTCGGCATCGTCGTTGGCGGGTCGTGGCTCGATCGCCTCCGCCGCGAAGGCGCTGAATCTGTCGTCGCGGCCGTCCTGCGTCGCGTGCCAGGCGCCGCGGACGACCCTGTCGAGTGGGCTCGCCCGGAGCGTTGCGACGCGATCGAGGGCGCCGCGCCGCTCGGCGTCCGGGCGACACGCCGGGCAGGCCGCGGTTGGCTGCTCGTCGGTGACGCCGCGGGATTCCTCGACCCGTTCACAGGCGAGGGGCTGCATCGGGCGTTGGTCTCGGCGCGGCTCGCGGCGGCGGCCGTCGACCGATCACTCGACGGCGACGCGGCCGCGCTTGCCGCGTACGACGGTGCGATGACCGCGCGATTCCGGTCGAAGGACGTCCTGAGTCTCGTCGTCCACGCCTTCCTCGCCAGGCCGGCCGCCTTCGACTACGCCGCGCGCCGGCTCGCGGCTCGCCAGGCGCTCCGTGAGACGATGGGCCTCGTCATGGGAGACCTCGTGCCCGCGTCGCGCGCCCTCGATCCGCGGTTCGTCGCACGGCTGCTGCGGCCGTGAGACCGACATCGGTTCCCCGCTCGTGACGCGCGCCGAGGCAGAGCGGCCGGCCGACCCGGCCGTCGAACGGCCCTACCTTGGACCGAACAGGACCCGCATCGGGAGCTACGCGCTGTGCGTCGAGCACGATCGGATCCTGCTGGCCCGGCTGTCGGCGATCGAGGTCGATGTGGGCGCGTGGACGATGCCGGGCGGCGGGATCAGCTTCGGCGAGCACCCCGACGCCGCCTGCCTGCGCGAGCTCGCGGAGGAAACCGGCCTGACCGGCGAGATCGAAGGCGTCGCCGGCGTCTTCTCCCACCTCTACGAGCGATCGCGATTCGCGAAGGGGGCGGATCTTCACTTCCTGGGGATCGTGTATCGGGTCCGGATCACGGGCGGAGCGCTCACCGACGAGCGCGATGGCACGACGGACACGGCGGCGTGGATCCACCGCGACGAGCTGGCCGCCACCCGGATGGTGGAGCTGGGGCGGTTCGGCTGCGGCCTCGCGTTCCCGGACATCCAGCTGCCGGAGGTGCCGCGACCATGAGAAGCACCATCGGCATCGACGTCGATGCGCCGCCGGACCTCGTCTTCCGCCTCGCCCGTGACGTCGAGCGCTGGCCGCGCCTGTTGCCTCACTACGTGGCGGTTCGGGCGATCGAGCGCGACGGCGGCGGCGCGCTGATCGCGGAGATGGTCGCCCGGCGGCCTCTCGTGCCGGTGCTCGGGCTGTCGCTTCCGGTTGCCTGGCGCGCCCGGACGTGGAGCGAGCCCACGACGCTCCGGCTGCGGTTCGTCCACCGCGGTGGCGCGACGAACGGCATGGACGTTACATGGCGGATCGAGCCGCGAGTCGCCGGCGCCCGGATCGAGATCGACCACGACTTCCGGCCACGGATCGCGGCGTGGGCGGGCTTCATCGACGCCGCGTTCACGCGGCCCATCGCCTCGCGGACGCTGGCGACGTTCAAGGCCATCGCCGAGGCCGTCGCTGCCGACACTAAACCCACGGCCGAGTCCGCGGGCGGACCGGCGACGAATCCTCTGCCATGAACGACCGACAGAGTCGTGGCGTCTTCATCACGGGCCTGGGCATCGTGACGGCGTCCGGGATCGGGCTGGAGCAGTTCCGGGCGGGCCTTCGGGGCGCCCAGTCGCCCGTCAAGCGGATCGACCGATTCGACCCGTCCGCGTTCCGATCGCAGGTCGCCGCCCAGATTGACGGCTTCGACCCGGGTGCGTGGATGCCGCCGAAGACGGCGCGGCAACTCGACAGGTTCAGCCAGTTCGGGCTGGTGGCGGGGGCGCTGGCGCTCGACGACGCCCGGATGCGGCCCGGGGAGGATGGCGCGGCGTCGCCGGAACGGATCGGAATCTATCTCGGTAGTGCGCTCGGCGGGATCGCGTACGCGGAGGAGCAGCACGAGCGCTACATGGCGAAGGGCATCCGCCAGGTCGCCCCGAACCTCGCTCTGGCCGTATTCGGCGGTGCTGCCCCGGCGAACCTAGGGATCGCGCTCGGCGTCCGCGGCCCGATCCTGTCAACCGCCAACTCGTGCGCCAGCGGGTCGGTCGCCATCGGCGAGGCGGTCGGCGCGATCAGGGCCGGCGAGATCGATGCGGCGATCGCCGGCGGCTGCGAGGTGCCGTTGTCGTCCCTCGCATTCGGCGCGTTCGACATCATCCGCGCGCTGTCCGGCGGCTCGAACGACGACCCGGCCCACGCCTGCCGACCATTCGACGCACGCCGGGACGGTTTCGTCATGGGCGAAGGCGCGGCGCTCCTCGTCCTCGAGGCGGCGGACATCGTGCGGGCGCGGTCCGGCGCAGAGCCGTACGCTGAAATCCTCGGCTACGGCGCGACCTCCGACGCTCACCACATGGTCCAGCCGCTCGCCGACGGCCGGGAGGCTGCGCGGGCGGCCTCGATCGCGCTCGCCGAAGGGGCCGTCGAGCCCGAGACGATCGACTACGTCAACGCGCATGCCTCGTCCACGCCCCTCGGCGACATCGCCGAGGCGCGCGCGATCAGCCGGGCCCTCGGCGCCGGCGTCGCCGCGGAGGTGCCGGTGAGCGGTACCAAGGCGCTGTACGGCCACCCGCTTGGCGCCTCGGGCGCGATCGAGGCGGTGATCTGCGCCCTCGCGATCCGTGATTCGTGGGCGCCCGCGTCAGTGAACCTCGTCGACCCCGAGGCTGAGATCAACGCCCTCCTGCCGAACCTCCTGTGCGAAGGCCGCGAGGGCGAGTACCGCCGGGTCCTGTCGACCTCGTTCGGTTTCGGCGGCCTGAACGCAGCGCTCGTCTTCGGGGCCCCTGACGGCCGATAAGCGGCCGCGAACCTGCCTGAAACCGGCAGGTAAGGCATCCAGAGTAGAGTGCGGGACGAGCCCACCTCGGAGGATTCAGCCATGGCCGTCGCGACCGCCCCGTCCACCTTCACCGGCTTCAAGCCTGAAGCGATCCAGTTCCTCGTCGACCTCGCGGCGAACAATGACCGCTCGTGGTTTCAGCCCCGCAAGGCGGACTACGAGCGGCTGCTGAAGGAGCCCCTCGAGCAGCTGATCGCGGCGCTCGGCGAACGGTTCGAGGCCCGCGGGATCCCGCTCCGCGCAGATCCGGCTAAGAGCCCGTTCCGGATCTATCGCGACGTCCGGTTTTCGAAGGACAAATCGCCCTACAAGACCAACCTCGGGGCGAGCTTCCCATGGGTCGGCGAGACGGCCGACGGCGACGAGACCGTCAGATCTCACACGGCCCAGGTTCACTCGAGTGGCGGCTACTTCCACCTGCAGCCCGGCGAGATCTACGTCGGTGGCGGCATCTGGCACCCGGACAAGCCGTGGGTCGACGCGTTCCGGCGTCGCGTGGCGGACGGACCGGATGAGATCCATCGCCTTCTCGACGAGAAGGGCTTCAAGTCGACGTTCGGGACGCTGAGTGATGACGGCCACTCGCTCCAGCGCGTGCCGCAGGGCTACGCGGCGGACCACCCAGCGGCGGACATCCTCAAGCTCAAGGATGTGGTGTTCGGACGGCGTCTCTCGGATGCCGACGCCGAGTCGCCGACGCTCCCGGACCTGCTGGCCGACACGTACGCCGCGGCGATGCCGATGTTCCGCTACCTCGCGTCGATCGCCTGAGGCGGCTCAGGCCTGCGGCATCGCCTTGCGGTACAGCGTGGAGGTGCTCTTGGGCCGGAATCCGACACTTTCGTAGAGGCGGAGCGCCCCGCTGACGTTCTGCGTGTCAACGCTGAGCGCCGCTTCCGTCATGCCCCGCTCGCGAAGCCCCTCGATCGTAGACGCGATGAGCGCTCGGGCGACGCCGCGCTTCCGCCATCGGCGCCGGACGGAGATGTTCTCGACCCAGCCGCGTTTGGTCTTGTATCGCTCGTTCTCTTCATGGTTGATGAACCCGCGGACCTGGCCGACGATCTCGTCGCCGTCCCGCGCGACCCGCCATAGCGTGCGGTCCGATTGGATCGGGTCGGTCGCGAATAGCTCGTAGTCGCGCTCGGTCGGCTCGACGAAGCCCCACGCGTCCCGGAACGCCTCGACGGAGGCGTCCCAGATCGGCCGGAGGTCCTCCTCCTCGACGGGGCGGATCTCGAGGCCCGCCGGGAGCCGCGCGTCGGGCACCGAGTCCATGTTGGGACGGAGCATGATGTAGCCGAATCGGACCGGGACGTAGCCGGCCTCCGCCAGGAGCGCGTCGGCTCCGGGATCGCCCTCGACTTCGGCCTGGAAGTAGGCCTGGCGGCTGGCTGGATGCTCCCCGTGCGCCGCGATAGCACGTGCCTCGATGGTGTCGAGCATCGCGCGGCCGATCCCGAGCCGCCGCCACTGGGGCGCGAGGAAGCAGACCACCTCGTGGTGCCGGGTGCCGTCGGGCTCGTCCGACCACTCCGTACGGGCGTAGCCGATCGCCCGCCCGGCGACCTCGACGATGAACAGGTCACGGGCCACATCGCAGCGGTCGACCTCGAAGGAGTCGTAGAAGGCGGCGAACCCCTCTAGCGGCGTGATGAAGTGGACACCGTTTGCGGTCCGCGAGTCGTTGGCGACTTCGTTCATCGCGGGGTAGTCGGACGGTCCGGCGAAGTGCCGGAAGCGAAGGCCCGGCATCGGCGGCAGGGCGCCTGCCGTCGCGAAGTCCGGCGCCAAGTCGACAGCCATGTCGTCCCCCGTTGGTCGATCGGCTAGTCGAGCGTGAAGTGGTCAGGGCCCTGGTAGCGGCCCGTGCGCTCCTTCTCGATCTGCATCAGGACGTCGTTGAGCAGTGACGACGCCCCGAACCTGAAGTAGTCCGGCGTCATCCAGCGGGGCCCGAGCGTCTCGTACAGGACGACGAGGTACTGGATCGACTCCTTGGCGGTCTTGATCCCGCCTGCCGGTTTCATCCCGACCATCCGGCCGGTCTGGCGCTCGAAGTCGCGGATTGCCTCGAGCATCACGAGCGTCACGGGGAGCGTCGCGGCCGGTTGGACCTTGCCCGTCGAGGTCTTGATGAAGTCGGCGCCGGCGGCCATGGCGAGGACGCTCGCCCGACGGACGTTGTCATACGTCTCGAGCTCGCCCGTCTCGAGGATGACCTTCAGGTGCGCGTCGCCACAGGCTTCCTTGACGTCGACGATCTCCTCGAAGACCGTCAGGAAGTCGCCTCGGAGGAACGCGCCGCGGTCGATCACCATGTCTATCTCGTCCGCCCCGGCCGCGGCAGCGGCCCGTGTCTCGGCGGTCTTGATGTCGCGGAACGTCTGACCCGAGGGGAAGCCGGTGGCAACGGAGGCGACCTTGACGGTCGAGCCCCTGAGCGCGTCGCGGGCGTCCTCGACGAGCGCCGGGTAGACGCACAGCGCGGCGACCGACGGGATCGACGGGTCTCCGGGCTGGGGATGCATCGCCTTCGCGGCGAGCGCCCGGATCTTGCCCGGGGTGTCCTTTCCCTCGAGCGTCGTGAGATCCATCATCCGGATCGCGAGATCGAGCGCCCAGAGCTTCGAGGCCTTCTTGATCGATCGCTTCTTCAGCGAGTCGACGCGCTCCTCGACGCCGACCTGGTCGACGCTCGAGACGCGCCCGAGCAGCGGGCCAAGCGCCCCGGGGCGGCCGTCCCAGGCACGGACGAGCTCGTGGGCCCGCTCCCGCGCGAGCGTGTCGGGTCGATGGGTGGTCGCCATGGGACGGTGAGGATACTCCGGTCTGCTCGACAATCAGGCGGAAACCGGTCCTCGACGGCAGGGCGTATCAAAGGACGGTCAGGGGCAGCAGGGAGGCTTCGCCGTGGTCCACCGACGTGTGCGCGCTCGTTTCCTCGCCGGAGTCGTCGGAGCGGTTCTCGCCCTCGCAGCGATCGGCAGCGGAGTCGCCCTCGCGGCCGACCACGCGGTCGCGATCTCGGGCTTCTCGTTCTCCCCCCACGACATCACCGTCGCCGTCGGCGACACGGTCACGTGGACAAACTCGGATGCACAGGCCCACACGGCAACCGCCGACGACGGTTCGTTCGACACCGGGACGCTCGGCAACAACGCATCCGGGTCGGCCACCTTCTCGAAGGCGGGCTCGTTCCCGTACCACTGCTCGATCCACTCGTCGATGACCGGCACGGTGACGGTCGAGGCCGCCTCCTCCGGTGGCTCAGCGACGAACCCGCCGACGGACACGGTCGCGACCGCGCCGCCGGGCGACGCGAGCGTCGGCATTATCGGGACGGCGCTCGTGCTGGTCGGGACGCTGCTGATCGGCTTCGCGATCGGCCGGGTGCGGTTCTCGAGGCCCCAGGCCGGTCGCTGACGTCGCCGGCCTCGCTGACGTCGCTGGCCTCGCTGACGTCGCGGGCTAGCGGCCTCCCCGGACCTTCGGCAGCGGCGGCATCGAGCGCTTGCCCTCGACGAGGAAGTGCCGGAACCAATCGCGGACCTGGACGAGGTTCTCCGCCCTCCGGAACGGCGTCCCGGACCGCGTGAGCTCGTGCGTCTCCTCCGGTACCCGCATCATCCGGACCGGTCGCTTCTTCGACCGCAGGACCGTGAATAGTGCCTCGGCCTGGCCGACCGTGGTTCGGAGGTCACGCTCGCTGTGCTGGATCAGCAACGGCGTCCGGATCCCGTCGGCGTAGGTGATCGGCGAGATCTCGCGGAAGTACGCCGGATCCTCCCACGGCGTCACGCCGAATTCGAGCTCCGCCCAATCGCCGCCGCTGATATCGCCCGTCAGGAACAGCATCGTCACGTCGCTCACTGAGCGGCACGTGATCGCCGCCGCGAAGCGCTGATCGTGGGCGACGATCCAGTTCGTCAGGTAACCACCGTATGAGCCGCCGGTGAGCCCCAGACGCTCCGGGTCGGCCAGACCGTCGGCGACGAGCGCGTCGACGCCGGCGATGACGTCGCGCATCGGTCCCGGGCCCCAGTCGCGCAAGTTCGCCTCGTTGAAGTCCCGGCCGTAGCCCTCGGAGCCGCGAGGGTTCGAGTAGTAGACCCCGATCCCGGCGGCGGCGAGGATCTGGAACTCCAGAACGGGACTCCAGCCGTAAAGCGTGTGCGGGCCGCCGTGGATCTCGGTGACCACCGGCAGCGGGGCGCCGCGCTTCCCGTCCGCCGGCCGACCTGGGATGAACCAGCCCTGGATGTCGCGGCCGTCGACGGAGACGTGACGCTCCTGCGGTTGGACCAGTTCGACGTCCGCCATCGCCTCCTCGTTGAACGAGGAGACGCGCCGCAGCTCGCGCTTCGTGCCGTCCTGGACCCAGACGTCCGCGAGCTCCGTCGGCCCCGATCGGATCACGGCGACACGCGGCCGCCCGGCGCGCGGCTCGACCTGATCGAACGACGACAGGTAGTGGCGCCCGTTGGTCAGCTGCTCGAGGTCGCCGTTGTCCGTCGCGATCCGCCACAGCTGGTACGCGCCGTCCCTCGGCGCGAGGAACGACAGCGTCTCGCCGTCGGCCGACGGGATGAGCCGGGAATTCTCGCCCGGCGTGATGTCGCTGTTCATCCCCGAGCCCGGCATGATGTCGTGCCGATCGGAGAGATTGCGCCCGCCGTTCGGCGTCGCCTCGCTTCCGTCGGCCGCGAACAGCCAGATGTCGTTGCGGTAGCCGTTCTGCGGCAGTCGGCCGCCGAGCGCCGCGATCGTCCGGCCGTCGGGCAGCCAGGCCGGCACGAAGAAGATCGGCTTGGACCCGTTGGTGATCCGCGTCCGTTTTCCGGTCGCGACGTCGACGACGACGATGTCCGAACGGAACGCCAGGTCGTAATCGCGGTTGAGCCGGGTCGTGAAGGCAACCTTGGTGCCGTCCGGCGACCACGCCGGGTCATCGTCGGACGCCGGGCCGTCGGTGACGCGCGTCGCCGTGCCGGTCGGGACGTCGATGACCCAGAGGTGGGCGACGTGGTCGTAGATGAAGCCCGGGCCGTTGAACATGTAGCCGAGTCGGTCGATGTAGCGGTAGTCCGCGTCCGGCGGGTCCCCGGAATCGGGCTTGCGGTCGAGGCCGCGCGCCTTGCGGTCTTCCTTCCGGTCCGCCCGATGCGACGTCGACAGGGCCACCAGCCGGGAGCCGTCCGGCGACCACTCGAAGCCGCCGACGCCGCGCGGCAGGTCGGTCAGCCGGCGCGCCTCCCCGCCGTCGAGTGACAGGAGGTGGATCTGGGTGCCGTCCTCGCGGTCCTTCTTGTCGCCGGCGTCCGGCTCCTCCTCGACGAGGTGCCGACGGTCCGAGAGGAACGCGATCGTCCGGCCGTCCGGCGACCACCTGGCATTGCTGTCGTTCTTCTGGCCGAGCGTCAGCTGACGGGGTGCGCCGCCGTCCGGGTCGAGCGGCAAGAGCCAGAGGGCGTGGCGGTAGCCGTCGCGCTTCGGCGCTGACGCCTGCACCGTCACGAGCGCCTGCCGGCCGTCGGGCGAGATCCGCGGGTCGGTCGGGACGCGCAGCTTGTACAGGTCGTCGGGGGCGAGCGCTCTCGGCACGGGACTCCTCCGGGTGGTGGCGCGGCGCGGGGTGGGGCGCGGCGACGCGCCCGAGTCTACCGGCTACCATCGGGTCACGATGCGCGACCAGCTGTCGCTGCGACTCGAGCCCGACGTCCCCGTCCTCCCGAATCTGCCGGCGACGCTCCGGCCGATGCTGCCCCGACCGATCGCCCAGCCGTTCGACTCCGACGCTCACCTGTTCGAGCCGTCGTGGGGCGGCCTGCGGGCGCTCGCGTTCGTCGGGCCGGCGGAGCTCGCCGGAGGCGGCGACGTGACGTTCCTCGACGGCGCCGGGCGGGCCGTGCCGCACCTCGCCGAGCTTGCCGGGCTCGCCGTCCGGATCGACGCCCGGTCGGTCGTCCTCGATGGCGAGCTCGTGGTCGTCGGGTCGAACGGTCTCGCGGATGCCGACGAGCTCGCGCGGCGCCTGGGCGGCGCCCGCGGCAGGCCGGTCGCCTATCTCGCGTTCGACCTGCTCCACCTCGACGGACGCTCGATGTTGCCAGCTCCTCTCGTCCGTCGGCGCGAGGCGCTGCGGCGCGTCCTCCGGCCGGGCGACGAGGTCGTCGCCGTGCCCGCGATCGCCGGCGAGGGCCGGGCGCTCCACGACGCGGCCGCGTCGCAGGGAATCGCCGGCGTCATGGCCCGCCAGAGCTCCAGCCCGTATCTACCCGGCGTGAAGAGCCGACTGTGGCGGTTCATCCCCACGCTCGCGCCGGGCGGCGTCGCCGCCCAGACCGGCGAGGCCGCCGAAGCGGAGGGCGAGGCGACGGCGGCGTCTGCGCCGGTCGTGGCGCTGATCCGGCGGCTGCCGCTGGTGTTCGAGGATTGACGTTGCCCGGCCCTGATCGCGCCGGCGGATCAGCGGCGGATGTGCGTCGCGTGGCGCGGCTATCTGCCGCGTGCTGCCGCCACGTACGCGCGTAGCCCCGGGCGCTGCCCGTAGAGCAGCACGCCGGCGGCGTAGATCCTGATCGCGACGACGCCGACGAGGAGGATCGTCGCGACGAGGATCGAGACTGACAGCACCAGCTCCCACGCCTCGACGCGCCCGACGGACAGCCGCGTCAGCATCACGAACGGGCTCCAGAACGGGACGTATGAGGCGAGCCGGATGAAGCTGGTGATCCCGCCGGTGAGCGCCAGGAGGCCCATCCCGTAGCCGGCGATCGCCACGATCGAGAGCGGCAGCGCGATGATCTGGAGGTCCTCCGGTCGGCTGACGAGCGACCCGGCTGCCGCGTAGACGAGCGAGTACAACGCGAACCCGAGCACGTAGAACACGGCGAAGCCGACGAGCAGCCCCGGCGACAACGATGAGACGGAGGACGCGAAGCCGACGCCCTGACCCAGGACGAGCCGCGCGATCGCCTCCTCGCCGGCCAGTACGGCAAGGGCTGGAACGAGCACGATCGTCGTCTGGGTCGCGCCGGCCATGCCGATGCCCAACGCCTTGCCGATCACCAGCTGCCGCGTCGACGCGGCGCTCACGAGCAGCTCCATGACGCGGCTCGCCTTCTCGGCGACGACCCCCTGGGCGACCCACATCCCGTAGATCACGATCGTGATGAAGATCAGGAAGCCGAACACCGCGCCGACGATGAGCCGGCTGGCGAACGCGGCCGCGTCGAACGGCCGGCTCGCGCCTCCCCCGCCGCCCACGGATCTGAGGACCTCGATGGACGGCGTCTGGAAGCCCGAGACCGTGTTCCGCGCGCTGTAATCGAGCACGGCGACCCCGAAGACGCCGAGCGACAGCGTCCCGATCTGCTGCTGCCCCATCGTCTCGCCGAGGTGGAAGCTGAAGGAGAGATGGTCGCCGGGTCCGCGGACCGCGACGATCGCCGCGTCGAGTTCGCGATCCGCGACCTTCTGGACGGCGTCGTTCTCATCGGCGGCAGCGATCAGGTCGAAGTCGTCGCCCGTCGAGTCGAGCATCGTCTGGAGCACGCCGCGCGTCCGCGTCCCGAGCTCGGCATCGGTCGAGACGACCGCGACCGTCGTCGTGCTGCCGCGGTCGACGAGCTTGGCGAAGACCGGCAGGACCGCGACGAACATCGCGAGCCCGGCGAGGACGAGGGTCGAGACGAAGAACAGCCGGCCACGGACGAGGGCGGCGTACTCGCGGCGGGCGATGTAGCCGACGTTGGGCAGCAGCGGCTCGTGCCGGGTCGGGCGCTCCGGCTCCGTCACGCGGCCGGCTCGTCGCGGGCGACGACCGCGCCGGCGGCAGGCCCGGGCTGGCCGTCATCGACAAGCTCGGTCGGCGACGGCGACGGCGACGCAGAGGGCGCGAGATGGTCGTCCTCGTCGGCCGGCCGGCCGACGTGATCGATGAAGATCTGCTCGAGGGACACCTCGTCGACCTCGAAGTGGGTGACGCTCGCGCCCGCGGCGATCGCGGCCGAGAGGACGGCGTCCGGATCAACCCCCTCGTCGAGCTCGATCTCGGTTCGGCCGAACCCTGCCCGGAGGATTCGGGCGCCCGGCACCAGCGCGATCCACGGCAGTCGATGATCGCCGTCGACGGAGATATGGACCAGGCGCCGACCGGCAGAACGGCGGATCTCGCGGAGCGGCCCGCCGACCACGACGCGGCCGCGATCGACGATCGCAATGGACTCGCAGAGCGCCTCGACGGTCTCCATCTGGTGCGTCGAAAAAATGATCGTCTTGCCCTGGTCCCGGAGCTCGAGAAAGGCCTCCCGAAGGATCGCGACGTTGACCGGATCCAGCCCGGTGAACGGCTCGTCCATCAGCAGCACCTCGGGGTCGTGGAGGACCGCCGCGATCAGCTGGATCTTCTGCTGGTTGCCCTTCGACAGCTCGTCGGCGCGGCGTCCGGCCAGATCCGGGACGCGAAACCGCTCGAGCCAGCGTCGGGCTTCCCGCTTCGCCTGCTCGGGCCCGACGCCGTAGAGCGACGCGAAGTAGACCAGCTGGTCGATGACCGTCATCCGCGGGTAGAGGCCGCGCTCCTCGGGCAGGTAGCCCCAGGTCGCCCGGGGCAGCCGGCGGCTGTCCTCGCCGCGCCACGTGACGATCCCCGCGTCGCCCTCGAGCACGCCGAGGACGATCCGCATCGTCGTCGTCTTGCCCGCGCCGTTCGCGCCGAGGAAGCCGAAGACCTGGCCGCCGGGAACGTCGAACGCCAGCCCGTCGAGCGCCTTGATCTCGCCGAAGCGCTTATGGAGGTGGTCGATGGACAGGGTCACCGGCGAACCATAGCCCGAGTCCGTCGGGACCGTGACTGGGCCGATCGTCCGGCCGGGCGGACCGTGCGATCATCAGACCGTGACCAACTCGCGATCGCCCGTCGTGCCGTCGCAGCCCGCGCCGTCGAGGACGGTGGCATCGCGGATCCACGCCGATCGGACCGCTCGGACGCTCGACGTCATCTGGCAGGACGGCCACGCGACCCGGTACGACTTCACGGCGCTCCGCTGGCTGTGCCCCTGCGCCCACTGCCGCGGCGAGGCCGGCATGCCGGGCTGGCTCGACACGAACCCGACGCTGACCGACGAGCAGACGCGGATGGTCGACATCCAGCTCGTCGGTAACTACGCGGTCGCGCCGTCCTGGGCCGACGGCCACCACACCGGCTACTACACGTTCGCCCTGCTCCGCGACCGTTGTCCCTGTTCGATCTGCGCGGCGGAGCGGTCGGCGCGCGGGCATGACCACCAGGAGGGGTCCCGATGATCGTCGCCACCACCCCGTACATCGCCGGCAACCGGATCGTCGAGACAAAGGGCCAGGTGTTCGGCCTCGTCGTCCGGAGTCGGGGGTTCTCCGGCAACCTGATCGCGAGCCTGCGGTCGATCGGCGGCGGCGAGATCCACGAGTACACGTCGCTGCTCGAGGACACCCGCCGCCAGGCCCTCGACCGGATGGTCAAGAACGCGACGCTGATGGGCGGCAATGCGGTCGTCTCGATGCGCTTCGACAGCTCCGAGCTCGCCGGCACCATGTCCGAGATCGTCGCCTACGGGACGGCCGTCCTGATCGAGCCCGACGCGGGCGCGACGCCACCCCCAGGCGAGTAGCGGCCAGCCCCCATGCTCGGCGCAACGACCCGCGTCGTCATCGGCGCGCTGGGGGTGCTGATGGCGATCGGCGGCCTGAGTCTCGTCGCGTTCGGCGGCAGCGTCGGCGGCGGCGGGCTGTGGCTGACGATCATCGGCGTGCTGTGTGTGCTCGCGGTCGTCTTCGAGCGCCAGCGCTACCGTTCGGACGAGGCCGACCGCGCGTTCGAGCCGATCGGACCCGGCGGCGGCGAGCCCGGGCCGGTGGAGCCGCGATTCCGGCCGACCGACGAGATCTTCGTCGACCCGACCACCGGCCACCGCATGCGCGTCCACGTCGATCCCCGGACCGGCGAGCGGCGGTACGTCGCGGAACCGTGATCCCGTCCGCCGGGAGCCATCCGTACCGGTTCCGCGTTCACGGCGGAGTGCTATCCTCGGCCGCCCGATCCGTCCCGCGGATTCCGAGCGCGGTGAGGTGATCGCAGCAGGAGCTGGAGCCGCCAGATGACCGCCGTAGCGCGACCCCTCGGCCGGGCCCCTTCACGGCCTCGCCCTGTGCGGAAGCGGGCTCCGGAGCGGCCGTACATCAATCGCGAGTTGTCGTGGCTGGACTACGCCAGCCGCGTTCTCTACGAGGCGCGTGACACTCGGAACCCGCTGCTCGAGCGGGTCAACTTCCTGACGATATTCGCGAGCATGCTCGACGAGTTCTTCCAGATCCGGGTGTCGGGCCTGCGTCAACAGCTCCACGCCGGCTCGACGACCACGTCGCCCGATGGCCGTACCCCCGGGGAGCAGCTCGCCGCCGCCCGCGAGCGCGTCCTCGAGCTGGTCGCCGAGCACAGCGCCGCATGGGCCGAGGCCCGCAAGTCGCTCGCGGCCGAAGGCATCGAGATCGTCAAGTACAGCGCCGTCCCCGATCACCACGCGACGCTCCGCCAACGGTTCATCGATGAGATCTACCCCGTCCTCACGCCGCTCGCCGTCGATCCTGGTCACCCGTTCCCGTATATCTCGACGCTGAGCCTCTCGATCGCCGTCGGCTTGCGCGATCCCGAGACCGACGAGCGGCGCTTCGCCCGCGTCAAGGTGCCCCAGATCCTGCCGCGCCTCTACCAGATCGAGCCGAATCGCTTCGTCCTGCTCGACCAGATCATCGAGGCCAACCTCGACCTCCTGTTCAGCGGCATGGAGATCGTCGAGCGGCACATGTTCCGCGTAACCCGCAACGCCGACTTCTCGATCGAGGAGGACGAGGCCGACGACCTTCTGATGGCGATCGAGGAGGAGCTTCGGCGCAGACGGTTCGGCGAAGCCGTCCGCCTCGAGGTCGAACGCTCGATGCCGGCATCGACCCGGGCGATCCTTCTGCGCGGGCTGGGGCTCGGCGACGACGAGGCCTACGCGATCAAGGGCATGCTCGATCTCACCGGCCTCCGCGACCTTGTCGACCTCGACCGGCCCGACCTGAAGAACGAGCCCTGGCTTCCCGTCACACCACCGCGGCTCGTCCCGCCCGACGAGGACGAGCCCGCCGACGTATTCGCCGCGATCCGGCTCGGCGACCTCCTCGTCCACCATCCGTACGAGAACTTCGCGACGTCCGTCGAGCGCTTCATCCGCCAGGCCGTCGACGATCCCGAGGTTCTCACGATCAAGATGACGCTGTACCGGACGTCGGGCGACTCGCCAATCGTCCGCGACCTCATCCGCGCCGCCGAGCGCGGCAAGCAGGTCGTCGTCCTCGTCGAGATCAAGGCCCGCTTCGACGAGGAGGCCAACATCATCTGGGCCCGGAAGCTGGAGCAGGCCGGCGCCCACGTCGTGTACGGGCTCGTCGGTCTCAAGACCCATTCGAAGGTCGCGCTGGTGGTCCGGCGCGAGGGATCCGGGCTCCGTCGGTACGTCCACATCGGCACCGGCAACTACAACCCCAAGACGGCCCGCCTCTACACGGACCTCGGTCTCCTCTCGTGCCGGCCGGAGCTCGGCGCGGACGTGACCGACCTCTTCAACGTGCTGACGGGACTCTCGCGGCAGCGCGACTTCCGGCGCCTCCTCGTCGCGCCCCACAGCCTCCGCTCGCGCTTCCTCGAGCTCGTCGAACGCGAGATCGGGCACGCCCAGCTAGGGCACGGCGCGCGAATCGTCCTGAAGCTAAACGCGATCGTCGATGAGCCCTCGATCGACGCCCTGTACCGGGCATCGAAGGCCGGCGTCCGGGTCGACATCATCAGCCGCGCGGGTTGCTCGGTGCTGCCTGGCGTCAAGGGCATCTCCGAGAACATCTCGGTCCGGTCGATCGTCGGCGAGTTCCTCGAGCACTCCCGCATCTGGCGGTTCGACAACGGCGGGGTCCCGGACTGGTACATCGGCTCGGCGGACCTCATGGACCGCAACCTCGATCGGCGCGTCGAAGCGATCGTGCCCGTCGAGGACGCCGAGGCGCAGGCCCGGCTGCAGGAATTCATCGATGTCCTCATGGCCGACGATCGGCGGTCGTGGCAGCTCGGTCGGGACGCCGTCTGGCGGCGAACGGAGGAGATCCTGGGCGTGCCGGGCTCCGTCGACACGCACGAGGAGCTGAAAGAGCGGGCGCTCGTGGCTGCCTCGTTGGCTGCGATCCCACGGCGACCCGGGGTGGGTGCCGGCTCCCTCGACCCGCGGGCCTGACGTGCGCACGATCGCCGGGTGAGCACGTCGCCGGCTGCCCCTCGACCCGTCGAGGTCGAGCTGAAGTACCGCCTCCGGGAGGAGTCCGCCGGCGACCGGTATCTGCTCGCGGACGAGCTGGCCGGCTTCCATCCGATCAGCCCGGTCCGCTCGACCCAACTCGAGGACCGCTACCTCGACACGGCCGATGGCGCGCTTGCCCGGGCGGGGTTCGCGGGGCGGCTCCGTCAGACCGCCAAGGGCACGACCGTGTCGATCAAATCGATCGAGCGCCGGGACGGCGACGGGGCGACGCACCGCCGCGAGGAGGTCGAGGGTCCTGCGGACCGGACCGCCGGACCGCGGGATTGGCCCCACTCCGACGCACGATCGATGATCCTCGAGCTCTGCGGCGACGCGCCGCTTGTCGAGCTGGTTACGATCCGGCAGCTGCGCCGGAAGCGGAAGCTCCAGTCTGACGAGACGATCGTCGAGGTCAGCCTCGACGAAGTCGACGCCGTCGCCCGGAGCCGGGTCGTCGAGCGTTTCGTGGAGCTCGAGGTCGAGCTCGTCCACGGCGACGAGGCGGCGCTCGGCCCGATCGAGCTGCTCGCGGCGAACGACCCGGCGCTCGCGCCGTCGGCCGGCTCGAAGCTTCAGTCGGCGCTCGCCGCGATCCGGGCGACGAGCGGCAAGCGCGGCAAGCGCGGCGTTGCGGCGCTGCTCGCGGAGGCGGCGGAAGATGCGGACCAGGAGCCGTCCGCGTCACGTCCCAAGGCCGCGTCGATCGCCGTCGTCGCGCCGGAACCCGCGAGCACGCTCGGGAAAGCGCCGGCTGACGTCGCGCCTCGGCCGGCCGACGACCGGTCAGCGCCGCCCGCTGCTGAAGCAGCCGAGCCGGGCGAGGTGCGCGTCGTTCCGGCTCGGCCCACGCGCGACGACGCACCGCGGCCGGCCACACCCGCGGTCGTCGTCGGCCTCGCCGACGCGGCGCCCGAGGCCACCGCCGACACCGCCACTCCGAGGTTGACGGTCGGGCGGACGCCGGGCGTGCTCCTCGACGACCACATCGCCGAGGCCGGCCGGAAGGTCCTCCGATTCCATCTCGCCCGGATGCTCGCGAACGAAGGCGGAACTCGCGACGGAAACGATCCCGAGGATCTCCACGACATGCGGGTCGCGACACGCCGCCAGCGGGCGGCCTGGCGCGTCTTCGGCGCGGCATTCCGGGGTGGCCGGACGAAGACGCACCGCCGCGAGCTGCGATCGATCGCCGCCCGGCTCGGCGCCGTGCGCGACCTCGACGTGCTCCTTGAGGCTGCCGACACGTACCGCGCTGACCTCACGACGACAGAGCAGCGCGCGCTCGAGCCCCTGCTCTCGGGCTGGCGCGCGCATCGCGACGACGCCCGGCGACTCCTCGTCCGCGAGCTCGACTCCGATGACTACCGGCGCTGGGTCGACGATTACGGCGAGTTCGTCCGCCACGAGGGGCTGGCGGTCGTGCCGGTCGCGCCGACGCAGCCGCACCGTGTCCGAGACACGGCTGCCTCGCAGATTCTCACGGCGTACGAGGGCGTCCGGGCATACGAGCCGGTCCTCCGCTGGGCGGACGTCGAGACGCTCCACGAGCTGCGGATCGCCGGGAAGTGGCTGCGGTACACGATCGAGTTCGTCCGCGAGGCGCTGCCGCCGGACGCGTCCTTGCTCGTCGCCCGCGTCACCGCCCTTCAGGATCACCTCGGGCTGCTGAACGATGCGAACGTGACCGCCGGCATGGCTCGGAGCTTCCTCGTGGAGAACGCCGGCGACCTGGGCTCGCTCGAGAGCGCCGCGATCGGGCGCTACCTCGTAAGCCGCGAGCGCGAGGTTGCGAGGCTCAGGCGGTCGGTCGGCGCGCCGTGGCGGGGCGTGGCCGGGGTCTCGTTCCGGCGAGCGCTCGGCCGGACGATCGCGGGCCTGTAGGCGGCGCTGCTCCCGCGCGCAGACACCCCGACGCGGCGAACTCGATCGGCCGTCAGCTGGCCCAGCCGTGGGCGAGCGGCGCGAGCCTGTCGCGCCAGCTCGGGCCGGCGCGGGCCACCGCGATCAGCGCCCCCTCGCGGACGCCGCTGTCGACGACGATCAGCTCGATCGCCCCGAAGTTCTCCGCGACGGCCCTGACGATGGCCGCGCCTGCCGGGAGCAATGCCGCCCGAGCCGGCCGGATCCCGTGCGCCGCGGCTATCTCCTCGGCGGGCTTCGCCGCGAGGCTACGGTCGAGCGCGTCGAGGTCGGCCCACCGCAACGTCTGGCGCCGCCCGTCCTCCTCCGCGACCTTGGCCAGGTTCGTTGCGGTCCCGCCGACGAGGGCGATGTCAACGGGCCGCCACGGCGGTGCAAGCGCGAGCGCCTCAGTCGCGGCGCGGCGGAGTGCGGCGATCTCGTCGGACGACGGCGGATCGGACGCGACCCAGCACCGGGTCAGCGCCGCGGCGCCGACCTTCAAACCGGCGACCTCGGTCGGACGGCCGGGCGCCACGAAGGCCAGCTCCGTGCTGCCGCCGCCGATGTCGACGACGAGCAGGGCTCGCTCGACGGGCGCGCCTCCGGTGACGCCGAGCAGCGTGAGGAGCGCCTCCTCCTCGTGGCGGAGGACGTGGACGGGGACCCCGGTCGCGGCGTCGACCTCGGCCACGATCCGGGCCGCGTCGGCCAGGCGCCGCAGCGGCTCGGTCGCGATGAACGTGAGGGCGCTGGCCGCGTGCGTCCGGGCCGTCCAGGCATAGGCCGCGAGCGTGTCCACGAGCTCCTCGCGGCCGGCAGCCCCGAGGTAGCCGCGTTCGTGGGCGGCCTCGCCGAGGCCGAGGAACGTCGATTCGTCGACGAGCACCTCGAGACGGTGGTCGTCGAGCGCGGCGACCAGGTGGTGGACCGACGTGGAGCCGATATCGACGACGGCGCCGACCCGGTCGGCCTCCCGGGACGGCATCGGGCCTCAGTCGGGCGTCAGCTGGACGAGCCGGTGCGGCGCGCGCGGGCGCGGGGCGTGCCGGCGCTGGACGTCCGCGACCCCGACCGCGAGCTCGACGACCGCGATCGCGTCGCGGGCTTCTTGGCCGCGGGTTCGGCGGGACCCGTCCCGTTCGTCGGGGCGGTAGCATCGGGCGACGCTGCTGCGGTGTCGGTCTTCGCCGCCGTCCGCGACGCACGAGTCGAACGACGGGACGTCTTTGCGGCGCCGCGACGCTTCGTCGACGGGCCGCGTGTCGACGACGCCGCGCGCGCCGAGTTTGTCGCTGCCCGCGCCGCCGCGGCCTGGAGCGACTTGATCCCCTCCACGAGCGCCCCGAGCTCGGCAACCTCGGCGGAAACCTCGGCGAAGCGGGACACCCGCTTGTCGCGATTCTTGTTCGTCGCCCTCTCGAGCCGGCCCCGCCGTCGAGCCTCTTCCTCGCGCGCTGCCGCGAGCGCGTATTCGAGCCACTCGAGGTGGCGCGCCAGCGCGGCGGCGGGGGTCATCGACGTGGCATCTGGGGTTGCCATGGCTCCTCCGATTGGGACTGCGATCGGTCGATGATAGGCGGGACCGGCCGCGGCGGGAAAAAGGGCCCCGGCCTACGCCCGTCGGCCGTTAACAAACACTTAACGTCGCACGAACCCTCTGTTCAACGCCGCAGCCGAACCTCCTCGTGAACGAGCGGACATCAACCGCGCCGGAGCGCGGTCAGGAGGAGGTATCGGTTGACGGGATCTGTCTCGAAGCGCGTCGGAGCGTTCGCTGTCGCGTCAATCCTCGCGGTGGCGGCGTGCAGCGCGAACGACGCCGCTACCAGCCCGAGCGGCGGAGCGTCGGCGACCCTATCGAGCGGGCCAGCCGCGTCCGGCTCAGCCGCATCGGACGCCGCGGTCCAGGGCGAAGTCGCGATCTCCGGTTCATCGACGGTCCAGCCGATCTCGCAGGCTGTCGCCGAAGCCTTCAACGCCACGCAGCCCGACGTCGCAATCACGGTCGACGGCCCCGGGACCGGCGACGGCTTCAAGCTCTTCTGCACGGGCGAGATCGACATCAGCGACGCGTCCCGGGCGATCAAGGACGAAGAAGCGAAGACGTGCGCCGACGCCGGGATCGAGTTCATCGAGCTGAAGGTCGCCATCGACGGCATGTCAATCCTGACCTCGATCAACGACAGCACTGGTGTCGAGTGCCTCTCGTTCGCCGACCTGTACGCACTGCTCGGTCCGGAGTCGGAAGGTTTCGACAACTGGAAGGACGGACAGGCCCTCGCCACCGAGCTCGGATCGACCACAACGCTCCCGGATGCCCAGCTGACGATCAGCGGGCCGGGTGAGGAGTCCGGCACGTACGACTATTTCGTCGAGACGATCGTCACGCCCATTGCCAAGACCCGCAGCAAGGACAGCGTGACGCGCAAGGACTACAACTCCTCCCCGAACGACAACGTGATTGTCCAGGGGATCGCCGGCAGCGACACGTCGCTCGGCTGGGTCGGATACGCCTATGCCGAGGAGAACCTCGACAAGGTGAAGCTCCTCGAGGTCGCCAAGGAGCCGGGCAAGTGCGTCGCGGCCACGCCCGAGACGATCTCCGACAGCAGCTATCCGCTCTCACGGCCGCTCTTCATCTACGTGAACAAGGCGAAGGCGGCCGCCAACGCCGCCGTCGCCGCGTTCGTCGACTACTACCTGGCCGAGGGCACGATCGCCGCGGCCAACGAGACGGTCGGCTACATCGACCTCGCGCCGGATGTCCTGGCCCAGAGCCGGAGCGCCTGGGAAAGCCGCTAGCTCCTTCTCCAGTGGCGGGTCGGGCCAGCTCGGAAGCCCGTCACGCCCCTCGACCGAGACGAGGACCAATCGCATGACCGACATCGCAATCGGTCCACCGGGCCGGTCGGTGGGGCTTCGCGGCAACCCGGCCCGCCATCGCAAGGAGAACCTCGTCCGCGGAATCCTGCTGACCGCTGCCCTGGCCTCGGTGGTGATCAGCGTGCTGATCGTCCTGAGCCTCATCGGCGGCGCGATCACGTTCCTTCAGCAGATCACGCCCGACCACCTGTTCGATGACGGCTGGTATCCGCGCCGGGGTGAGTTCGGCATCCCGACGTTGATCGTCGGGTCGCTGCTGGTGACCGTCATCGCGTTGCTCGTCGCCGTCCCCGCCGGTCTCCTCTCGGCGATCTACCTCGCGGAGTACGCGAGTCCGAGAGTGCGGCGCACGATCAAGCCGATCCTGGAGATCCTTGCAGGCATCCCGAGCGTCGTCATCGGCTTCTTCGCCCTGACGTGGCTGAGCCCCGTCGTCGTCCAATCGCTCAATCCCAAGTCGCCCGACTTCAACCTCGCCGCGGCGGGACTCGGCGTCGGCCTTCTGACGATTCCGCTGATCGCCTCGATCTCGGAGGACGCCATGCGAGCCGTGCCACGCTCGCTTCGAGAGGCGTCATACGGCCTGGGGGCGCGCCGCGCAGCGACGTCGCTGCGAGTCGTCGTGCCGGCCGCGATGTCGGGCATCGTCGCCGCGGCCATACTCGGCATCTCCCGGGCGCTTGGTGAGACGATGGTCGTCGCCGTCGCCGCGGGCGGCTCGGGCGGCGCCCAGTTCACCGCCAACCCGTTCCAGCAAGGTCAGACGATCACTGCCGCGATGGCTTCGCTCGCCACGGGGACCGACCAGGTCGTGGGCAGCGCGGCGGCGTTCCAGAGCCTGTTCTTCCTGGGCTTCCTGCTGTTCCTGCTGACCTTCCTGCTCAACCAGTTCGGCGACTTCTTCGTCCGCCGAACGCGGATGCACTACTGATGGCCCGCCGATGACCTCAGCCGCATCCGCCGTCACCCGGCGCGACCTCACGACGACCGAGGTCGACGTCCGCGGGCTCGTGTTCCACGCGATCCTGCTGATCGCCCTCTTGTTCACGCTGATGATCCTGTTCGTCCTCGTCGCGGACCTCGTGAATCGCGGACTGCCGGTGCTCCTGGACCGCGGGTTGGGGTTCCTGACATCGCCGACATCGGCCAATCCGAACAAAGCCGGCGTCGCCCAGGCCATCTTCGGGACGCTGCTGATGGCGGTCTTCGTTGCCTTCATCGCGTTTCCGGTCGGGATCATGACCGCCATCTACCTAGAGGAATACGCGCCGGACAACCGGCTGACCCGGCTCATCAACGTCAACATCCGTAACCTGGCCGGCGTGCCGTCGGTCGTCTACGGGCTGCTTGGCGTAGCGGTCTTCGTGATCGCCCTGCAGCCGATCACAGGTGGCAAGTCGCTGATCGCCGGAGGGGTCACGTTGGCGGTCCTGGTCCTCCCGATCGTGATCATCACCTCGGCAGAGGCCATTCGCGCCGTGCCCCGCGCGCTGCGCGAGGCGGGCTACGGCGTCGGAGCGTCACGCTGGGAGGTAACCCGTCTGCTCGTCCTGCCCTCGGCGCTGTCCGGCATCCTCACCGGAACCGTCCTCGCGTTGTCACGAGCGCTCGGGGAGACGGCGCCGCTGATCCTCGTCGGCGCCGTGCTCGGCGGATTCTCATCGGGTGGCAAGGACGTCATCGAGCAGATCTTCGGTCGGTACACGGCGCTGCCCGTTACGGTCTACGACTGGGCGCGCAGACCTCAGGCCGAATTCCGGGAGCTGACCGCGGCAGCCATCCTCGTACTGCTGGCGATCACGTTGTTCGCGAATGCAATCGCCATCATCATGCGCAATCGAACGGAGCGATGGTGGTGACGGCGACCGACGCGCAGAGTGGAGATCCCATGCACACGCTGACCGCGCCCCCGACCGTGGATCCCGACTCAGGGCAGCGTCGCGATCCCGACGCGCCGGCGAGGCTGCCCGGCGTTGGCCCGGGCGTCCAGGCAGGGGAAGCCGGCGATGCGGCGACCGTGTCGATCCGGGTGGACTCCGTGTCAGCACCCGCGTCCGATCGGTCGTCGGACCGCGACGCGGCCGAGGAGCCGGCGGTCGACATCCGGGACGTGTCGATCTACTACGGTGCGTTTCGCGCGGTTCGCGACATCAGCTTCGACGTCCGAGCGCGGGCGATCACCGCCCTCATCGGCCCCTCGGGAAGCGGCAAATCGACTCTCCTCCGGGCGATCAACCGGATGAACGACCTCATTCCCGGCACGCGCCTGGAGGGCGAGGTCCTGTATCACGGCCAGAATCTCTACGGGCAGGACGTCGACCCGGTCGAGGTCAGGCGCCGGATCGGGATGGTGTTCCAGAAGCCCAACCCGTTCCCGAAATCGATCTACGACAACGTCGCCTTCGGGCCTCGCGTCCACGGGATGAAGGGCAATCTCGATGACCTCGTCGAGCAGAGCCTCCGTCGGGCCGTGCTGTGGGACGAGGTCAAGGACAAGCTCCGGCAGCCCGGGACGGCCCTGTCCGGCGGCCAGCAGCAACGGCTGTGCATCGCCCGGGCGATCGCCGTCGAGCCGGAGATCATCCTGATGGACGAGCCCGCGTCCGCCCTCGACCCTCGCTCGACACTCCAGATCGAGGAGCTCATGGCCGAGCTCCGCACCCGCTACACGATCATCATCGTCACCCACAACATGCAGCAGGCAGCGCGCGCATCCGACTACTGCGTGTTCATGAACATGGGCGAGGATCGCGCCGGCTACATCGTCGAGCGCGACCGGACGATCGAGATCTTCACGAATCCCAAGAGCCAGATGACCGAGGACTACGTCTCCGGTCGGTTCGGATGAAGACGAGGACCGCGCGATGACACGCCCGAACGAGCGCCCCGCCGCCGAGGAGACCGTCACGCGCCAGATCAGCGAAATCATGCGCGACGCAGAAGGCGAACTGATCGACGCCATCGCCGCCAACCCGACCGCGCATCCGGCGAGGCCGGCGCTCGATCAGGAGCTCTCGGCCGTCAAGGACCAGGTCCTCCGTATGGGCTCGCTCGTCGAGGATGCGATCCTCGCCGCCATCGCCGCACTCGTCGCCCACGACGCCGACGGCGCCACGGTGGTCATCACGAACGACAGGCGGATCAACGAGATGCAGCGCGAGCTGTCTACGGCGATCACCCGGGCGATCGCCACGCAGTCGCCGGTTGCACGCGACCTGCGGTTCCTGCTCGCCCTCGACCACGTCGGCTACGAGCTGGAGCGGATGGGCGACCACGCCGGCTCGGTCGCGAAGCAGGTCCGCAAGCTTGCCCCGCACCCGCCGCTCAAGCGCTACGTCGACCTTCCGGCGATGGGCGAGATCGCGGCGTCGCTCGTCGGCGACATCCTCCGGGCCCTCGTGGACGTCGACGTGACGGCGGCTCGGGCCGTCGCGGCCCGTGACGACGAGATCGACGAGCTGTACCACCGGACGTTCGACGAGGTGGTCGAGCTGATGCGGGCGGATCCCGGGAACGTCGAGCGCGGGACGCGGATCCTGTTCGCAGCCCACTACCTCGAGCGGATCGGCGACCGCGTCACGAACATCGCGGAGGACGTCGTGTTCCTGGCATCGGGCGAGATCGAGGACCTGAATCCGTGAGGGTCGATCCGCCCATCCGCGTACTCGTGATCTGCTGGGGGAATTCCGCCCGGAGCATCATCGGCGAGGCCCTCATCCGCCATCACGGCGGTGCCGACTTCGAGGTCCAATCCGCCGGGATCGAGCCGAAGGGCGTGAACCCGTACACGGTCCGCGTCCTCGATGAGGCCGGCCTCGACCACGCCTGGGCCCGCTCGAAATCGGTCGATGAGTTCCTCGGCCGGTCGTTCGACTACGTCATCACCGTGTGCGACGACGCCAAAACGGTCTGCCCCGTGTTCCCGGGCGAGAAGCAGACCGTCCTGCACTGGGGCTACGAGGATCCCGCGCGGGTCGAAGGCAGCGAGGAGCAACGGCTGGCGGCCTTCGAGCGGACGTTGACGATGATGGCCACCCGGATCACCTCGTTCGTCGATCTCGCCCGACGCGAGCGACAGAGCCACGCCGGGGCATCGGCGCATGGCTGAGGGCTCGGCAAGCAATGGCACGACCGAGCTTTATCTCCTGCGTCACGCCGACGCCGGCGATCCCGAGGCCTGGACGGGCGCCGACGACGTCAGGCCCCTGTCCGCCAAAGGCGAGAAGCAGGCACGCCGTCTGGGCGAGTTCCTCGCGGAACGCGGCTTCGAGCCCGGCGCGATCGTCACGTCGCCGAAGACGCGGGCTCGTCAGACGGCCCAGATCGTCGCCGATGCCCTCGGGCTCGAGATCGCGATCGACGACCGCCTGGCGGGCGGTCTCGACGCCGTCGCGATCGAGGCGATCCTGTTCGACGCGGGCGACCCCGAGCGACCGCTGCTCGTCGGCCACGACCCGGATTTCTCGGACCTGACGGCGTGGATCACGGGTGGGTCGTCCATCGCCGTGAAGAAGGGCGCCCTCGTCCGGCTCGACACCGTCAGGCCGATCAGCCAAGCGTCCGGGACGCTCCGCTGGCTCGTCCCGCCGGATCTGCTCCGGGGCCGTTGACGGGTCCCGGTCAGGCGCGAACCGGGACTTCCGGCCGGGCCTCCGGCGCTCGCCGCGTGGCTCGGCCCGAGGCGATCAGGCCGATGGCGGCGGCGACGATCGTGACACCCAGCCACTGGACCGCCTCGAGGCGCTCGCCGAGCAACAGCGCGCCGGCCGCGACGCCGAAGACGGGGATCAGGTAGAAGGAGCTCGCGGCGAGCGAGGCCGGCACGCGGCGGAGCGCGGAGAGGTAGAGCCAGTAGGCGGCCGCGTAGTAGAGAACGCCCGACGCGATCGCACTCGCGAGGCCGACCGGCGAGATCGCCGACGGGCGGACGTCGCCACCCAGCACGGCGACGGCGGCGACGACGATGAGGGCGAACCCGAGCGCGTAGGCCTGCTGGGCGACGACGACCGGGGCGGTCGAATCCGACGCCCCGACGAAACGCCTGGCGATGATCGAGTACGCCGCGCAGCAGCCGATCCCGGCGAGGGTCAGGACGATGCCCGGCCACTGGCCGCCTCCGGCCGGATCGAACATCACCAGGACCATCCCGGACGCGGCGATGAGCGAGAGCGCGACCAGCCGCGAGGCGACGCCCTCGCGCAGGAACACGCCGGCGAGGACGAGGATCAGGAGCGGCTCCAGCGCCCAGAGCAGCACGGACAGGCTCGCCGAGATCCAGGTGAGGCCGGCGAGGCCGAGCGCGTAGGCGATACCAGGATTCAGGATGCCGAGCCGACTGAGGACGGGCGGGCTGCCGCGGAGTGGGATGCCGCTTGCTCGGGTCAGCACGACGAGGGCCGCGAGGCTGGCCGCGAGTTGGACAGCCAGGAGCGTGAACGGTGGAATCTCCTCGACGGCCCGCTTGCTGACAACCGTCCCGACTCCCCACGAAGCCGCGGCGAGGATCAGCAGGAGGAGATCGCGTCGCGCGATCACGCGGGCTGGGCAGCCGGCTGGACGACAGGCAGCGTCCGGGCGCCTGGCCTCGCGATCGCAGGCGCGAGACCGTCGGCGAGCTGCTGGAAGCGGACGAGCGCCTCGGGCCGAAGGTAGTAGTAGATGAACGACGCCTGCCGCTCGGACCGGACCCAGCCGGCTTCACGGAGGACCTTCAGATGGTGGCTGACCGTGGGTTGCGCGACGTCGCAGCACGCCGTGAAATCGCACGCGCAAACGCCGTCACCGCCGGCGAGCTGCCGGAGGATTGCCAGCCGGGTGGGGTCGGCGGCGCCCTGCAGGAGCAGGACGTCCCGGTCCGTTGCGCGCTTCACGGCGCCACTGTATTGACAGATGTCAATATCGTCAAGTATCAATACCGTCGACAACTCGGAAGCGCAGCGCGAGGCAGGGACGATGACGATCGAGACGATCCACGAGGAGGTCCGGATCCGCTACGCCGCGGCGGCGAGGCAGGCGAGCGCAGGCGGCTGCTGCTCGGGCGAGCCGGAAACGATCGGCGCGGGGCTGTACACCGTGCTGGAGCAGGCGGAACTCCCGGAGGCCGCGGTTCTCGCCAGCCTGGGCTGCGGCAATCCGATCGCCGTGGCGGAGCTCCACGAGGGCGAGCGAGTCCTCGATCTCGGGTCGGGCGGCGGGATCGACGTGCTCCTCTCGGCGAAGCGGGTCGGCCCGACGGGCCGCGCGATCGGCCTCGACATGACCGACGAGATGCTGGCCCTCGCCCAGCGAAACGCCGCAGAGGCCGGGGCGGCGAACGTCGAATTCCTGAAGGGCCACATCGAGGCGGTTCCGCTGCCGGCGGAGTCGGTCGACGTCGTCATCAGCAACTGCGTGATCAACCTCGCCGCCGACAAGTCGTCGGTATTCCGCGAGATCGCCCGTGTTCTCCGGCCCGGCGGCCGGATGGGTATCACCGACATCGTCGCCGAGGACCGCTTGACGCCCGATGAGCGCGCCGAGCGCGGCAGCTACGCCGGCTGCATCGCGGGAGCCCTCTCGATGTCGGAGTTCCGCGCGGGGCTGCAGGCCGTCGGTCTGAGCGACGTCTCCGTGACCCCGACTCACGATGTCGCCGACGGCATGGTCAGCGCGATCATCAAGGCCACGAAGCCGGCCGACGCGACGCCGGTCGTCGACCTCACGCCGCGAGCGCTCCCGATCGCCGAGGGCGGCTGCGGCTGCGGTCAGGGCGGCTGCTGCTGACGTCTCGTCGGGGCCTGCGACAAATGTCGGTCGGCTTGGCGGACCCTCGTCGCTCGCGGCGCCGTGTGCCGGTTTCGTACGGTAACGCGCGTCAGTCCGACACCGAACAACGCCAAACGAGGGAGTGCCCACGATGAGGTCGATGGCCGCCTACTACGTGATCCTCGCGATGAGCGCCCAGGAGCAGGACGCCGACCGACGGCGGACGCGCCTGCCCGCCCCGCGAACGCCTCGCCCGTCCCTGTTCGCCCGCGTCCGAGCAGTCCTCGGCGGCGCGCACCCGGCCGAGCACGCCGCCAGCCCCGCCTGACCCGCGGCGCCACCGCGCCGTGCCAGGGGTCAGCCCCAGCGCCAGTCCATCGTCACGACGAGCGGCCGGCCGGGCTCCACGACCGGCGCGTCGATGTTGACGGCGTCCGGCGGGGCCGACTGCGGCTCGACGCATAGCGCGTCGTCGCGCTGATTGAACACGACCCAGTCGACGCACGACGAGCTCAACGTCAGCGCAGGCCCGTCCGGCCACGTCAGCCGCGGGTTCGATCGTAGGTCCCTGAAGCAGTCGTCCCAGGGCCCCGGCGTAGGCTCGACGAGCCGGCCCGTGGCGATGCCCTCGGCGTCCCGCTCGTACATCGCCCCCGGCGTGAAGTCGAGGCGCACCCCCGGCGCGCCCGCGCTCGAGCCATCCAGCCGCCGCCGGAACCACGGGTGCCAGCCCATCCAAGCCGGCATCGGCTCGGCGGCAGCGAGCTCGAGCGTCACCCGCATCCGGTCGGGGTCCAGCTCGAACCGCTGGGTCACGTTGCCCGCGAACGGCCAGGGGTCGCCGAGGCGGATGGCGATCTCGTCCGGGCTGACGACGGCCCAGGGCCGGTCGAAGACCACGCCATGGATCGCGTGGGGGGCCATGTTCAAGGGAAGTCGGTAGCCGCGACCCCGGAACGTGAACTCGCCGCGCCGGATGCGGCCCGCGAACGGGGCCATGGGGTACGAACCCCACCAGATCGGGCCGGTGTCGACGCGCGCGATCAGCTCGCGGCCGTCGAGTCGGAATGAGGCGATCCGACCGCCGTCGGCCGGGCTGACCTCGAGCCGCGCGGGTCCCGCCTCGAGGACGAGCGGCGGGGCGGCGTCTGGCATCGCTAGCGGGCGATTGCGGCGGTAGGCTCGGCGTCGAGCGCGGAGTCCGCCGCGTCGACCGGGAACGGCAGGGCAATCGGGTCGGTCGCCAGCCGACTGCGTCCGTGCTCGTCGAACCGGTCCAGGCCGAGGTCCGACACGTCGACCACGTCGGTGCGGCCGGTCAAGGCGAGGTCCGCCGCGACACGGGCGACGCCGGGGCCCCACATCATGCCGTGGCCACCGGCTGACGCGATCGTCACGCCCTCGATGGGCGTTCGGTCGGGCGTCAGGCCCGGTCCCAGGATCGGCAGATGGTCGGGCGTGTAGTCGATCGTCGCGGCCCAGATCTTGCGGAGGCCCAGGTCGCGCGCGATCGGAACGAAGCCGGCCAGGCGCGCGCGCGCCTCGTCGTACATCCGCCAGTTGATCGAGCGGGCCTCGCCGGGCGCCTCGTCCGGATCGCTCCAGCCGAACAGCAGCCCGCCCTCCTCCGGCCGCCAGTACAGTCCGGCACCGATGTCGAAGACCATCGGCATCCGCTCCACGTCGAACGCCTCGTGCGGCTCGAGGACGCCGACGGTGTGCCGTGCGGCGCCCGCCGGGATCCGGATGCCGGCGGCGCGGCCGACGGCGCGCAGCGAGGGTCCGCCGGTCAAGACGACGCGCCCGGTCGCGATACGGCCCGCGCTCGTCTGGACGCCGACAACGCGTCGGCCGCCGCCCCGGGTTGGGACGACGTCGAGCCCCTCGAACGCGGTCCGCTCGCGGAGCTCGACACCCGCCGCCTGTATCGCCAGCGAGTAGGCACGGACGTTGCGCGGCGGGTCGATATGGCCGTCGGTCGCGAGGAAGCTGCCGCCGCGATGGCCATCGCGGCTCAGCGTCGGGACGAGCCGAGCCGCCTCGTCGGCCGAGACCCAGCGCACGTCGAGCCCCTCGGCCTGCTGCATCGCGATCCGCTCTCGGCCGACTCGTTCGTCGTCCTCCGTGACCGCGAGGACGAGGTAGCCGAGCTCACGAAAGCCGGAGTCCGTGCCGAGCTGGACGGACTGGCGACGATAGAAGTCGATCGACCACCGACCGAGGGCGACGGTCGCCGGCGTGCCGCCCTGAGCCCGGACGATGCCCGCCGCGCGCGAGCTTGCCCCCTGGCCCGCCAGGCCTCGATCGATGACGACAACACGCTCCGCGCCGCTCGTCCGGGCGAAGTACGAGGCCCAACCGCCGATCGTGCCAGCGCCGACGACAACGAGGTCGGCGCGTTCGTCGGCGGTCATCAGGGCGTCCTCCGTATCAGGCGGCGCTTTGGTGGCGCCACGTCGAGGATAGGCTCACGCGGCGCATCCGGCCCGCCAGTCGCGGCCGGCGACCCGCCGTCAGCCGTCGAGGGCTCGTGCCTCCGCGCAGATCGCGACGACACCGAGGCGCTCCAGCCGGGCGTACGTCGGGCGGCGGCGTACCGTCCACGCGACCAGGTCGAGACCGGCCTCCCGGACGCGGCGAGCCGATCGCTCGTCGATCGCGCGCCACTGGACGGCGATGCCGCGGCACTCGAGGCGCTGGGCGGCGGCAATCGTCGTGGGCTC
>JBJMMH010000215.1:0-15159 GCA_045804885.1 Chloroflexota bacterium | reverse complement strand
GCCGTTCGTGGCATCACCCCGTGCGCGGGGGCCGGCGCCCCGCGTAGTCGCTCCTCGGCCTGCGATGCCGTGCGTGGCATCACCCGGGCGCCGCGCCGCGCCGCCCCGCCGTCCCGCCTATATGCCAAGAACGGCATCGCGACGGAGGGAGAGAGATTTCCAGCGGCGCCCAGCACCACCGGAACGAGTACCATCGTCGGCGTCGGACCGAGCCCCAGCCGCGCCCCACAGGAGCCGCCCGTGTCGACTGCCACGCCCGCCAAGTTCTTCGTCAACCAGGGCGTCGTCAGCAGCCGCAGCGACATGCAGAACCTCCTCCGGCCGACCCTCAAGCAGACGGTGAGCTACCGCTTCATGCGTGGTCGCGACCTCATCGCCCACGGCACCGGCTGGGTGGAGCGGATCGTCGCCGACGAGCCCGACACGTCGACCTACTTCACGCCGATCTCGATCACCCTCAACATCGATTCGTTCGAGCACCTCGAATTCGACACGCGTCCCGACCAGCTCCTCATCTACACGCTGGTCCAGGGCGACGAGCGCGTGATCATCGAGTACGCCCCGATGACGTCGGGAGACGCGGGCACCGAGACGCGTTCGGCCAAGGCGCCACGCCAGCTCGAGTTCGACACGAGCGGCTTCGTCCAGATGGAGCTCCAGGGCCTCGACGGCCCGGGCGACTCGCGCCCCGAGCGCGACTAGACCCCCCGCTCGCCCCGGACGTACGGCGTGCCCAGCGCCGCCGGCGCCCCGACCCGCTTCCTGGCCGCTTCGCGCGAGCCGAGCACGACGACCACGATCACCAGCACGTACGGCAGCATCTCCAGGAAGAACGTCGCCGACCGGCCCGGCTGGAACGGGTTCGTCACGCCGAGGACGGTCCCTACGCCCTGGACATCCAGGACGAACCGCGAGATCGCCCCGAACAGATAGGCGCCGAATGCCGCCCGGATGGGATTCCACTGGGCGAAGATCACGAGGCCGACCGCGATCCAACCCCGGCCGTTCGTCGTCTGGTCGCTGAACCAGCCGGGTGACACGGCCAGCGTGATCGTCGCGCCGGCGAGCCCGGCCAGGATCCCGCCGATGAAGACGTACACGTATCTCGTTCGATAGACCGAGATGCCCTGGGCATCGGCGGCCGACGGCGCCTCGCCGACGGCCCGCAAGTGGAGCCCGGGCCGCGTCCGGTTGATCCAGAACCAGGCGATCGGGACGAGGACGTACCCGACGTAGACGAGCAGGCTCTGGTCGTGGAAGAAGATCGGCCCGACGACGGGGATCGACGACAGGAGCGGGACCGAGAAGGCCGGGATCCGGGCGGTCTCGCCGGCGTTCGACAGCCCCTCACCCAGGACGCGCGCGAGCCCGCTCCCGAGGAACGTCAGGGCGAGCCCCGACACGACCTGCTCGGCCCGGAGATGAATCGTCACGACGGCGTGGATCAGGCTGATCGCGCCGCCCGCGAGCATCGCCAGGGCCAGCCCGAGCCACGCGTTGCCCGTCGCGACGGCGGTCGAGAACCCCGCGACCGCGCCCATCAGCATCATGCCCTCGACGCCGAGGTTCAGGACGCCCGCCCGCTCGGCGAAGATCTCGCCGACCGACGCGAACAGCAGCACGGTCCCGGTGGCGATCCCGGCGGCGAGCAGCAGCGTGAGGTCCATGCCGCTCGACCTAGGCTTTCCCGGTGCCCGGCTGCCCGGCCGCGTCACCGCCCGGTGAGCCCGCGGCGCCGCTGGGCGTCGTCCGCTCGAAGCGCAGCCGGTGCCGGACGAAGACGTCGGCGACGATCAGGCAGAAGAGGATGACGCCCTGGATCATCGCCGGGACGCCCGACGGCTGGATCTCGCGGCCGGCCAGGATGAGCGCCCCGAACAGGATCGACGCGATGATGACCTTGAGCGGATCGAACCGGGCGAGGTACGCGATGATGATCGCGGTGTAGCCGTAGCCCGGCGAGAAGCGGTCCTGGAGGCGGTGGACCGAGCCGGACACCTCGCTCATCCCGGCGAGGCCGGCCAGCGCACCCGACGCCGCGAACACGACGATGATCAGCCGCTTGATGTCGACGCCGGCGTAGCGGGCCGCCGCCGGGCTGTCGCCGACGAGGCGGATCTCGTAGCCCCAGCGCGACCGCTCGAGGACGAGCCAGACGACCACGGCGGCACCGACCCCGAACAGGAAGCCGAGGTGAACGGTCAGCCCGGCGAACGCCGGCACGGCCGACGCGAAGTCGGTCAGGCGTGGCAGGAACGCCTCCTTGGGGAACGTCGCCGACTGCTGGAAGCCGCCCTCGCTCCATGGCCCGAAGACCCAGAACTGGATCCAGAACAGGGCCACGTAGTTGAGCATCAGCGTGGTGATGATCTCGTTGACGCCGAGCAGCGCCCGGAGCACCCCCGGGATGAGCCCCCATGCGGCGCCAGCCGCCGCGCCGGCCAGCATCATCGCGGGGATCACCACGAAGCCCGGCGTCCCCTCGGGCAGCAGCGGGAACAGCACGACCGCGCTCGCGCCCCACGCCCCAAGCAGCAGCTGGCCCTCGGCCCCGATGTTCCAGAGCCGCATCCGGAACGCGAGCGTGCATGCGAGGCCGGTCAGGAGGAGCGGCGTCGCCTTGGCAAGCGTGTCGGAGATGACGCCGACGCTGCCGAAGGCGGCGTTGAGGATGTGGCCGTATGACCGGATCGGGTCACCGCCGACGAACGCGATGACGACGCCGCTGATGACGAGCGCGACGAGGAGCGCCAGGATTGTCGCGACCGGCGAGAGCCAGCGCGGGACGCTGAGCCGCGGTTCGAGGTAGAAGCTCACGCGGAAGCACCCTCGGTCGAAGGCGCAGCCACGGTCGCGTCGTCGTCGGTCGCGCCTGTCATCAGCAAGCCGATCTCATGGACGTCCGCGGTCTCGGCATCGAACGAGCCGACGATCCGGCCCTCGAACATCACGTCGACGCGGTCCGCCAGCGCGAGGATCTCGTCGAGGTCCTCGGAGATCAACAGGATCCCGGCGCCGTGCTCCCGCCGCGACAGGAGCAGCCGGTGGACCGTCTCGATCGCCCCGACGTCGAGGCCGCGCGTCGGCTGGACCGCGACCATCATCGAGGGCTCGGTCTCGATCTCGCGAGCGAGGATCAGCCGCTGGAGGTTGCCGCCGGACAGCAGCCGCGCTCGGGTGTCGACGGACGGCGCCGCGATCGCGTACTCCTCGCGGAGCTCCTCGGCGAGCGTCCGCATCCGGCCGTCGTCGATCAGCCAGCCGCGGGAGATGGGCGGCTCGCGGAAGCGCTTCATGATCAGGTTCTCGGCGACCGACAGGTTCGGTGCGCTGCCCATGCCCGTCCGATCCTCCGGGACGTGGGCGACGCCCGCCCTGATCGCGTCACGCGGCGGGCGGTTGCTCACCGTCCTGGCGCCGATCCTGATCGTGCCTGTGCACGGTCGCAGGCCCGTGACGACCTCCGCGAGCTCCGTCTGCCCGTTGCCGGCCACTGCCGCGATCCCGACGATCTCGCCGGCCCGGACGTCGAGCGACACCCCGCGCAACGCCGGCAGGCCGCGGTCGCTCACGGCCTCGACGTCGGTCGCCGACAGGAGGACGTTGCCCGGGTTGAACGGCGCCTTCTCGTAGAGCCCGAACAGGTCGCGGCCGACCATCAGCCGGGCCAGGTCGCGCTTCGTCACGCCCTCGGCGGAGCGGCCGGCGGCCGTGACGCGGCCGCGGCGCATGACGGTCACCCGGTCCGCGATCTGGACGACCTCGTTTAGCTTGTGGCTGATGAAGACGACGCTCCGACCGGCGGCCGTCATCGACTTCAGGGTGGCGAACAGGTCGTCGGCCTCCTGCGGCGCGAGGACGGCCGTCGGCTCATCGAGGATGAGGATCTGTGCGCCGCGGTAGAGCAGCTTGAGGATCTCGACGCGCTGCTGCTCGCCGACGCTCAGCTGCCAGACCTTGGCCCTGGGATGGACCCGCAGGCCGAACTCCGCGGCGAGCCGCACGACCTCCGCCTCGGAGCGGCGCGCGTCGAGGAGGAACCTCGGCTCACGGAGCCCGAGCAGGATGTTCTCGGTCACCGTTTGCGACGGGACCAACGTGAAGTGCTGGTGGACCATCCCGAGCCCGGCCTCGATGGCATCGCGCGGAGACCCGAAGGCGACCGGCCGGCCGTCGAGCCGGATCTCGCCCTCGTCGGGCCGATAGAGGCCGGCGAGGATGTTCATCAGCGTGCTCTTGCCAGCGCCGTTCTCGCCCAGCACCGCGTGGATCTCGCCCGTGCGCAGCTCGAAGTCGACGCCGTCGTTGGCGAGGACGCCGGGAAATCGCTTGACGATCCCGACCGCCTCGAGCGCCGGCGGAGCCTCTGTCGAGGCGGACGCGGCGGCAGTGGCGGCTCCGGTCGCCGCCGCGTCGTCGTCAGGTCGAGGTGGGGGAGCGGCGGTCATCCCGGCTCCGATGTGGTTCCTCCCGGCCGCGGGCGAGACGCCCGCGGCCGGAACTCGATCGTCGGCCTACGACGAGAGCTTGGGCAGCTCGCTGTTGATGCCCTCGTTCCACCAGTACATGCAGGTGGTGCACTCGTTGCCGGGTGCGCCGGGCGGGAACTGGTCGAGGTCGGACTGCTTGAGCTTCTCGCCTTCCTTCAGGAGCTGCTTGCCGGTGTTGTCGGTAAGCGGCCCCGCGAACACGTCGAACCGGCCGAACTGGCCGCCGAGCATCTTCGCGAGCGTGTCCTTGACCTTCTGGAGGTCCTCCGCCGGCAGCTCGGCGACGCCCTTCGTCGGCGTCTGGCCCTCCATGAAGCCCATGAGGCCCATCGCCTTCGAGTCCGCGTCGAAGTACTCGTAGCCGGCCTTGTACGTCTTGTCCTTCACCTGCTTCGCGATCCGCACGTACTCGGGACCCCAGATCCAGAACGGCGCGGTGAGGCAGCGCTCGACGTGGCAGGACGCCTGGTGGTCGTACGTCACGGCCCATTTGCCCTTCTCCTGGGCGACGTCCGCGACGGCGCCCGTGTCGGCCCCGGTGAACACGACCTGGGCGCCGGCGTCGAACAGCGACGCGGCGCCGTCCTTCTCCTTCACCGGGTCGTGCCAGGTGTTGATGAACCGGATGTCCATCGTGCACTCGGGGCAGGTCACCCTGACGCCGCGCATGATCGCGTTGCCGAGACGCAGCTCCTCCGGGATGGGGAACGTCGCCATGTAGCCGATCTTGGGGTTGCCGTCCTTCTTCGCCCGCGACCCGGCGATCATCCCGGCGAGGTACTTGAAGTCCTCCATCGCGCCGAAGAAGTTGCCGAAGTTCTTGCCGTTCGACTTGAAGCCGGTCAGGTGGAGGTACGTGATGTCGGGGAATTCCTCGGCGACCGTCGCCATCGGGTCCATGTAGCCGAAGGACGTCCCGACGATGAAGTTGAAGCCTTTCCGGCTGAGGCTCCTGAAGACCTGCTCGGAGTCGGCGCCCTCGGGGACGTTCTCGATGTACGCGACGTGGGAGCCTTCCATGTTCTGGCAGAGGTACTGGAGGCCCTCGTAGTGGGCCTGGCTCCAGCCGCCGTCGTCGTGCGGCCCGATGAGGACCATGGCGACGTTGAACTTGCCCTGTTCGACGTCCGGGATCTGGAGGTTCGCGCCGCCCTGTGTGCCGGTACCGGCGCACGCGGCATCGCCGCCGCCTCCGGCGCCGCTGCCAGCGGGCGATGCCGCGGGGGCATTGCTGCACGCGCCGAACGCCAGAACGCCGACCGCAAGCAGGGAGAGCAGCCTGAGCCGCTTCGTCGCCATGGTTCCTCCTCCTCGACCACCAGCCGCACGCGAGGACTCGGCCCACGCGCGGTCGACTCGGGGCGCGCCGACGCCAGGCTTGCGGCGGTGCACCCTCGATGGGACCGACCCGGGTTTCCCGGCACCGGGAGGTCAGCGGAAGCATAGCCCCCGAGCGACCAGCCGGAAGACCCATTTCGGCGGATTCCGCCCGAAGGTCGAGCGCCGGGGACCTTCCTGTACCATCGCGCCGATGTTCGAGCGGTCCGCGCTGCCTTTGGGGCCGCGCGTCATCAGCGCCAGGCTCCCCGCCGCGCGTTCGGTTTCCTTCGCCGCCTACGTCCTGGCCGGCTCCCGGCTCGAGACGCCTGCCCAGGCGGGCGTCGCCCACTTCATGGAGCACATCACCTTCAAAGGGACGGCCCGCTTCCCGTCGACGCGGTCGATCTCGGAGGCGATCGAGGGCGTCGGCGGCTCGTTCAACGCGGCGACCGACCGCGAGTCGACGGTGTACTGGGTCCGGGTCCCGCGCCGCGAGGCGACCCGGGCGATGGACGTCCTCGGCGAGCTCATCGTTCGCCCCACCCTGGCCGACGACGAGATCGACCGCGAGCGAGCGGTGATCATCGAGGAGATCCGCTCGTACCTTGACGATCCCGCGGAGTACGCGCAGATGCTGTTCCAGTCGGCGATGTTCGGCGATGGACCGCTCGGTCGCGAGATCTGCGGCGACGAGGCCGGGATCCGGGCCCTCCCGGCCGACACGATTCGCGACTTCTGGCGGGCCACGTACCGACCGGCGAACACGGTCGTGGCCGTTGCCGGCGACCTCCTCCACGACGAGGCGATCGGCCTTGCGGCGGAGGCGTTCGGGACGGGCAACGGCGTCGTTCCCGGATACACGCCCGCCCCGGCGCTGCCCGCAGGCGAGCGATTCGCGTTCGCGGCCCGCCGAGACGCGACCCAGGCCCAGCTGGTCGTCGGCGTGCCCGGCCTCCGTCGCGACCACCCCGACGCCTGGATCCTGTCGGTGCTGAACGCAGTTCTCGGCGACGGGATGTCGAGCCGGCTGTTCCTGTCGGTCAGGGAGGAGCTCGGCCTCGCGTACGACGTGTCGTCGGGCCTCGTCGACTATGCCGACGCCGGCGCCGTGGAGGTCTCGGCCGGCGTCGACCCGGACGGCCTGCCCGCGGCGTTGGAGGCGATCCTCCAAGAGCTCGACCGACTCCGCCGCGAAGACGTTCCCGAGGCCGAGCTCGAGAAGGCCAAGGCGTACCTGTCCGGCGGCCTCGAGCTGCGGATGGACGAGACCCGCCACCTCGCGTCGTGGATCGGTGGCCAGGAGGCGCTCCACGACCGCGTGCTGACGCTCGAGGAGGCGCTCGCGGAAGTCGCCGCGGTCTCCGCCGCCGACGTGAGACGGGTCGCGAACGACCTCTTCACCGACGACGGCCTCCGCCTCGCCGTGGTCGCCCCGGCGCGTCATGCCCGGGGCCTCGAGAAGCGGCTGAGGCTGCCCTCGTGAGCGCGTCGTGACGCTCACCGAGCCAGCGGCGGTCGACGCCGACGAGCGAGCCGCAGATCTCGTCCTCGCCCGGATCCACCTCCGGATGGGGTCGCTCGGCCTCGCCCGTGCAGAGCTGGAGTCGCTCGCGGGCCGGAACCTCCTCGACGACGAGGCGATCCGCGATCTTGCGGAGGTCCGCTGGCGGACGGGCGACCTGCCCGGGGCCGGCGAAGCGGCCGCGGCGTATCTCGAGTCGAAGCCCGACGACGTCCTCTGCCTGGTCATCGCCGCCGAGCTTCAGGCAAGCCTCGGCCGGCCCGGCGAGGCACGGCGGCTCGCCGGCAGGGCCCTGACCAAGACCCACGAACCGATCGACAAGATCTTCGCGGGCATGCCGCGCAGCCCGATCTGGCCGATCGACCCGACGGCGCCGATCGAGCCGATCGGTACGTTGTTCACCGACCTGCCCGGGCTGGCGTGGCCCGCGACCGGCGAGCGCGGGTCGGATTCGGGCGCGGGCACAGCCTTCGCCGCCGCCGTCGCAGCCTCGGCCGAGGCGCCGCCCGCGTCGCCCGCGCCCGACGGCCCGGGCCTTTGGGACGCGCACGGTGGCACGCTGGCCGCGACGCTACCTTCCGCGGCTGAGCTCATGCGTCGCGCCAAGACCGCCGTCGAAGCGGGACGGCCCGGGCAGGCCGCCGCCGGGCTGGCGCTGGCTCTCCGGGCCGATCCGAGTCTCGCCTTACAGGTGCTCGACCTGCTTGCCGGTCGCCAGGAGCCCGTCTTGGCCCTGGTCCGCGGTGACGCCCACCGGATCGTCGGCGACGAGGCCCAGGCGACGCGCGACTACGCCGCGTCGATCGCGGCGATGAGCCTCGAGCGGGCGACGGATCGGCGCGAGTCGCGCGACGGCGAGGGGAACGGCTCGGCGCCCGTTCGGGAACCGGCCCCAGAGCCGACGACGGACCCCGCGTAGGCCGCGCCGCAGGGCGCAACCGCCCGGGCTGCCAGAGCGAAATGCGGCGCCCGAGGCTCCAGCGGCGGCGCGGCACCGTCGAATCGGGCTGCTGACCGATCTGTTTCCGCTCACGTCCCTCGGAAGGCCCGGTCGGGGCCAAATCCGGTCTCCTGGCCCGGGCCGGTGTCGCGAGCGACCCGATCGGTCCCCCAATTCTCGTGGGAGCGGCAACACCTGGGGTTGCATGCCCTCAACGGCGGCCGAACGGCGTTCTGGACCGGCCGCGCGCGCAAGCAAAGCGCGGAACCGGATCCAAGCGCAGGTCGCGGTCGGCTTCTAGCCCACGGCGCGCCGGATTTGCCGGTGGCAGCGGAAATCGAGGAGCGATCCGCCCCGGGGGACGCCGCGAGGATCGCGCTGCTACTGTTCCTGCTCCATCCCCCTGAAGCCACGGAAACGAACACGTGACCGAACGAACCCTCGTCCTCGTCAAGCCCGACGGCGTTCAGCGCCTGCTCGTCGGCCGCATCCTCGCCCGCTTCGAGGAGCGCGGCCTCAAGCTCGTCGGCCTGAAGCTCGTCCACGTCGACCGCTCCCTCGCCGAGCGCCACTACGCCGTGCACCGCGAGAAGCCGTTCTTCGGGGGGCTGGTCGACTTCATCACCTCGAGCCCGCTCGTCGCCGCGGCATTCGAGGGCCCCAACGCGGTCGCGGTCGTCCGGGCCATGGTCGGGGCGACACGTCCCCACGAAGCGTCGCCTGGAACGATCCGCGGGGACTTCGCACTCGAGACCGCCCAGAACCTCATCCACGCCTCGGACGGCGCAGAGACCGCGGCATCGGAGCTCGCGCTCTGGTTCGGTGAGGGCGAGCTCATCGAGTACGAGCGCGACATCGATCGGTGGGCCCTCGCCCCGGACGAATAGGACACAGCCCCGGCGTCCCCGCGGCGGACGAGAATCAGGAGGGCGGGACCGGCAGGAACGTTGGTGGGACCGACGGCGACCCACCGCCGGACGTCGCCGGCTCGCTCGGTCCGCCTTCGACCGCGGGCGGCTGGGACGGCTCGGCGGACGCCGGAGGTTCGGACCCGGGCACGGCGGAGGCCGGGACCTCGGAACCAGACGCTCCCGGTCCCTCGAGGGGTCCCGGTCCCGAGGGGTGAGCCGGCACCGCGCGAGCCGCTTCGACGACTCCGAGCCCGCCGGACGACACGGTGAGGGCCAGCCCGGCCACGGCGACGGCGAGGACGCCCGCGAGCAGCGCCCGGTTTGCGCGGACGGCGGCCGGAACGCTCCAGAAGACGTCGACCGCGCCGCCCACTGCGTGGCCGCCGCGCTCGAACGCGCGCTCGGCCGGGCTGAGGCCGACGACGTCGCGCCGGGCGATGGCCGCGGGCCACGTCGGTCGCGGACCCGCCGCGCCGCGGACGGCCTCACTCGGCTTCGACAGCCCGACGGCGAGGAGCCGCCCGTAGATCGCCAGCTGGGCGACCGACGACAGGATGACCGCGATTCCGACCGGCCCCGCGATGGTCAGGCCGACCAGCCGTGCCCGGGCGTCCCAGACCATCAGCCCCGGCCAGCCGACGGCCGCGACGCCGACCAGGACGAGTGCCACTGCCAGCAATGGCGCCCTCAGAACCCAGCCGCTCAGCTCGGAGATCCGCCGTGTCCGGAACCCGCCCCGAATCGCGACTGCCCAGGCCGCGAACGCGCTACGGACCGTGACGAACGCGAGGATCCACTCGCGCGCGGGCGCCCAGGCGTCGGGACTCAGCGCGGCGAGGGCGAGGATCGCGATCCCGGCGTCGGCGATGATCGTGTAGCCGACGACGTGCTCGAGGTCATCCTGGATCGCGGCTGCGAGCATTCCGAGCATCGCGCTCGCCGCCCCCACCGCGACGACCGCCAGCCGCTCGGCGCTGAGCGGCAGCAGCAGGGGCGCGACGGACTGGTCCGCCCACGCCAGGGCGACGACCGCGAACGACGCCGGGCCCCAGGCCATGAGCATCGGCAGCGTGACCTCGGGAGCGGCGTCGGCGAGGCGCGCCGCCCAGAAGTGGAACGGGATCGCTCCGAACCGGATCGCGACTGCGACGGCGAAGCCGACGTAGGCGAATCCGAAGACTTCCGGGACAACACTCAGATCGCCGAGCGGACGACCGATCCAGGCCGTTGCGAGGATCGCGAGGACGCCAGCCACCGCGAGCGCTCGGAGCTCGCGGGTCGCGACGGTGACGCTCCGCGGCGTCGCCGGCGAGGAGATCGTGACGAGGATCCCGACGAGGCCGCCCGCCGTCGCGGCGAGGACCGCGATCCGGACGTCGCTGAGGGCGAGGGCGAGAACCGCGCTGCCGATGCCGGCGAGGAGGACGCCGGGAGCGTTGCGGTGCGACGTTGAGGCCAGCCCCAGAACCGCCAGCGCAAGGGCGACGACGCTGCCGAGGACCGCGAACAGCCGGAGGTACTCCGAACCCGCGATCTCGCCGCCGCCGATAACGAGCACGTCGTCGGCCCGGATCCGCCCTGCGGCGATGGCCGCCGCGCCTAGTCCCAGCAGCCCGGCCGCGGTCGAGATCCGCCCGTTACGACGGCTGAGCAGCGACGCGGCGGCTGCTCCGAAGGTGATCGCGAGGAAGGGGAGGACGGTCACCGCCTGGTGGTCGGGTCAGCGGGCGGACCCGCCGGAGGTGCCGCCGGAGCGGCCGCCGCAGTTCGAGGCGACCGACCCAGGTGACGCGAGGCCGGTCGCACGACCTCTGCCTCGTCGGCGGCATCGAGACTTCCGGTGGCTTCGCGCGCGCCCCGGATGATGACGGCCGCGGCTCCGGCGACGCCAACGATCAGACCGCACGTCACCAGCTGCTCGAGATCGCTCGGCGTCCCGCCGAGCCCCACGCGGACGAGCAGTCCCGCTGACAGCAGGAGCATCGCCCCGATCCCGAGGCGGTAGGCGTCGCGGCTCGTGACGATCGGCGCCGCCGCGAGGATCCCGACGGCGAAGCCCGCGGCGGATGCCGCCGCAGGACCCATCGCCGTCGCGCCCAGGCCGTTCGTCCCGACACCGACGACAGCTGCGGCCACGGCGGCCAATGCCTCGACCGGCCAGCCGAGGCGGGAGCCCGCCGTCGGTCGGTCGTAGTCCCGGATCGCGATCGCGATGAGGCGGGCCGCGAGCAAGGCGGCGGCGATCCGCGCGGCGAGCGGGAGTGGCGCCGGCAACGGATCCGCGAGGAGTGACGCCGCGAGCAGCGTCACGAGGAGACCGAGCAGCGCCGCGCGCGCCTCCCGGGCCGAGACCGCCACGACCGCCCCCGCGACGAGGGCCGCCGTCAGGGCGGCCAGGAGGAGGTTCATGGTGCGGCCGGCTGCAGCTCCGGGTGGCTCGGGGTGGGGATGACCTCGAAGGTGTTGATCGGCCAGTAGCGCAGCCACGCCCGGCCGATCACGTCGCCGGTCTTGACGGTTCCGAACTCGCGCGAGTCGGCCGAGCTGCCGCGGTGGTCGCCCATGAGGAACAGCTCACCCTCGGGGACGGCCCACTCGCCCATGTTCAGCGGATCCTCGGTCGTCTGCGTCGTCCCGTCGTCTTCCTTGAACACGTACGGCTCTTCAAGGTCGGTGCCGTTCACGTAGACGTGGCCGTCCCGGATCTCGACCGTGTCGCCGCCCACGCCGATGACCCGCTTGATGTACGGCGTGCCGTTCTCCTGCTGCCAGGCGGCCGGCGGGTTGAACACGACGATGTCGCCGCGCTTGTACGTGTCGAACCGCGGCGTGAGCTTGTCGACGAGGACGTACTGGTCGGGCTCCAGCGTCGTTTCCATCGATTGCTGGCGGATCTGATACGGCTGAGCGACGAATGTCTGGATGACGAAGAAGATGATCAGCGTGAGGACGAGTGTCTCGACGATCTCGAAGAGGCACCCAAATGCGGGGCGTCTGGTCACAAGTCCGGCAGTATAGGTGGCGGCAGCAGCCGCCGCCGCAGGTCGGGACGCGTCTCCGGGCGGCGGTACGGAGGTGAATAGCCGCGGGGGCTCGGTGGGTTTGATACACTCGCCCGCGCCCTGACCGGCCCATCACGCATCAGGCATCCGCCCGATCGATCTCGTTCCACGTGACCATGTCTGACGGTCGCGTGCGGCCGCGAGCACGGCCCGGGTTCACGTGGAGGAGTCGCAGAACCAAATGAGCGCCACCACGCTCCAGCTGCTGATCCCGATCGCGGGGATCGTCGCCGTCCTCTTCGCCATTTACCTCGCCCGAGATGTCCTCTCCAGGGACACCGGGACGCAGGCCATGATCGACGTCGGGGACACGATCCGTGAGGGCGCCGACGCGTTCGTGAAGCGGCAGTACACGACGATCGCGGTCCTCGCCCTGATCGCGGCGGTCGTGATCGGGATCGTCATCGCCCTCGTCGAGACACCCGACGTGGCCGACGTGCCGACGCTGGCCGGTCTCCCGATCGGCGTCATGACGGCCTTCGCGTTCCTGGTCGGCGCCGCGTGCTCGATGCTGTCGGGCATCATCGGGATGACGATCAGCGTCCGGTCGAACGTTCGGACCGCGTCGGCCGCCCGGCGGAGCCTCGTCGAGGCGGTCCAGGTCGCGATGCGCGGCGGCGCCGTCTCGGGCTTCCTTGTCGTCGCCCTGTCGCTGCTCGGCGTGTGGGGCATCTTCACGTTCTACGAGACGTTCGTCGGCGATGTCACCGTGGCCCAGGCGCCGTTCCTGATCGTCGGCTTCGGCTTCGGAGCATCGTTCGTCGCGCTCTTCGCCCAGCTTGGTGGCGGGATCTACACGAAGGCCGCCGACGTCGGCTCGGACCTCGTTGGCAAGGTCGAGGCGGGCATTCCGGAGGACGACCCGCGCAACGCCGGCGTCATCGCCGACCTCGTGGGTGACAACGTCGGCGACTGCGCCGGCCGTGGCGCGGACCTGTTCGAGTCGACCGCAGCCGAGAACATCGGCGCGATGATCCTGGGTGTCTCGGTCTACGCGATCGCGCTGACCGCGGGCTGGCCCAACCCCGAGGCGTGGATCTTCTTCCCCCTCGTCGTCCGCGCGTTCGGACTCCTCGCCACCATCGTCGCGATGTTCTTCATCCGCGGCCGCGAGGATGAGAATCCGATGAACATCCTCAACCGCGGCTACTGGGTCACGACGATCCTGTCGGTGATCGGGCTGGCGATCACGACCAACATCATGATGAGCACGGGCGCCGACACGACCGGCGCCAACGGCATCCCGGCCTGGATCTGGTTCCTCGGCTGCGGCATCGTCGGTCTGGCGACGAGCGTCGTGTTCGTCTACATCACCCAGTACTACACGGCGGGCACGTTCCGCCCCGTTCGCGAGATTGCGGAGGCGTCGCGGACCGGTCCGGCGACGAACATCATCAGCGGTACCGCGGTCGGATTCGAGACGACGTTCGTGACGGCTCTCACGATCGGGGTGGCGCTCATCGCCTCGCACTGGCTTGGCTCGCAGGCCGGGCTGCTGACTACCGAGGGCAACGATGTCGGCGGGATCTTCGGGACAGCCGTCGCGACGATGGGCATGCTCATGACGACCGCCTACATCCTCGCGATGGACACGTTCGGCCCGATCACCGACAACGCGGGCGGCGTGGCGGAGTTCAGCCGGTCGGAGGCCAGCGCCCGCGAGATCACCGACCGGCTCGACGCCGTCGGGAACACGACGAAGGCCCTCACCAAGGGCTATGCGATCGCATCCGCGTCACTGGCCGCGTTCCTGCTGTTCAGCGCCTACATCAACAAGGTGAACCTCATCCAGACGAACCGGGGCGGGGAGCTCCTCACCTCGGTCAACATGGCCGACGTCGGCGTGTTCGTGGCCGCCCTCATCGGCGCGATGCTCGCCTACTTCTTCTCGTCGCTCGCCATCCGGGCGGTCGGCAAGACGGCCCAGACGATCATCGTCGAGGTCCGCCGCCAGTTCCGGGAGATGCCCGGGATCATGGACTACACGCAGCGCCCCGACTACGCCCGCGTCGTCGACATCACGACGCAAGCCGCGCTCCGCGAGATGGTCGCGCCGGGCCTCGTCGCCGTTGCGACCCCGATCATCGTCGGCCTGCTTCTCGGCTACGAGGCGGTTGCCGGGTTCCTCATGGTCGGCACGATCGGCGGCGTGCTCCTCGCGACCGTCCTCAACAACGGCGGCGGGGCGTGGGACAACGCGAAGAAGTACATCGAATCCGGAAACCTCAAGGACGAGGCCGGCAACGTCATCGGGAAGAAGACGGACGCCCACGCGGCGGCCGTCGTCGGCGACACGGTGGGCGACCCGTTCAAGGACACTGCCGGCCCGTCGCTCCACGTCCTCGTGAAGCTCCTCGCGACGATCACGCTCGTTCTCGCCCCGCTCTTCATCCGCTAGCCGCGGCTCGGCGACGCCGCCGCTCCAGTGGACACGCTCGGCCAGGCAATCGTCATGGGGATCGTCCAGGGACTGACGGAGTTCCTGCCGATCTCGTCGTCGGGCCACTTGATCATCGTCCCGTACCTGTTCGGCTGGCACAACCCGTTCATCACGTCGCTCGCGTTCAGCGTGATGCTCCACATCGGGACGCTCGTTGCGCTGTTCGTGTACTTCTGGCACGACTGGACGCGGCTGGTCCCGGCCGGCCTCGCGACAATCCGCGACCGCTCATTCGAGGGCGATCCGGACCGCCGGCTGGCCTGGCTGATCGCCGTCGCGACCGTTCCGGCGCTCGTCATCGGCGTCCTTCTCAACGACCTCGTCGAGGAACGGTTCCGCGAGGTCGGGCTCGTCGCGCTGATGCTGGTCGTCGGCGCCGCGATCATGTGGCTCGCCGACCACTGGGGCGCCAAGCGCCTGCTCGCCGTCGATCTGACGTTCCCGAAGGCGGTCGGCCTCGGCTTCGCCCAGGCG